>DAOUBS010000240.1:0-41838 GCA_034432435.1 Anaerolineae bacterium
GACCGCATCGGTCGCCAAGCGGGGCAGCGCCAAGACAACCGCGATCCGCTGCAGACGCGCGCGCTGGGGGCGCTGGTGGGCTTTGCCAACGGCTACCTCATCGGCGGCACGATCTGGTATCTGCTGGACATCAACCGCCTGCCCAACGGGCAGTACCCGCTTGCGCCCTACATCGTCGCTCCGCCGCCGGGCACAGCCAGCGCCTCGGCCATCGCCAACTTGCCGCTCTACGTGCTGACGAACAACGGAACCAACGGCGATTTGCTGTCGCTGGCGGTGGTGGCGCTGTTCATCGTCGTTCTAGCGTTGATCTAGAGGAGGGACGCGCATGGTTGAACTCTACTCGATGATGTGGATTTTCGCGCTGGGGTTCGGCATCATCGGCTTTCTGCGCGGGTGGAACCAAGAACTGGTGGCGACGGGCGGGCTGCTGCTGGCAATGTTTGCCATCTTGCAGTTCGACAACGCCACGCGCGGGTTGTTGTTCTTCACGCTGCCGCGCGAGCAGATCTTCTTGATCGAGCTGGCCATCCTGCTGTTCATCACCTTCACCGTCTATCAAAACCGTGAGCTGCGCGGGGTGCAGGCACGTGCGCGCAACAACCTCGGCGCGGGGGTGCTCGGCGCGGTGGTCGGCTTTTTGAACGGTTACCTGTTGGGGGGGGGCATCTGGTATCTGCTAGACATCAACGAATACCCCTTCCAGCAGTTCATCTCCGCGCCTGCCGTCAACAGCCCAAGCGCGCAGAACGTCAACGCGATCCCGCTGGTGTTGATGGGCGGCGGCGCCAGCGGAACCGGCGACCTGCTGGCGGTGATCGTGATCGTGATCCTGTTCATCGTCTTTGTCGTGCTGTAGCCGCCTATGCGCTTTTCTCTCTCTCAGCCAGTGCACTTTGTGGGCGTGGGCGGCTTTGGGATGTCGGCCATCGCGCGTGTGATGCTTCAGCAGGGGTACACCGTTACTGGCTCCGACCGAGCAGAGAACGCCCTCACGCGTCAGTTGGCGGCGGCCGGGGCGCGGGTGTTCATCGGGCACGCAGCAGATCAGATCGGCGCGGCGCAGGCGGTCATCATCTCGTCGGCAGTGCACTCTGACAACCCGGAGGTACGCGCCGCCCGCCAGCGCAGCGTGCCTGTCTTGAAGCGTGCCGAGATGCTGGCGGCGCTGCTCGACGGGCGGCAGACGCTGGCCGTCGCGGGGACGCACGGCAAGACCACCACCAGCGCGATGCTGGCGCACATCCTGCGCGCGACGGATCACGACCCGTCTTACATCGTGGGCGGCGTGCTGGCCAACACCGGCGACAACGCGCGCCACGGCGCGGGCCGCGCCTTTGTCATCGAGGCCGACGAGTACGACAACATGTTCCACGGCCTGCGGCCATACGTGGCGCTCGTGACCAGCCTCGAGTACGACCACCCCGACTTCTTCCCGACGTATGACGCGATGATCGCCAGCTTTGAGGCGTTCGTGCGCCAGCTTGACCCTGACGGTCGGCTCATCGTCTGCGCGGAGGGCGACGCCCGGCGGCTGGCCGCGGTTAGCCCTGCGCCGGTCGTGACCTACGGCTTGAGCGTGGGCGAGTGGCGCGCTCGTGATCTGCGCTATGAGGGCGATCAGATGCGGTTTGACGTCTTCTACAGCGACGCCCCCGCCGCCGAGGCTGTCTTGGAGGTCTATGGGCAGCACAACGCGCTCAACGCGCTGGGGGCGGCGCTGGCGGCAGCGGCCTACGGCGTGCCGCTGCGCGATGGGCTGGCGGCGCTGGCGACCTTCCGCGGGACGGGCCGCCGCTTCGAAGTCAAAGGCGAGGCCGACGGCGTGATCGTCATCGACGACTACGCACACCACCCGACGGCGATTGCCACGACGATTGAGGCGGCGCGGCAGCGCTACCCGGAGCATACGCTGTGGGCGGTGTGGCAGCCGCACACCTTCTCGCGCACACTGGAGCTGCTCGGCGAGTACGCGCGCGCGTTCGACCGCGCCCAACATGCGCTAGTGACTGACATCTTCCCCGCGCGCGAGGCGTTCACGGATCGGGTCCACAGCTGGGACGTAGTCGCACGCATGCAGCACCCCGACGCGCGCGCTACTGGCGACCTGCACGCGACAGCTCAGGTCTTAATTGCAGAGGTCACCGCGCCGGCAGTAATCTTGATCATGAGCGCGGGTGACGCCCCTCAAATCGGCGAGCAGTTCCTCGCGGCGCGGGGGGGGGTGTGATGGCCAGTTGGGCGCAGATCGCAGTGGGGCTGCCGCAGCAGCAGCCCATCGGCAAGTACACTGCGGCGCGCATCGGCGGCCCCGCGGATTACCTCTTCGTGGCCGACAGCGCCACGACGGACGATCAACTGGTTGAGATGTTCTGCGCGGCGCTGCAAGCCGGTCTGCCCGTCCGCGTGATCGGCGGCGGGGCCAACATCCTCGTGAGCGATGCAGGCGTGCGCGGGCTGGTGATCGTCAACCGCGCGGCAGGCCTCGACTGGCAAGCAGAAGGCGCAGTGACGGCGCGGGCTGGGACGGGCCTGCTGGCGCTGGCGCGGGCGGCAGCAGCCCGCGGCTGGTGCGGCTTTGAGTGGGCCATCGGCGTGCCGGGCACGCTCGGCGGGGCACTGGTGAACAACGCGGGCGCGCACGGCGCGGACATGGCGGCCAGCGTCGTAGAGGCGCGCATCGCCCGTGCTGACGGCACGATTGAGACATGGCCCGCCGAACGGCTGCAATTCGGCTACCGCGCGTCCGCGCTCAAGCATCACCCCGCGCCGTTCCTCGTGCTGAGCGTGCGCCTGCGCTTCGCTGCGGATGCCCCCGACGCGATCCACGCGCGCATGGCTGAATACACGGCGCACCGCCGCCGCACTCAGCCTACCGGCGCGAGCCTCGGCAGCGTCTTTAAGAACCCCCCCAACGACTACGCAGGGCGGCTCATCGAGGCGTGTGGCCTCAAGGGGTATCAGATCGGCACGGCGCAGGTCTCACCGCTGCACGCCAACTTCTTCCTAAGCGACGGCCACACCCGCGCCGCCGACTATCGCGCGCTAATCGAGCACGTGCAGGCGGTTGTACAGCAGCGCTGCGGCGTCTGGCTGGAGCCGGAAATCCAATTCGTCGGAGAGTGGTGACTGAATTGCACATGTGCCTTCGATACACTATGATTGAAGAGAAAGACTAGTCAGACAGAGCTTGCGGGATGATAGGCACACGCAACCGCCGCGAACGGCGTCAGCGCGGCACAGCTTACGCGAGTGTGCTGCGTGACAGCCGCATCGCACCCAGCGCCGAACCAGTCGCCCTCAACCAAATCGCCCCCCGTGACAAGGGCTTTAGTTGGCGTTGGGTGAGCGCGGCGATCATCGTCGTGCTGTCGCTGGTGCTCGTGTTCTTCTACACGTCGGGTGTGTTCTACGTGCGCAGCATCGCGGTGGGCGGCTTGAAGTATCTGACCAAAGAAGAGGTGTTTGCGTTTGCGGATATCGCCAATATGCACATCTTCTGGGTGGACCCGGAGGCCGTGCGCGAGAACCTGCTGCGCTCGCCGAGTATCGCCGATGCGCGCGTGCGGATCACGTGGCCGCCGCAGATGGTACACATCATGGTTGAAGAGCGCGAACCGGCCCTTGTCTGGGAGCAGGGGGGAGCGGCGGTGTGGGTCGATGTGCAGGGGCGCATCATGGCGCAGCGCGTGGATCGGCCAGATCTAGTCGTCGTGCAGGCCTCGCAGTTCGTGCCCGAGGGGCCGATGAGCGACCGCGGGCGTGTCAGCTCGGAGCTGGTGCTAGGCGCGCTGCAAGTGCAAACGCTCATTCCGACTGTGACCCGCCTGCGCTATGAGCCGGCCAAGGGCCTCGGCTTTGTTGACCCGGGCGGCTGGCAGGTGTGGCTGGGCACGGGGCAGCACATCGCGGAAAAAGTGGCGATCTACCGCGCGATTGCCGCGGATTTAGTGGCGCGCGGCATCCAACCCGGGGAAGTCAACGTAGCCGACCCCGACTATCCGTACTATACCAAGCAATGGGGATCGTAGGGCACGGTTCATGAGTATAATTACTGTTGGCCTTGACATCGGAACCTACAAGATTTGCACGATCGTTGGCGAAGTGCGCGCCGATGATATTTACGTTGTGGGCCTCGGCATCGAGCCGAGCAAGGGCATGAGGAACGGCGTCGTCAACGATGTAAAGGCGTTGTCTGGGGCGGTATCGGCCTCCATCCACAAAGCGGAGCGCTCCAGCGGCTTTCAAATTCGGAGCGCGTTTGTGAGCGTGGCCGGCGGGCACATCCAGTCGATGACCAGCCGCGGCATGACGGGCATCACTGGCTCGCGTAGTGTGCGCCAAGAGGATCTCGACCGCGCCCTTGACGCCGCGCGCACGATCGCCATCCCCCACAACCGCGAGATCCTGCACGTCATCCCGCGCAGCTACACGCTCGACGGGCAGTACGGCGTGCGCAACCCGATCGGAATGCACTGCTTCCGCCTTGAAGTGGATGCGCACATCATCACCGCGGGCAGTACCAGCCTGAGCAACATCGAGCAGGTCACCGAGTCGGCAGGCGTGGAGGTGAGTCGGTTCATCCTGAACCCGCTGGCAGCCGCTGAGGCCGTCCTGACCGATCAAGAGCGCGAGATGGGCGTGGTGGTGATCGACATCGGCGGTGGCACGACAGACCTCGCGGTGCTGATCGAAGGCGCGGTGTGGCACACGGCGGTGATTCCCCTCGGTGGCAACCACGTCACCAACGACCTCACCTACTGGATGAACGTGCCGTTTGCGCTGGCGGAGACGGTCAAACTTCAGCATGGCAGCACGCTGCCGCGCACCGTGTCGCAGTTAGAGACGTTCCTCGTCGAGCCGTTCGGCGACAGCCCCCCGCACGAGATCTCGCGCTATCAGATGGCTAGGGTCATCGAGGCGCGCGTTGAGGAGATTTTTGAAAAGGTGCTGAAAGAGATCAAACGCAGCGGGTATGACCAACTGCTGCGGGCGGGCGCAGTGCTGACGGGCGGCGCGTCGCTGCTGCCAGGGATGCAGGAGATCGCCGCGCGCATCCTTCAGTGCCCGGTGCGCATCGGCAAGCCAGAGCACCTGACCGGCACTGCCGACGCCCTGCGCTCACCGGCTTACGCGACGAGCGTGGGGCTGCTGCGCCTGGGCTTGAACCTCGAAAGGTCTGTGGTCGCTGAGGATAAAGCCCCGCAAGACGAGCCGGCCTTCAACGTCGTGATACGCGCATTCAGCCGTGTGTTTCGCCGCTTGCTGCCCGATGAAGGCACCTCCTGAGTCAGTTGCTTTGGGATAAATGGGGTTATTGTGGGATATATCACAGCGTCCTGCTTGCGCACAATATTGAAGCGAGTACAATCAATAAGTATGGTTCTGGGGGGGATGTCTCCGGAGGGACGTAAAGGATTGCTTAAACGATGATGAGCGATTTTAATCCAGCAGGCTTGGCACAGATCAAAGTGATCGGCGTTGGGGGGGGCGGCAGCAATGCTGTCAACCGCATGATTAACGAAGGCCTCGGCGGTGTGGAGTTCATCACCGTCAACACTGATGCGCAAGCGCTCATGCTCTCGAAGTCCAAAACGAAGGTGCGCATTGGCGACAAGCTGACGAAGGGCTTAGGGGCTGGGGGCAACCCCGAAATTGGCCGCAAAGCCGCTGAAGAGAGCGCCGATGAGCTGTACGATGTGCTGCGTGGCGCAGACATGGTGTTCATTGCCTGCGGTATGGGTGGCGGCACAGGCACTGGGGCTGCGCCGGTTATCGCCCAAATCGCTAAAGAGTTGGGCGCTTTGACCATCGGCGTCGTGACGCGCCCCTTCACCTTCGAGGGCACACGCCGCAGCCAGATGGCACAGGCGGGGATCGAAAACCTCAAAGCCCAAGTAGACACCCTCATCGTCATCCCCAATGATCGGCTGCTTTCGATTGCGGACAAACGCGCGACGCTTCAGCAGGCGTTTTCGCTGGCCGATGACGTGCTGCGGCAGGGCATTCAAGGCATCTCGGAGTTGATCACCGTCCCGGCCTTGATCAACCTTGACTTTGCCGACGTGCGCACGATCATGAGCGAAGGCGGCGCGGCGCTCATGGCGGTCGGGCGCTCATCGGGCGATGATCGCGCGCGGCGGGCCGCTGAGATGGCCATCCAGAGCGGCCTGCTCGACGTGACGATTGACGGCGCGCGCGGCATCCTCTTCAACATCACCGGCGGCAAAGACCTAACGCTGTTCGAGTGCAACGAAGCCGCCGAGATCATCCGCCAGAGCGCCCACCCTGACGTGAACATGATCTTTGGCGCGCAAGTCGACGACGCGATGGGCGACGAAGTGCGCATCACTGTGATTGCGACGGGCTTCGATCAAAGCCGCGCCGAGCGCCGCATCGCCAACGAACAGTCGCATCGTCCGATACAGCCTGCACGCCAAGCGCCGGAGATGCGCCACAACGAGTACGTCAGCGCGGCCCCGCCGCCTGCGCAGCCCCCGCGCCAAGCGCAGCCCCCGCAAACGCCGTCTGCGCCCCCACCCGTTCAACCGCGGACGTGGGGCGAAGAGAGCACCGACGACATCCCGGCTTTCCTGCGCCGCCCGAAGAATTAACGGCGCGACAAATCTTCTGTTAAATCTTTTGCTAACGGCACAGTCATCCTGTGCCGTTTTTCGTTATGCCACTTTTTCCCAACTTATCCCAGTTCGTTTGCCAACCCCATTTATCTATGATACATTTCAAGAACTGAACTTGGTTGCTTAACGTTTTCATAACCTCGGAGACAGAGAGTCAAGGGACCCTTGGAGAGTGGGGGAAGCGCGGTGCAAATCCGCCGCTGACGCGCAACGGTACAGCCCGATAACCCACCTCTGTCTAATCGCTCAAACCCTTCGCGTGGGAGGTCATTGGGGCACAGGGGCGGCTTTCAAAGCCTGCCCCACCGTCGTCTTGTATGAGAGCCAAATGAGTGTCTGTCCGTGTAGAGCTAGCAAATGGTGCTCTGCGTGGCTTCGATTTGTCTGTGATGAATAACCGAATGAGGTGATGCATGGTGCAATCAACGGTAAATAAACCTAACGCGCTGCATGAGCTGGGTTACAAGATCTTTTTGGATCGCTACGCTCAAAAGGACATGACGCGTGCGACGCTGACAGTCGGGGACACCGTGATCGTCGTAGTGGACTCGAAAACTGGCCAGCGTGAAATCGGCACGGTCACGGCAATCAACCTGCCCAAAGTGACGGTGCAGCTCAACGATGGGCAAGTGGTCGAGCGCGACCTTGAGAACGTCGACAAGCCGCTTGAGACACAGCCCGAGCAGATGATGGATCGCGTGGCGGCGGGCATCGCGCAGATCGAGCCGACCGAAGCACTGCGCCAGACGTGGACGGAGAACTTCCGCTGGCTGCTAGATGACTGGAAGTTTGTCCCCGGCGGGCGCATCTTGACCGGCGCGGGCACCGATCAAAAGCTTACCTACTACAACTGCTACGTGATACCGTCCCCGCGCGACAGCCGCGGCGGAATCATGGAGACGCTTAGCCACATGACCGAGATCATGTCCCGCGGCGGCGGCGTTGGGATCAACATCTCATCGCTGCGGCCCCGCCATGCCTACGTGAAGGGCGTGAACGGACGCTCCAGCGGGGCGGTCTCGTGGGGGGCGCTCTACAGCTTCGTCACCGGCTTGATCGAACAAGGTGGAAGCAGGAGGGGAGCGTTGATGCTCATCCTCAACGACTGGCATCCGGACGTGTTCAACTTCATCAACAGCAAGCGTGAGGCCGGCAACATCACCAACGCCAACATCAGCGTGGGCATCAGCGACCGCCTCATGGAGTCGGTGAAGGCTGATGGCGATTGGGACTTGGTGTTCCCCGACACAAGCGCGCCCAACTACGATGACGAGTGGGACGGCGACCTTGAAGCGTGGCAGGCCAAAGGCGGCAAGGTGATCCACTATAAGACGATCAAGGCGCGCGAGCTGTGGAACGCCATCGTCGAGAGCGCATGGGCTAGCGCCGAGCCAGGCGTGTGGTTCCGTGATCGCAGCAACAAGATGAGCAACAGTTGGTACTTCAGCCCGCTCATCAGCACGAACCCCTGCGGTGAGCAGCCCTTGAGCGCGTGGAGCGTCTGCAACCTCGGCGCGATCAACCTCGCGCGGTTCTACGACCCCGACAAGCACGACGTGGCGTGGGACAAGCTCGATCGCACGGTGCGCTACGCCGTGCGCTTCCTCGACAACGTGGTAGACAGCACGCCTTACTTCTTCGAAGAGAACGAGCGCAAACAGCGCAGCGAGCGGCGCGTGGGCCTCGGCACGATGGGCGTCGCGGAGTTGATGCTCTACTTGGGGATTCGCTACGGCAGCGATGAGAGCGTGGCGTTCATCGAGAAGCTCTACAAGACGATTGCTATCGCCGCCTATGAGACTAGCGCCGACCTTGCCGCCGAAAAAGGCCCGTTTGAAGCCTTCGACGCGGAGAAGGTGCTGCAGAGCGGCTTCATGCGCCAGATGCCGGAGGAGGTGCGCCAGCGCGTCAAGCAGAAAGGCCTGCGCAATGTGACGCTGCTCACGCAAGCGCCGACTGGCACCACTGGAACCATGGTCAATACCAGCACGGGCATCGAGCCGTTCTTCTCGTGGGTCTACTATCGTAAGAGCCGCCTTGGCCTGCACGAGGAGCAAGTGCCGGTGGTAGCGGATTGGTACGCCAAGAACCCGGGCGCGCAGAAGCTGCCAGAGCACTTCGTCACGGCGATGGATCTCGCGCCTGAGGAGCACGTCAAAGTGCAGGGGGCGTTCCAACGCTGGATCGACAGCGCCATCAGCAAGACGTGCAACGTGCCGAATCACTACACAGTGGAGCAGGTGAGCCAGCTCTACCTCCAGATGTACGATCTGGGCTGCAAAGGTGGCACGATCTACCGCGACGGCAGCCGTGATGAGCAGGTGCTGATGCTCAAGGGCGACGAGCGCGCCGAGAAAGAGATGGAACACCTGCGCAAGGAAGAGAAGCCCGCGCCCGAGCCGGTTCAGACGCCGCACAAAGAGTACCCGCGCCCCGTCCGCTTGAGCGGCACCACGGTCAAGTTCCGCACGCCGTTTGGCACGTCTTACATCACGATGAACAACGACGAACACGGCAACCCATTTGAGGTGTTCATCACGGTGGGCAAGGCCGGCAGCGACATCCAAGCCGACGCGGAGGCGATGGGCCGCATGATCAGCCTGCAGCTGCGCACGACCGCGCCGCACAACCGCCGCCAGATGCTGCGCCTTATCATGGAACAGCTTCAGGGCATCGGCGGGGCGCGCCCAACCGGCATCGGCTCGAACCGCGTGCTGTCGCTGCCGGACGCAGTAGCGAACGCCATCGCCGACTACTACTTCAGAGAGGACACGCCGCAGCAGCTCGGGCTGCCGATGGCCGGGGTAAACCCCGTGCTGCCCGCGCCGCGCCGCCAGACCAACGGCGTTCAAAACGTTCCTAACATTACGTTCATGCCCACGGTGGAAGCGTCCGGCTTCAACAGCGGGGCGGATATGTGCCCTGAGTGCGGCACGATCTCGCTCATCCGCGCGGAGGGCTGCCGCCGCTGCACGACCTGCGGCTACACGGAGTGCTAGCTCTTAATTGAAGGCCTCATCCCCCAACCCCCTTCTCCCAAAGGAGAAGGGGGCGCAGGGCAAGCCAGTTTCTGGCCGCAACGCAAGCCAGTTCGAGAAGAGGAGAAAAGCCCCTTCAAGGGGCGCGCCCTAGCCGAGCACTTGAGCGCTCGGCCTTTGGCTTTTCGCTTTTAGAACTCCCATGGGATGAGGCCTCACCCCGCTTTGGTTTCAGTTCACGGGTTCCAGCGTCTCGCAGCGCGGCTGTGAGTTGTCGATTGCCATCACTTGCAGCTTGAAGGCTTGTTCGATGCGGGCGCTGCGCCACATCGCGGTTTCCACAGCGCAGCGGTAGCTGTGCTCGGTGCCACGCAGCAGCAGCTCATAGACCTCTTCGCGGCGGTCGATCCGCTCACAGCCCACTTGGCGCTGGTCAGCGCAGTTGAGGTTGGGGCTGCCCCAGTCGGGCGTGTTGTTGAGGTCGCCTTTGACCACCACTTGGCGCGCTGGCTCCCAGCGATAGCCACGGAACACACACCAGTCATCGTAGACTGGCTCCGAGCGGTAGCGCGTGGTGCAGACTTGGCTCTCGCTGAACGTGCCGTCGCCGCGATCCATGCGCACCATGCGGCAGTCTTCGCCATCAGGCACTTGGCGCACGCTGCGCTGCTGGCGCGTGCAAGCGCCGCGTACGACGCCATCGCCGGCTGGTGGCAAGTTCCACCAGCTTGACTCGGTGAACGCATTGTACTGTTCAATGTAAGTGGTGCGCGTCCACTCGTGGCCTACCACGTTCACCGTGGCTTCAACCGTGCGCGTCAAGATGAAGATCGCCCCGCCGATCACGAGCAAGGCGACGACCGCTGCGACGATCAGCCAGCGCGGGATCCCCTTTTGTTCGGTGTTTTTCTTCTTAACGCCGATGCGCTCCATCTCGGCGTCGAATTTTTCCTTGACGACGTCGCGCGAGCCGCTGGACTCAAAGACCTCGTCCATTGCGCGCGACTGCGGGCCGAGGGTCTGCGCGACGATGCCCCCCGCCAGTGGCGAGCCGCACTGCTGGCAGTATTCCGACGTGGCCGCGTTAAGCTGGCCGCAGGCCGGGCAGGTGATGTCTGCGCCGACGAAAACGTGATCTTCCACAGCGACTTTTTCAGCGTCTGACGGGAAGTAGCGCGAGGCAGGGTTCTGCGGCGCGCCGCAGTTGGGGCAAAAGCGATGGGTCTTGCCAAGCAGTTTTTTCGTGCCGCAGAACTGGCAGTCCCACAGCATTTCATAATGTTTTTCCTGCGACACATTGATCCCCTTAGCCATGTCTAATATCAATTAGATCATATAACAAAATTGAACTGTGTGGTGCGGCTAGATCTTCACCTCCCTGTGGGCGCGGCAGGCCGCGTTCCTACAGGCATGGCATGCTGTAGGGTGTGGGGTACGCTGTGGGGCATGGCATGCCATGCCCCACTACATCATCGCCTGCGCGTATGGGGTTGGGCGCGCCCAACCCCACGGTCAGTTAGCGTGTGACGGTGAAGGTCTGGCCCGCGCTGCGCCCGTAGATATCGGGGACGTACTGTTCGCGCGCAGTCGTTGGGATGACGTTGTACACGCCCGGAACGGTCGCCCGCATCGTGTAGACGAACTCATACGTGCCACGCGGCAGGTAGGACGCGCTCATCACGACCTTCTGCGTTCGGAACTGGATGTCGTCGAACAGCCACCAGCCCCAGCCGCGCGCTAGCGGGTCGAGCGGGTTGAGGTCCGGCTGTGTGCCGGCTTGCGCGCTGGTCTCAAAGCGCGGGTTGATCGCCTCCATGCCGGCAGGCAGGTAGTCCTCCACGATCACAAAGTGTTGATCGTTGGGCGCGATGACGGTGATCCGCACCTCGACGACCTCGCCGACGGCGGCGCTGCTGACGACTTCATCCGTCCCCGGGCGCAGGTAACGCCGCGCGACGAAGAAGCCACTGGCATACTCTTCAAACGCGGTGATCGGCAGGTCAGCTTGCAGGGTGACAGTGTAGTACAGCACGCCACTGCCGTCAGCGCGATCGAACACCAACGTGGTGCCCCCGCTGGCCAGCTCGCCCACCGGGACGCGCTCGCTTACGGGGTCGGCCACGGCCTGAGCGGTGGCCTGCCCGCTGAGCAGCGCCTGGCCGTTGAGCGCCACATCAAACGTGAAGTTGGGGGTCAGTTCGCCGCTGGCCTCAGCGTAGTCGGTCAGCGCCCACAGCGCCCACGCGGTTTCTTGCAGCGTCGGCCAGATGTCGGCGCGGCGGGCGGCGATGAGGCCGCGCACGCCGTTCGCCAGCAGGGCGGGGTCTGCGTCGGCCATGACGAGCGTCTGCAAGACCATCGCGCTGGTGCGGGTGTCAGTGTTCCAGTTGAAGAAGTCGCGCGTTGGCTCTTCCCAGCGCGCGCCGCTGGCGCTCAAACGGGCGGCGCTGGCCAACTCGCTGACGAGCTGAGCCGCGCGCGAGTCTTGCGGGGCGCTCATCATGAGGGTCTGCGCCAGCAGCGCCTTTGCGTAGAGGTGCAGCCGCGCCGCTTGTTCGTAGAGGTTCGCCGCGCGCGACGGGTTCGGCTGGCCGCTGCGCGCCAGCACCCACAGCTCGAACGCGCTGCGGTTCAGCTCCCAGATCTCAAGGCGCGCGTTGATCGGCAGCGCAGCGCGGTTGAGGAAGCTGGCGGCAGATTGCAACGGCGCGCGGTCAATTGAGCCGTCGTACTCGTCGATCAGCGTCAGCCCCAGCAGCGCGTAGGCGGTCATCAGCGCGTCGCTCTGGGTTGCGCCTGTCCATGCCCAACCACCGTCGGCTAGCTGGCTGGTGAGCAGGCGGGCGCGCGCCTGCGCCACTTGGTCGCTGATGACAGCCGCTTGATCGGCGGTCAGCGCGTCGGCAGCGGTCAGCGCGTTGTAGGCCGCCAAGTTGACGATCAGCTTGCTGATGACGCACTCAAGGCAGTCGTCGTCACTGCGGCGGGCGACCTCTGCCGCGCGCAGCGCCACCGCCGCCAGCGACGGCTCTACCTGCACATCGAGCGTGCCGCTGGTCACGCCCGCGGGCAGGTCGACGCGCTCGGTGATGGGCCCGGGCGTGGCCAACACCCCGGCCGTGCCGACGAACTCAGGCACTTCGTAGCGGTAGACGCGCAGTGTGCCGTCGCGGTCAACGCTGACAGGCGAGATGGTTGCGTCGGCAAACGTAGCGCTCTCCGCGCTGAAGATGGCGGTGACAGCGCGGTCGTCAGTGATGAGAACGTCCCATGAGACCTCGGCGCGGTCGCGCGGGGCGATGCGCACGGTCTGCGTCTCCGTCGCTAGATCAACGAACTGCACGCCAGTCGCGTTGAGGCGCACGTCAACGGTCAGCGCCTCGTCGGTGTTATTGTTGACGACCGCGCCCAGCGTCACGCGGTCGCCGGTCACGAAGAAGCGCGGCGTAATCGGTCGGACGATCAGCGGCTTGGTGCTGCGCAGGGTGTCGACTGCTTCGCCCACCAGCAGATTGCCGTCCTGCCCGCGGTTAAGCGCCCGCAGCGTCAGCCGCCATGTCGTCAGGTTGTCGGGCAGCGTTACGTCGAAGCTGACGACGCCGTTGGGGTCAGTGCGCAGGACGGCGTTCCAGTAGGCCGCGTCCAGCAGCTCGTCGCGCACCTCGGCAATGCCCATCGGCCCACCGTCGCCGCCGCCACCGCCGCCCTTGAACGTGTCGAGGATCTCCTGACGGGCGGCGTCACCATTGAAGACGAGCAGCGTGCCGGTGCGAACGCTGATCGCCTGCGGGCCGAAGAAGCGATCCAGCAGCGGCTCGGTTGCGTCAGGGATGAGCGAAAGCAGCGCCTCATCGATCATCTGCGCGCTGATTTCGGCTTGCACCGGGTTGCCGAGGTAGTCCGTTGCGGTGACAGTGTAGCGCACGGTTTGCGCGGGCAGGGCAGTCGCGGCGGGGCGTTCGTCGATGGTGCGCTCCACGGTGAGGGTGATCTCGCGGCGGGTGCGCTCGACGTTGAGGCCAACGTAGCCCACGCGGAAATCGGCGATTTGATCGTCGTTGTTGGCCGCCGGGCTAACCAGCACCACGCTCACGAACACGTTGGGCGAGTAGTCGGCCGCGATGGGCAAGTCATAGAGCAGGCTGCCGGCAAAGCGCACGCGCTCATAGCGCAGGGTGCGCCCGCGCTCGACCGTCACGAGCGCCTCCACTTCGCCTTGGAAGGGGGACGTGATAAGGATCTGCGCGGTCTCACCGATTAGGTAGTCGGGCTTGTCAGCGACGAGTTCGATGCGCTTGCTGTTAGTCTCGCGCAGGCTGAGGCTGCCACCGCCCACCCAGAAGAACTCGTTGGCAGTGTGTTCGCGCCCGTCAGCGTCGCGCGTGGCGGCCGTCACCATATACATGCCTGCCGCGCTGGGGCGGAAGGCGTAGGTCGTCCGACCGTCGGGGCCGGTGGGGATGAAGCGCTCTTGATCGACGGTCACATACTCCGGCACGGAGTTGAAAACAGTACGGCCGTCCGGCCCCAGCTCTTGAACGCTGCGCCACTCGACGCGGCTGATGCGCACGTCGATGTTTTGGCGCGCCAGCGGATTGCTCTGCCAATCGACGGCGATCAAGTTGAGCGTGACTTCCTCGCTGGGGGCGTAGACGTAGCGCTCGGGGCGCACGCCAACGTAGGCCTCTGCCACGTGGACGACCACCGGCACGCGGCTGCTGATCGTCTGGCCGCTCTCGTCGCGGAAGGCCGCTTCGACGATCCAACGCGCGCTGCGCCCGTCGTCGGGCAAAGACGTCGGCAGCGTCACGGTGGCACGGCCAGCGCTGTCAGCAGTCAGCGTGCCAGAGCTAAGGAAGCTGCCGAAGCCGTCGTCAAAGGGCAGCCCTCGGTAGTAATCGTAGTAGGTGAAGCTGTAGGAATCGGGGCCGGTGTAGCTGAAGATGTAGGGCCGCTGTGTCACGGTGTATTCTACCTGCGCGCCGCTGACGGGGCCGCCGAAGAAGTATTCCGCGCTGAAGGTCACGTTGACCGCGTCACCCTGCACGACCTCTGGTTGAGCCGCTTGGCCTGCCACGGAGAACTCTGGCGTGCGGAACTCCGCGACGGAGAACATCGTGTAGTACTGCTCAGGGGAATCGCGGAACGGTGAGTCCACCGAGAGTTCAATGTAGTACTCGCCGAGTTCGGCGTCGGTGGGGATGGTGAACGAGCCGTCCAGCGTGCCGAAGGCGCTCAGAGAGTAAGTTTGATTGAACACCTCGTTGTAATTGAGGTCGCGGATGATGACGGTGGCTGTGCGCTCCTCTGGCAGGGTGTAGCTTATGTCCGTTCGGACGCGCACGATGCCCTTGAAGTTGACGGTCTGGCCCGGGCGATATAGCGGGCGATCCGTGAAAAGCTGCATCCGATAGTAGTCCGGGAAGAAATCAGTGTTCAGGCTGAAGAAGTACGGTTCGATGCCGTTGGTCAGTTGGTCGCTGACGATGCCGAAGTGCTGGTCTGTTTCTAGCACAGCGATGTAGCGCTTGCTTAGCGTCTGGTCGCGCGGGATGTCAAAGGTGACGACGCCCTCAGCGTTCGTCTGTGCTGTGAGGGTGGCCTCCACGATCGGCGTGTTGTCCTCGGCGCTGGCAATATAAAGCGTGATCGGCACGTTGGCCAACGGCTCACCGGTGTTCAGGTCGATGGCCCACACGATAACTTCGTTGATGGCCGTTTTGATCGTCAGGCTGGCTGTGCTGACGATCATCATGTGCGCTTGCACCGACAGATCACGCCAGCCGACACCAGCCAGTTCAGGGGTTTCAACGACGACATAGTACAGGCCCGGGCCGACGGCTGTCGCGTCTGCGCTGACGAGCTGGGGCGGGGTTGTGTCGTCGGCCAGCGCGGTCGGCGCGATGAAGTACTCGTCGGCGCTGCCCTCGGCCACCCACGCGCTGACGTCACCGCGCAGCAGCACGTTCCAGAACTGGAAGCCGCCCTCGCACACCGGCCCGCCGATCACGCGCAGCGTGTAGCCGCGGTAGAGCAGGTCGACGATCTCGCCGCCCGGCTCACGCCGCGCCCGCACCGGCCCATCGCGCAGGATCACTTGGGCGGTGTCGCCCACGCGCAGCCGCGAGACGGGCGCTCCCGCGCAGCTCCCTTGTGCGGTTAGCGCGGCCAAGTCAACTAGTTGGAAGCGGTATTGATTGGGCGGGGCTTCGCTGACGAAGGTGCGCGCGCCGAGCAGCGGGGCCTCGCCCAGCCAGCTGTCCCCACCCGCAACGCCCTCCAAGTAGCTGTTCAGCGCAGCCAGCTTGACGAAGTCGAGTGGGCTAACTTGGTAGGCAGAAGCGGTGAACGATGCGATGTTGCGATGCGCCACGTAGAAGCCGTAGTCGTTACGGGCGGCGTTATAGAGGCCGACTTGTCCGGGCGAGCGCAGCGCCATCATTGATGGGGCGTCGCCCGTCTCAAAGCTGAAGGTGAAAGGCGTGCCGAGTTTGTTGCCTTCGGCGTCTTCTGCGTCTGCCCCAACGGTCACCGTGTAGCGCGTGCGCGGCGCGAGGTCGACCCCATTGATTACATAGGTGTTTTGATAAGGGCTGAAGAAGTTGTACCCCGCGCGCAACGGCGTGGGCTCAATCCGAACATGTTGGCGCAGGCTCTCCTCGTTCATGTTAGAGACGAAGGCGATCTCGATCGCGTTGCCGAAATCCTCGAGTGTGACGTTGGTCTGGCCGTCAAATGGTTGGGTTCTCAGCACGGCGGGCAGCGGAACCGTCTTGAACGAGTACGGCACGCCGCTTGTGTCCACTTGGCCGCCGCCTGCCGCCTGCACGGCTCTGCTAAAGTTCACGGTGTAGCGCGTGTCTAGCGCGAGGCGCTCTGCTGGGGTGAAGATGACTTGAGTGCTCTCCTCGTTCCAGCGGAACGTGCCGGCGAGCGGCGCGCCGCCCTCTGGCGTGACGGTCAAGCTCTCGGCGCTGGCGCGATCCACGGCCTCAGAGAAGCGGATGACCACCTGCGCGCGCTGTGAGACGTTAACTTCGTCTGCGCTGGGCGAGAGTGACACGATCGACGGGCGCTGCACAGCGAAAGACGCGCTGAACGCCTCGCTGAGCGTGCTGCCGTCCAGCGCTGTCAGCTCGCCCGCGGGGATCGTCACCGCGTAGGTGACGCCGCCCGCCAAGCCGACCTCTGGCGTGAATTGATAGATCGAGGTGTTGACCCATTCCCCCTTGCCCTGCACCGCTGGCGTGATTTGCAAAGGGCTGGGCAGGTTGGCTTGGTCAGGGCTGAGCGACAGCGGCACAACCGGGCGGTTGAACACCACGACGATTCGGCTGTCGGTTGGGACGGTTGTCTCCTGAGTGGGATAGAAAGCTGCCACTGCTAGCTCGGCTGGTGGGTCCTGTGCTTGCAGCGATAATGCGGTAAATAAACCGAATAAGAGCAACACAAAAAACCGACGCATATGTCCCCTTCTATCCGCTCAATTGAAATCCAAACTCTATTGTATGCTAATTCGGCGTGCTCGTATGGTTGGAATGTTGACTGTTGCTCTACGATTGCTGGGCTACAAGCCACTGACGCGCGTGAAAGGCAGCCCCAGCAAGCCCTTGATGAACTGCCATTGCAGCGCCAGCGCCTCACGGGTGACCGAGTTGAAGTAGCTCTGGCGGCTTACGCTGCGCTCAGGCGCGACCCCCGCGAGCTGCACGTCAAAGCCGTAAGTGCGGAACAAGATCCCCGCGCGCAGCAGGTGGTAGCTGTCGCTGACGACGACGACGCGCGCGTTCGGCAGCAGTTGAGCGGTGCGGAGGGCGTTTTCCTCGGTGCTGTGGCTGCGGTCTTCTTGCAGGATGGCTGCATCAGGCACGCCGAGGCGCAGCAGCACCTCGCGGCAGGCGCTGGCCTCGGTGATCGGGCGATTGTAGGGCTGGCCGCCTGAGCAGACGACGAGCGGCGCGACCCCCTGCGCGAACAGCTCTGCCCCCAACCCAGAGCGCCGCGTCAGAGCCGGGCCAGCGCGCCCGTCGCGGTTGACCCCCGCCCCCAGCACGATCAGCGCGTCCGCAGGGGCGACCGGCGGGCGCGTCACGCCGTAGACGTGCACGGTCAGCATCAGCCCAAGCTGGATCAGCAGCCAACCCGTCGCTGCCGCCAACGCGCCCCGCAGCAGCCATTTGGCGCTCACGCGCTGTGGTGATCGCGGGTGATCCATTCCAGCAGGTACTTGTTCACGTCGTCGGGTTCATCGTGCTGAATCCAATGAGTGGACTTGGGGAAGAAGACCAGTTCGCCCTGTTCGACCACGTTGAGGCTGGCGCGCGCGACAGCCGTGCCGAGGAATTGATCTTTCTCGCCCCACAGGATGAGAGTGGGCGTTTGGATCTTCTTGCCGCTGTCGAGCGCGTTCTGCTTGGCGGTTTGGCTGGTCTCGCGCGCGCTGCGGAACATGGCGCGATACCAGTTGATGCTGGCGGTCATCGCGCCTGGCTGAGACCACGCTTCCCGATAGCGCGCGATGTCCTCATCGCTGAAGCTGCCGGGGTTGGACGTGCGCCGCAGCACCTCGCCCATGCGCGCGTAGCCGTCTGCGCTCACTAGCGCCTCTGGCAGCGCGGGGATTTGGAAGAAGAACATGTACCAACTCTTGAGAAGCTGGGACAGATCACCCGATTGCAACTGTTTCATCATCACGGTCGGGTAGGGCACGTTGAGGATGTTGAGCGTTTTGAGGCGCTCAGGGTACATCGTTGCCACCCACCACGCGACGGCTGCGCCCCAGTCGTGGCCGACGAGGTGTACCCTGTCATAGCTCAGCGCGTCGATCAAGCCTTTGATGTCGGTGGCGAGGGTATTGATGCGGTAGGCCAGCACGTCGCTCGGCTTGTCGCTGAGGTTGTAGCCGCGCTGGTCAGGGGCGATGACGCGGTAGCCGCGCTCGGCGAAGAAGGGGATCTGATTGTGCCAGCCGTACCAAAAATCTGGGAAGCCGTGCAGGAAGAGGATCGGTTCCCCGTTGGGGTCACCTGCGAGGACGGTGTGCAGGTGAACGCCGTTGGTGGCGATCTTCTGCGTTTCATAAGGGATGGGCAGCATAAGCGAGCCTTTCAGTGAACACACTCACATTGTGGACAATCGAAAGATGTCTGGGCTATTAGCATGGTTTACCATACCATCATTAGCGCCGCATCAGACGGCGCAGAGCGGGGACGGTCCGCGTGTACGCCCAGTAGAGCGGTGGGTGCGGGGCGTAGTCCCATGCGCCCAGGTGGCGGGTGATCGTCCCACGGAAGCCGCGCTTGAACTCGTAGACGCCCCACAGCGGGTCGCTCTCCACGAAGTCGTTAGGCGCGCCCCACATGTCGTAGACGGCGTAGCCCTGCGCTTTGGCCCAGCGCATGGCTGCCCACTGCAAGGCGTAGTTGGGCATCGCGTCGCGGTGGTCGTTGCTGCTCGCGCCGTAGAAGTACCAGCACTTGCGGCCAAAGTGCAGCAGGATCACGTGGGCGAGGGGCTGGCCGTCCAGCTCGGCAATGAGCGCGTGGGCGAGGCCATCCGCCATAAAGTCGCGCCATGCCCGTTGATAGTAGTCATACGGGCGGATGAGGAAGCCGTCCCGCGCGCCGGTGGTCTGGTAGAGCGCGTAGAGCAGCGGCAGGTCGTCTAGCGTCCCCGCGCGGATCGTCACGCCGCGCTTCTCGGCGGTGCGCACCTTGCGGCGGGTGTTCTGGCTCATGGCGGCCAGCAACGCGTCTTCATCCTGCGTCAGGTCAACGCACAGCGTGTTGCGGAACTGCACTTGATCGGCGCTGAAGCGCCAGCCGCGCCGCGCCAAGAGGGTCTGCCAGCGCTGGCCGACAGGGTTGGGCTGGTCGTCGGGGCTGGCGGGCAGTCCGGTGGCGATCACGACGTCTGGATCCACTTTGAGCCACACGGTCGGGCGGCAGCGGCTGAAGCGCTCTAAGCTGGCCAGCACGTGCTCAGCGGTCTCGAGGTCGTCGGGCGCGCAGACGAAGCCTTTTGGGGCGTACATGAGCGACAGCGGCCCAACGCGCCGCACGCCCAAGCTGACGAGGGCGACGAGCTGCTCATCGCGGCGGAAGGCCCAGCGCAGCGGCTGCCAGCCGGTCGTAGCGCGCTTGAACTCGCCCCATTCCCACGTTTGCAGGATGTGAGCGGTCTCGAACTGGCGCAGGGCGTTGTTCCACGCCGCGCGATCGTCGATGGGGGCGATCGTGAGGGCGCTCATCGCTGTTTTTTACGCCGCTGCGCTTGCAGACAGTAGAGCCGGTAGAGCAGGCCGCGATAGGGCAGATCCCACGCGCCGACGGTGCGCGCGACGCGCCCGCCCCAGCCGCGCTTGAAGCCGTAGACCCCCCAGAGGCCGTCGCTGCGCTGCTCGAACTGCGCTTCTAGCGTGGCCGCGTCCGCGTCGGGGATGCCCCACATGTCGTAGACGCGGCAGCCGCGGTCGCGCGCCCACTGGATCGCCTGCCACTGTGCGCCGTAGCTGGCCATCAGGTGGCGCTTCTCATTGCTGGATGCGCCGTAGAGATACCATGCTGTGTCCCCTAGCGCGAACACGAACACCCCCGCCAGCGCCTGCCCCTCATGCTCGGCGAGGATGAGCGCGGCATCCTGCGGCACGAACAGCCGATAGGCCAGCGCGTAGTACTCAGGCGCGTGGACGCCGAAAGCGTTGCGCTGGCTGGTAACCGCCATCAACTCGGTGAAGCGCGGCAGGTCGTCCGCGCTGGCTTGGAAGAAGCGCACGTCCCCCTTGAGCGCTTGACGAATCTTGCGGCGCGTGCCCTGATTCATCCGTGCGAGCATCGTCTCATCGTCGGCAAGGTCGATCAGGATCGTGTTGGGGGGCTGAACCGTCTGCAGGGAGGGGCGAAAGCCCCAGCGACGCAGCTCGTCCGTTGGGGGGGCGTTGAAGCCCGGCTCCCATTTGAGCAAGACGGCGCGATGACGGCGGCAGGCCGCGCGCACGGCGTCCCAGAGGGGCGGCCAGTAGCGCGCCGCGCTCACCAGCCCACCGAAGGGCAAATAGGCAACAGTGCCCACACCCAGCGGCAGCGGCGTGAACAGCACCTGCGCCCCAGCCACCACGCGGCCCTCCTCGCACAGGGCGACGCGCTCGGCCGACCAGCCAAAGGCCTGCTTCAGCGCCGCCCACGCCGAAAGCTGGAGCAGGTGGCCGTGTGGGTGCTGACGGACGAACGCATCCCAAATGGGCGCATCAGGCGTTGTGATTTGCAAAAGCAGCCTCATTTCTGTGCGAAGCAAGTTGCGCACTCGGTAGTGTAATCGGTCACAGGGCGGCGTTCTACGGCTGATTCTGAGCAACCAATTATTTTGAGGGCGTAGGGTTGTGTGCTAAAATCCGCCGCGGCGGTTGGTGCGGCGGCACAAGTGCATTATTGCCTGTCAGACAGGTGAAGTGCTACAATGTGGCGCGTTTGTGAGAAATCACGCAATCTACAAACAAATCCCAGACGCTGTGAAGTGTCAACAAGGGTATTTTTATTTTCAGGGAGACAGCTCCATGACCGTTCTAAACGAGTGGGCATTTATCGGCGTGTTTGCGATCATGGCCCCGATCTTCCCCGCCCTGCCGATTTTGATTGCGGCGATTCTGCGCCCTAGAAAGCCCAACGTGCTCAAGAGCCAAACCTACGAGTGTGGCGTTGAGACGGTGGGGGACACGTGGGTGCAGTTCCGCGTGCAGTACTACCTCTATGGGCTGGTGTTTCTGGTGTTCGATGTCGAAATGGTGTTCTTGTTCCCGTGGGCGATGGCCTATTCACAGCTCGACTTGTTCGCGTTCGGCGCGGGCTTCTTGTTCATCTTCTTGTTGGCAGACGCGCTGATCTATGCGTGGCGCAAAGACGTGCTGACGTGGCGCTGAACCTATCTTAAAGAGGAGCGTTCTTTATGGATTGTGTTGGACTGTGTGAGGCGCTGTATCGCGGCGGGATGGATCAAGGGCTGGCGCAGTTCCTGTCGATCTTCGCTGGGGTGATCTTGGTGAGCGGCGTGCCGCTCGTCACGGTCATCTTCCTGATCTGGGTCGAGCGCAAGGTGGCGGCGCGCATTCAAGACCGCATCGGCCCCAACCGTGTTGGGCCGTTCGGCTTGCTGCAAACCTTCGCCGATTTGATCAAGCTGCTGCTCAAAGAGGACATCACCCCCACCTCGGCGGATCGTCTGCTGTACAACTTGGCCCCGCTGGTGTCCTTCGCTTCGGTCATCTTGATCTGGGCGGTCATCCCCTACACCCCGTATCACTACGGCGCAGACCTTGAGATCGGGGTGCTTTATTTTGTGGCGGTGGCCTCACTCGGGACGCTGGCGATCATGACAGCGGGCTGGGCTAGCAACAACAAGTACGCCCTGCTGGGGGCGTTCCGCGTGGTGGCGCTGCTGGTGAGCTATGAGATCCCACTGGTGTTCAGCTTGCTGGTCCCTGTCATGCTGGCAGGCAGCATGAACATGCTAGACATCATCTACGCCCAAAGTGGCATGTGGTTCGTGTTCCTCTCGCCGCTGGCGGCGGTGCTGTTCTTCATCAGCAGCCAAGCCGAGACTGGCCGCGCCCCCTTCGACTTGATCGAGGCAGAGTCGGAGCTGGTGGCGGGGTTCAACATCGAGTACAGCGGCATGAAGTTCGGCATGTTCTTCGCCGCCGAGTTCCTGCACGTGTTCACCAACGCCGTGCTGATCACGATCTTGTTCTTCGGCGGGTGGCTGGGGCTGCTGTGGAACGAGCCGATCATCGCCTTCCTGTGGCTCGGGATCAAGTCGGCGCTGTTCTACTTCGTCTCGCTGTGGATCCGCAACACCGTGCCGCGCCTGCGCATCGACCAAGTAATGCGCTTTAACTGGTTTTTCCTCGTTCCGCTGAGCATCCTTGTTGTGCTGGTGACTGCGGCGATTGTGATGATCTTCAAGACGGTGGGGCTGGTTCCGCTGGACGCGGCGGGCAACATGCAGCTAGCGGGGGCGAATTTGTTCGACATGCTGCCGCTGACGCTGGCGCTGCTGGCAGTCAACGCGCTGATGATCGCGCCGATCCTCAACCGCTGGCGCAACATCGGGCGCGAGGCGCGGCTGGCCAACGAGCGCCGTCAACAAGCGCGGATGACTTCACCCGCGGTGGGTGATTAACGCAAGGACAGGGGAGAGATGGATTTTGAATTCAACATGGTGACGGTGGCGTTCTTCGTGTTCAGCTTCATCACGCTGGCTGGGGGCTATGCTGTCGTGACCGCCAAGAACCTCTTTCGAGGGACGATCTGGTTGATGGCATCGCTGTTTGGCGTGTCGGGCTTGTACCTGACGCTGAGCGCGCCATTCCTTGCAGCGGTGCAGATTTTGGTCTACATCGGCGCGATTGCTATCTTGTTCACCTTCGCGGTGATGCTGACGCGCAGCCTGACCAACCTGCGCGATCTTTACGTGCGCCCGCAGATCAGCTTGGTGGGGTCGGTGCTGCTGTTCGTGTTGATTGTGGTAGGGGTGATCTTGCCGCTGTTCGCGGCTAACCCCCAGCCGCCCGCCTCGGATGAGGTGATCCGCACGGTGGACTTGGGCATTGCGCTGGCCAGCGGGAATGGCTTCGTCATCCCGTTTGAAGTCGCCTCACTCTTGTTGACTGCGGCGATGATCGGCGCGGTTGTGATCGCCCGCGACATTGACGATCTAGCGTAAGGGGGAACGATGCCGCCGTTATGGATGTATCTGGTTGTGGCCGCTGCGCTGTTCAGCATCGGCACGTTCGGCGTGCTTGCGCGTCGCAACGGCATCGCTGTGTTGATGAGCGTGGAGCTGATGCTCAACGCCGTCAACATCAACCTAGTAGCGTTTTGGCGCTTTACCGCCCCGATGGAAGTGAACGGGTTCGCCTTTGCGGCCTTCGTGTTTGTGATCGCAGCGGCAGAAGCCGCCGTCGGTTTGGCGATTATTATCTCGATTTATCGCACTCGGCGTTCCGTCATCCCGGAAGAAGCCGACGCGCTGCGAGGATAGGATAAGCGTCTATGGATTTGGCTGTGTTGTTGAATGATCCCAACTTTTTGCCGTGGCTGGTGCCGGTCGGGCCGCTGCTGGCCTTCCTCATCATCACCTTCGCCACCAACCGCGCACGGCTGGTTCCGGCCACGAGCCACGAATACGGCGGCCACCATCCCGACTATAATGGGATGCTCGTGCCAGTTGTGACGCCGCTCAGCCGCGTGCTGAGCGTGACGGTCGGCCTCAGCGGTGTGGTGATGGCGCTGCTCATCTCGCTCAACCTCGTGGGTCAGGCGCTGGGCGTGCGGCACTTCGGCGAGGAAGTCGTCTTCGCTAGCGCCGTAGAGTGGATGGCCACCGGCACGACCGCCTTCCGCATGGGCGTGATGGTGGACCCGCTCAACGCGCTGCTGCTGGTGATGGTTCCGATTGCGGTGCTGTGCATCTTCATCTACAGCATCGGCTACATGGCGCACGACCCGCGCCAGAGCCGCTTCTTCGCGCTCATCAGCCTCTTCGCCGCGGCCATGCTCACGTTGACGGTGGCCGACAACCTGCTGCTGCTGTTCGTCGGCTGGGAGGTGATGGGCTTGTGCTCGTACATGCTCATTGGCTTCTGGTTTGAGAAGCACAGCGCTTACCGCGCGGCGATCAAAGCCTTCACCGTGACGCGCGTCGCTGATGTGATCATGCTGCTGGGCATCGCCTACTTGTACACGATAACGGGCACGCTCAACTTCCGCGAGATCATGCAGGACGCGGCGCTGCTCAACGCGATCAACACTGCGCCGGCCATCTTGTTCGGTGGCTTGGGGGTCAGCGCGGGCGGCTTGATCGGCAGCTTCTTGATCATCGGCACGATCGGCAAGTCGGCGCAGTTCCCGCTGCACGTGTGGCTGCCAGACGCGATGGAAGGCCCGACGCCGGTCAGCGCGATGATCCACGCGGCGGCAATGGTCAGCGCGGGCATCTACGCGGTGCTGCGCATGTTCCCGTTGTTCGTTGGCGCGGGCGACCCCATCGGCGGGGTGGCCAACCCCCACATCGGCGTCTACAACCTGCCGCTGGTGCTGCTGGCGGTGGTCGGGGCGTTTACTGCGCTGTTCGCAGCGACGATGGCCGTCGCGCAGAACGACGTCAAGGCGGTGCTGGCCTATTCGACGATCTCACAGCTGGGCTTCATGATGGCGGCGCTGGGCATCGGCGCGTATGTGGCGGCGGCCTTCCACCTCATCACGCACGCCTTCTTCAAAGCGCTGCTGTTCATGGCGTCTGGCTCGGTCATCCACGCGATGGAACACGGGGCGCATCACCTGCACGAGCATGCACATGACCACGAGCACGAGCCAGAGCCAACCACGCGCCCCTACTACGAGACGGCGCAAGCGGCCGAGGCGCACCACGAGACGCACCACACCGCGCACGACGAGCCTCACGATGACCACAGCCATCACGAGGAACATGGCCACGGCCACGCCTTCGACCCGCAGGACATGCGCAACATGGGCGGGCTGGCCAAGAAGATTCCGGTGACGTTCGTCGGCTTTGTGATCGGCGGCTTCGCGTTGGCGGGCTTCCCGCTGATTACCGCGGGCTTCTGGTCAAAGGACGAGATCCTCGCGGAGGCGTGGTACGGCACGCTCAAGGGCTACGGCCCGCAGGCGCTGGTGTTCTTCCTGCTGGCGATTGCCGCCTTCCTGACGGCCTTCTACACGATGCGCCAGATTTGCTTGACCTTCCTCGGCGAGCCGCGCACGGAAGAGGCCAAGCACGCCGGCCTCGGCGGGGCGCGCAGCATCGTCAGCATCACGATGCAGCTGCCGTTGATCATCCTGTCGTTCTTCGCGCTGTTCGCGGGCTTCGTGGGCGTGCCCAAAGAGTTTCCCCTCTTCGGGCCGATCTTCAGCCCGGATGGCAACCCCTTCTTCCACTTCCTTGAGTTCTCTGTGCTGCCAGAGCCGAACTTTGCGCCCTTCCACCCACCGTTCAACCCCTTCCCGGTGTTGGTGTCGTTCGCGGTGGCGTTGGGCGGGCTGTACCTCGGCTGGCGCATGTACGGGCGGCGGCCGCTGCAAGCCGGCGAGACCGACCCGATGGAGCGTATCCTCGGCAGCGCGGTCTACACGACGCTTCAGAAGCGTTACTACATGGACGACCTCTACAGCGTGCTCTTCGTGAAGCCCTCACAGTGGCTGGCGCGGCAAGTGAACACCTTCCTTGACCGCGGCGTGATTGACGGGACGCTGCACGCCATTGGCGCGTTCTTCACGTGGTTGGGTGACCTGATCAAGGTGCTCAACTCGTGGCTGATCGACGGGGTGGGCGATGGCATCCCGCGGTCGATCTACACGCTAGGCGGCTGGCTGCGCGGGACGCAGACCGGGCGCATTCAGCAGTACTTGTTGGCGGTGCTGATCGCCTTCTTGATCATCGGCATCGTTTTGGCCGTCTCGAGCGGCGTCGTGACAGCGGGCTAAGGGGAGCGTTATGTCGATTTTGGGTGTTGATATCTTATCCTTCCTGATCGTCGCCCCGGCGGTGATCGGCCTGCTGCTGATGGTGCTGCCGCAGAGCCGGCTGCTGTCGCGGGTGATCGCGCTGGCGGGCGCGCTCTTTGTGGGCGCGATCAGCGTCGTGGTGTTTTTCGCCTATCAGGCCAACGCCACGTTGGGGCAGGATCAGTTCCTCTTCGTGGTGAAAGTGCCGTGGTTCCAGCTTCTGGATGCGAGCTGGCACGTGGGCGTGGATGGAATCAGCGTGGCGATGGTGCTGCTGACCGGCATCTTGACGCCGCTGGCAGTGCTGATCAGCTGGGAGATCGAAGATCGCCCCAACACGCACTTGGCGCTGCTCATGTTCTTTGAAGCGGGGTTGATGGGCGTGTTCGTCAGCATGGACTTGATGATCTTCTTCCTGTTCTATGAGCTGTCGCTGGTTCCGATGTACTTCGTCATCAACCAGTGGGGCGGCCCGAATCGTCATTACGCCTCGACCAAGTTCATGATCTACAGCATTGGCGGCACGCTGGGCATGCTGCTGGCGACGCAGTTGATCGGCTTCAGCGCGGGGACGTATGAGATTGCGCAGATCACCGCGACGTGGCCGAACTTTGCGGCGGACGCGCCGGCCTTCCTCGGCATCTCGGTGAACACGGTCAAGGCGCTGGCGTTCGTCGGGTTCTTCATCGCTTTCTGCATCAAAGTGCCGATCTGGCCGTTCCACACGTGGCTGCCAGACGCGCACGGCGAAGCGCCCACCGCTGGCTCGATGCTGCTGGCGGGCGTCATGCTCAAGCTGGGGGCGTATGGCTTCATCCGCTTGGTGATCCCATTCTTCCCCGACGTGTGGATCAGCGAGGTTCCGCTGCTTGGGGTCGATGTGGCGACGCTGTTCGCGGTGCTGTCGGTGCTTGGGATCGTGCTGGGGGCGTTTGCCGCCTTCGGCCAGAACGACATCAAGCGGCTGGTGGCGTACAGCTCGGTCAACCACATGGGCTTCGTCGGGATGGGGTTGGCGGTGATGGCAGCGCTCTACGGCAAGGCGTGGGCAGATGCAGCGGGCGCGGGGCTGGACGCCGCCTCGATGCAGAACGCGATCATCGCCACCAACGGCGCTGTGCTTCAGATGTTCAACCACGGCCTGTCGAGCGCGGGGATGTTCTTGCTGGCGGGGGGCATCTACCACAAGACGCACACGCGCAACCTCGACGAGTACGGCGGCTTGTGGGTGAAAGCCCCGATCTTCGGCGTGATCTTCATCTACATGAGCATGGCGAGCCTCGGCCTGCCGGGCCTGAATGGCTTCGTGAGCGAGTTCTTGGTGGTGCGCGGCTCGTGGCCGGTCTTCACCGCGCTGACGGCCATCGCCATGATCGGGCTGCTGTTCACCGGCAGCTACATCTTAAAGGGCATCCGCGCGGTGCTGCACGGCCCCTTCAACCTGCACTGGAAAGACTATCACCTTGAGATCGAGCGCCGCGAGCTGGTCGCGGTTGCCCCGCTGATGGTCTTGATCTTGGTGACGGGCGTTGCGCCTAACTGGATTTTGGGCGTCATCAACACCTCGGTGACGCACCTGTTTATGCACGGGATAGGATAACAACAATGGAATTTGGGTTCCCCGTCCTCAGCGCGTTGATCTTCATCCCTGTCGTGGCAGGGGTGCTGATCTTGTTTATTCCCGCTGCCAGCCGCGACATCATCCGCGGCGTGGCCATCACGTCGGCGGTGGTGACGCTGGCGCTCAGCGCGTTGGTCTACTTCAGCTACCTCAACGCGGTGAACGCAGGCGCAATCCCACAGACCACCATTGAGGCGGAAGAGGGCAGCTTCCGCGCGACGGCGGCTTTTAAAGACCGCCAATTCTACGTGGAGAATATCCCGTGGGTTCCAAGCGTGGGCATCTCGTACCACCTCGGCATGGACGGCCTAAGCGGGCCGATGGTGCTTCTTACGGGCATGGTGGCGGTGGCTGGTGTGCTGATCAGCTGGCAGATCAGCGACCGGCAGCGCGAGTTCTACGCTTTCTTCATGCTGCTGGTGGCGGGCGTGATGGGCGTGTTCATCTCGCTGGATATGTTCCTGCTGTTCTTCTTCTACGAGCTGGCCATCTTCCCGATGTACATCTTGATTGCGGGCTGGGGCTGGGTGAAGCTGCGCGAATACGCGGCGATGAAGCTCACGCTCTACATCTTGATCGGCTCGGTGGTGGCGCTGGTGGGGGCGATTGCGATGGTCGTCACCGCTGCGACGTACTTCGAGACCGAGGCCGGACGGCAGGTCTTGCAGACGGCGATAGCGACTGGCCTCGTCAACCCTAACGCGACGGCGGTCAGCTTCGACTTGATCCAACTTACGCTCGCCGCGGAGAACGGGGCGTTCTCGCTGCCGTTCTTGGGCGCGGTGTCGTTTGATGTGTTTTGGTTCCCGTTCATCTTCATCGGCTTCGGCGTCATGGCGGGCTTGTTCCCCTTCCACAACTGGTCACCGGATGGCCACGTGGCCGCGCCGACTGCTGTGTCGATGATCCACGCGGGCGTGCTGATGAAGCTGGGGGCGTTCGCGGCGCTGCGGACGGCGGTGCAGATGATGCCAGAGGGCGCACAGACCCATCTGCCGTGGATCGTCTTCCTTGCGACGGTCAACGTCGTGTACGGGGCGTTGATCGCCTTCCGCCAGCGTGACTTCAAGTACGTCATCGGCTTCTCGTCCGTCAGCCATATGGGCTTGGTGACGATGGGCTGGGCGACGATGAACGCGGTCGGCATGACGGGCGCGGGCCTGCAGATGTTCAGCCACGGGGCGATGACCGCGCTGTTCTTCGGCTGTGTGGGGATGGTCTACGACCGCGCCCACACGCGCGACATCCCATCGCTGGGCGGCTTCATGAAGATCCTGCCGTGGACGGGCGTCTTCTTCATCATCGGCGGTTTGACGAGCATGGGCATGCCGGGCTTCAGCGGCTTCGTGGCCGAGTTCCCGATCTTTCAAGGCATGTGGCAAGCCTCGGACGCTGTCAGCCTTGATCTCGGCGTGACGACGCTCAGCAGCTATTACTCGTTCTTGGTGATGTTGGCCGCGTTGGGCATCGTCATCACAGCGGCGTATGTGCTGCGCGTCACGAGTCAGGTGTTCTTCGGCGAGTACAACCGCGCGCGCTACGGCGAGCTGCCGCCGATTACCATCGTAGAGCGTGCCGTCCTGCTGCTGCTGGGCGTGCCGCTGATCGTGTTGGGGCTGTATCCGAGCATCATGGCCCCGATGATTACTGAGGGGATCGTCCCCGTTCTCATGTTGCTGGGGAGGATGTAAACGTGCCAACGGCGACTGAATTCAACTTCTTGGAGAGCCTCGCCTCGATTGCGCCGGTCGTCGGCCTCACGGTGATGGCGGTGGTCATCCTGCTGCTGGACGCTTATCTGGGCGCGCAGCACCGGCGCGGCATCGCCTACGTGGCGGCGTTCGGGACGGCAGCGGTGGCCTTCACGCCTTTCATCTGGCCGCCCGTTGAGCAGACCGTGTTCTGGGGCGGGACGATCGTCTACGACGGCGTGACGCAGATCTTTCAGGTAATGGTGTGCTTGGCGGGGGCGATTGCCTGCTTGATGGCGATTGACGACCGCGGCACGCGCAACCGCGGTGAGTATCATCTGATCGTGGTCATCAGCACGTTGGGCGCGTGCCTGCTGGTGGCTGCCAACGACTTGATCATGATCTTCATCGCGCTGGAGACGGTCTCGATCCCGCTGTACATCTTGGCGTCGTTCCAGCGCACGAGCGAACGCAGCGCCGAGAGCGGCCTCAAGTACTTCCTCTTCGGCAGCTTTGCCAGCGCCATTCTGCTGTTCGGCTTCAGCTTGCTGTTCGGCTTTAGCGGCCAGACCAACATCACGTTGATCGCTGAGGCGCTGGTGCGCGGCGACATCATCGGCGACACCCTCGCGCCGGTGGTGATCGCGCTGACGATGGTCTTGGTGGGCTTCGGCTTCAAGATTAGCGTGGTTCCCTTCCACTTCTGGACGCCGGACGTCTACGAGGGCGCGCCAACGCCGGTGACGGCCTTCGTCAGCGTCGCCAGCAAGGCGGCCAGCTTCGCGCTGCTGCTGCGCTTCTTGGTGGTGGTCTTCCCGCAGTCGCTCGTCTTGCAAGGGCAGGAGATCCAGGCGGTGTGGGTCAACTTGGTGGCGATTGCGGCGGTGCTGTCGATGATCGTCGGGAACGTGTTGGCGCTGCGCCAGAGCAACCTCAAGCGCCTGCTGGCCTACTCCAGCATCGCGCAGGCGGGCTATGCGTTGGTGGGCGTGGCCGCCCTGCAATCCGGCGACCCGACCTACGGCGTGAGCAGCACCGCCTTCTACTTGTTCATGTACACCTTCAGCAACCTGCTGATCTTCGCGGGCATCGTGCTCTTCACTGAGGCGACGGGCAGCGAGGAAATCCGCGATTTGGCTGGGTTGCAGCGGCGCAGCCCGATGCTGGCGCTGGCGATGACAATCAGCCTGCTGTCGCTGGCAGGCATCCCCCCGGCGGCGGGCTTCTTCGGCAAGTTCTTCCTGTTTCAAGCGGCGGTCAACAGCAATTTGACTGGCTTGGCGATGATCGGCGTGTTGACGAGCATCGTCGCCCTTTACTACTACTTGATCGTGGTCAAGGTGATGTGGGTGGACCCGGGCCAAGACGAGGACAAGCCGATTGCCATCGGCGCGCCGTATGGGTGGGCGTTGGCCATCAGCTCGGTGGTGGTGCTGTTTTTGGGGGTGATCCCGTCACAGATCATCGACTGGGCGCGGGCGGGCGCAGAGGCGATCCAGATTGTGCTGCGAACGGGCCTACTTTAGAGGGATGTTTGCATTGTCCAAAACCTTTGTGATACAATGCGCAATCGCAATCTGGGTAGACCAAAGTGGCTGAGGCGCGCCACGGCCGACTGCGAAACTTAGGGATTGCAGGCATTACGGCGCTCTCAGGGTTTGTGACGGTCGTGTTATTGATGGGGGCGCTGCTGTTGGGGCTTTGGATTGACGCACAATTAGGCTTGCGTGGCCCGGCGACGATCTGCCTCTTGGTGGCGAGTGTGCCGCTCAGCTTGGCCCTCATGATCTGGCTGACGCTGACGTTGGTGAAGCGCTTGCCACAGCAGCAGCTTCCAAGCGAAATAATGGGGTTACATCACACGCAAGAGGAGGAGTGATTCGTTGATGAATACAGAGTTGAGTGCTGAAAGGAGGAGGGGGCGCTGATGAGTGCAAGTCAACGTGGTTGTTTAGGCCTGCTTGGGTTTTTAGCGTTTGCGTTCTTTGCTTGTATTTTGATCCCGTTCATCTTGCTGCCGGGCGTTGGCCAAGCGGTGACGCTGCCCGTGATCACCGTGCCGGCTGAGTACTACCTGAAGCACTGGCCGAGCGCAGACTTCGAGATCAGGAACTCGCTGGGCGGGGCGGTGCTGGCGATGGTGATCGTGTTCGCCATTGCGCTCATCGCACGTCGCCACAGCAACGGCTGGACGAAAGAAGTGCCGGGCCGGTTTCAAGGGGCAGTGGAAGTCATCATCGACGGCTTGTGGGGGCTGACGAAGCAGCAGGCAGGTGACAAGCCGCGCGTGCGCAATCTGCTCTTCCCGCTGGTGGCCTCGCTGTTCTTGTTCTTGCTGGCGGCCAACTTGGGCAAGCTGCTGCCGGGCGTGGAGACGATCGGGGTGGTGCACTGCGCCGTCTATGAGCCGCAGCCGCTGAACGGCTTCCCCGTCCATGAGACGAGCTTCTTAGGCCGTCCATACTTTGTCTATCGTAGCGAGGCGCCGCTCAACGTCGGCACGCCAGGGACGGAAAAATCCTACAAGCAGTGCCAAGCGATGTTCGGCGTGCAGCGCTATCAAGAATATCTGCCGCGGCGGCTTGATCCCTTCCTTGACAAGCAGGTGACGTACACCGTTCAACAGGGCGACACGCTGGCCAGCATCGCCGCGCGCTTCAACGATGAGATCACCGCGCGCACCCAATCTGACCCGATACAGGTGTCATCCTATGTTGAAGTGCCCTATGAGGGCTGGGCTGAGCTGACGATCACCCCGGCGGACATCGTGGCCGCGAACACCGTCAACGGGGTGGTGAACATCCAGTTTGAGGCCGCCGCCGCTGGTGAGGAGCACGGTGAAGGCGACGCCCACAGTCGCCTGCCTGTCGTGGACGTGGCGCAGCAGCAGGCTGAAGGCGAGCCTGCGCCTGTGGAGGCGGAAGCTGAGCCAGCGCCCGCCGAAGCCGAACCCGCCCCCGCTGAGGCCGCTGCCGTTGTCAACGACACCGCTGCGCTCGTCCCCGGCCAGACGATCGTCATCCGCCCGGAACTGCTGGGTGAGAAGGCGACGACGCTGCACAACCAGATCTTCACGGTGGCCCCGTTCGTGCGTGGCGTGACGACTGACCTGAGCTTCACCATTGGCTTGGCGCTGCTGTCGTTCGTCATGATTCAGTACTTCGGCGTGAGCGAACTGGGCTTGTCTTACTTCCAGAAGTTCATCAACGTCGGCGCAATTGGTAACCTCGGCAGGCGCCCGCTCGGCGCGGTGGATTTCCTCGTCGGGGTGTTTGAGATCGTCTCGGAGTTGGGTAAGATCATATCGCTGTCCTTCCGTCTCTTCGGCGCGTTGTTCGCCGGCACGGTGCTGTTTGCGGTGATCATGTTCTTGGTCGGCACGACGGTTCCCGCTATCATCCTACTGCTGGAGATCATCATCGGCGTGGCGCAGGCGGCGGTTTTCTCGATCCTGACGTTGATCTTCAGCGCACAGGCGATGGTCAGCCACCACCACGACGACGAAGAGCACGGCCACGGCGAAGCGGCGGCGGCGCATCACTAAATCGGTGTCGGTTAGGGCGCGTGCTTGGCGCGCGCCCTGTGAATTGATAACATAACGAACATAAACTCAAGACCTAAGGAGAGAACTACAATGGATCTGACGGACGGCCTGAAAGCAATTGGCGCAGGGTTGGCGATTCTGGCGGCATTTGGCCCGGGCATCGGCATCGGTTTGATGGTGCAGGGTGGTTTGCAGGGGATTGGTCGCAACCCCGACGCTGCAGGCACGATCCAGACCAACATGATTCTGGGGATCGTGTTTGCTGAAGCTGTGGCCATTTACGCGCTGGTGGTCGCTCTGGTTATCATCTTCGTTTTGTAAGCACCATCTAGGGGAGTTTACGAAATGATGACCATGACGAACACAAAGCGACTTTTGAAAGGGCTGGCGGCGTTGGCTGTGGTGGCGCTGGCGACGATGCCCGCCTACGCCGCCGAAGCCGCCGGCAGCGACAACCCGCTGACCCCGCTGGGCATCAACGGCGGCCTGCTGATCGTACACACGTTCAACTTCCTGCTGGTGGCGGCCATCTTGACGGTGCTGCTGTGGCGGCCTGCGCTCAACATGCTGGACGCGCGCACGGAGAAGATCAAGCGCGGGCTGGAAGACGCAGCAGCAGCTGCGCGCGCCCGTCAGAACGCTGAAGCCGACGCGGCCAAGATCATCGCCGACGCGAAGGCTGAGGCCAACAAGATCATCGAAGAGGCGCGCAACCGCGCTGAAGAGGTCGCCAAGACGATCACCGCCGAAGCCCGCGCCGAAGCCGATAAAATCCGCAGCGACGCGCAGGCGGAGGCTGTCACCGCGCGCAACGCCGAGCTGGCTGGCCTGCGCGACCGCGTGGTAGACATCAGCGTGGCGATGGCCAGGCGCCTTCTGAATGCCAACATCGACGCGAAGAAACAGGCCGAGCTGGTCAGCAACTTCTTCAGCAACGTGCCGGACGCCGCGAAGAACCTCGGCGGCAAGGTGGAGGTCATCAGCGCGATGCCCCTGACCGAGGCGGAGCAAGCCAGCGCTAAGAAGGCGCTCAACGCGGAAGAAGTGACGTTCACGGTCGATCCGAGCATCCTCGGCGGCGTGGTCGTGCGCAGCGCCAACCGCGTGGTGGATGGCAGCGTGCGCAGCGGCCTGAACGAATTGTCGGGGCGTCTGGGCTAAGACCCGTTCCAACCAAACAGCACACAGACAGCACAAAGATTGACAAAGGGCATTTTCCTGATGCCCTTTTTTCGTTAGGATGTTTAGGCGCTTACGTTCTTTCAACCGATACAGTGACACGGCTCATGCAATCTCTTTCATCTCATCTTCAAGCGCTCCCTGCTGGGGCGCTGCAGTCGATTACAGGCGCTGCGGACGTGTTGATCAGTGCGCCGTTTGAGGAAAACGCGGCGCTCGTTCAGCCGGGCGGGGTGTTCGTGGCGCGCGCAGGCCGCAGCGCCGACGGCCACGCCTTCATCCCGCAGGCCATCGCCAACGGCGCGGCGGCTGTCGTCGGCGAACAGGCGCTGATCGATCTGCCCGTGCCCTATGTGCGCGTGGCGGATGGCATGGCCGCGCTGGGGTATCTGGCGGCGTCCTTCCACGGCTTCCCCTCGCGCGAGTTGATCGTGATCGGCGTGACGGGGACGGACGGCAAGACGACGACCAGCACGCTGATTTATGAGCTGCTCAAAGACCACACGAATGGGCGCATCGGCATGATTAGCACGATCAGCGCGGATTTTGGCGGGCAGAGCCTATCGACCGGCTTGCACGTCACGACGCCGTCCGCGCCAGAGGTACAGCGCTACTTGGCGATGATGCGCGACGCGGGACTAACACACGTTGTGCTAGAGATGACGAGTCACGGGCTGGCGCAGGGGCGGCTTAACGGCGTCGATATTGACGTGGCCGTTTACACCAACATCACTCATGAGCACCTCGACTATCATGGCACATGGGAAGCCTACCGCGAGGCGAAAGCCCTGCTCTTCCGCGGTTTGATGCGCAGCGCGCGCAAACCCAACCAACCCAAGATCAGCGTCGTCAATGTTGATGATCCGTCGTGTGAGTATTTGGCCGCGATCTCTGCGGATCGCGTCGTGCGTTATGGGATTGACCATCCAGCGGACGTGCGCGCGGCGCAGATCGCCTACTCACCGCAAGGCACGACGATTACGCTGAGCAGTGGGGAAGTGCTGCAATCGCACCTGCACGGCCGGTTTAACGTGTCAAACGTGCTGGCCGCCGTGGCGACGGCGCGCGCGTTGGGGGCATCAGATGTGCAGAGCGGCCTTGAGCGGGTGCGCGGCATCAGCGGCCGGATGGAAGCCATCGATGAGGGGCAGCCGTTCTTAGCAATGGTGGACTTTGCGCACACGCCTAACGCGCTCAAACAGGTCTTGACGGCAGCGCGTGGGATGCTGGGCGCGGGCGGGCGGCTGATTGTAGTGTTTGGGAGCGCCGGCCTGCGCGACGTGGAGAAGCGCCGCATGATGGCCGAAACGTCGGCGCAGTTGGCCGATCTCACCATCCTGACTGCCGAAGACCCGCGCACAGAGTCGCTCGACGACATCCTTGAGATGATGTCGCAGGGCTGCCTGCGTCAGGGCGGCGTGGAGGGCGAGACGTTCTTCCGTGTGCCTGATCGCGGCGAGGCGCTGCATGTGGCCTGTCAGATGGCGCGGGCCGGCGACATCGTCATCGCCTGCGGCAAGGGGCACGAGCAGAGCATGTGCTTCGGCACAGTCGAATACCCGTGGGACGACCGCGAGGCGCTGCGAGCGGCGCTGCGCGGCACGCCTCTCAAGACGCTGCCGACAGCCCAGCCATGACCTCGATCAAGCTGACGGACACTCACCGCCATCTTTGGCTGTTGACAGCGCTGCTGGCGTTGGTTTTTCTCTCTCGCGTGGTCTTTCTTGATCAGCGTCAGTTCAACTACGATGAAGTGTGGCATGCGTGGCATACGTCGTCCACGTTCGACAACCTACTGTTGTGGATGCCATATGACTGGCCGCCGCTCTATTTCGTGATCTTGTGGGTGTGGCAGGGCTTCACAGGCGGCGACCCATTGACGCTGCGCTATTCATCGGTCTTGATCTTCCTGCTGGCTTGCGCGGCTATGTATCAACTTGGGCGGCGCTGGTGGCGCGATCCGCAGGCGGGCGTGGGGACGCTGCTGGCGTTCGCAGCGTTGGGCTATTACGTGTTCCTCAGCGGGTACTTCCGCGCGTATGTGCTCATGCTGCTGTGGATGCCGCTGGCGCTGCTGGTGCTGTTCGCCTACTTCGACCGCCCCACGTGGCAGCGCGGGGCGCTGCTGGGGGCGGTCATGGCGGCGATGTTCTACACGAACTTAACGTCAGTGGTGTTCTTCGCGCTGCTGGGCGGGCTGTCGCTGGTGTATTACCCGCACCGCGTGTGGCGCTGGTGGTTCCCAGGGATAGTGGCGCTGGGGCTAGCCGTGCCGGAGATCGTGGCCAAGTTGAGCGTCGTCACCCGTCGTCATGCGGGGTTGGGGGATGCGCTGCCGCCGTTCGGTGATGGCTGGGCAGCCATCATCGCTGAGTTCTTCGGGGTGTATGCAGCGGTGTGGGCGCTTGGCTGGGTCGTCGGGGTGGGATGGCTGTTGGTGCGGCGGCGGCTGACTCTGCGCGATGGGGTGGCATTGGCTGGGTGGGTGGTGGCGCTGCCGCTGGTCGTCTACCTGCTGGATCGCGTGTTGGGGTTCTTCAGCACGCAGTACTCATGGTGGATCGGCGGGGGGCTGACGCTGTTGGCGGCGGCGATCTTCAGCAGCGTGCCGTCCGGTGGGCGCTGGGCGCTGATGGGGGCGGCGGCGCTCTCGATGTTCGTGTCTTTCGATTATGTGTCTTATCCGTTCATGCCGCTGCCGTTAGAGCACACTCTGCGCGCAGCCGCCCCATATATCCAGCGTGGCGACGTGTTCTTGATGGATCCACGCTGCGCATGTGGTAGCCCGATGGAGTGGACGTTCTACCAGCAGCGTTACGTGCCGATGGGCGTTCAATGGGTGAGCGATCCAGTGGGGCATGCGCGTGTGTGGTACGTCAGCCGCGACGGCGACCAAGATCCCTCGACGCTGGCAGTCGTCCGCGCGGGGCGTATTCCGTCTAAGTTTGTCGGCCCGTGGGACTTGTTCATACGCCTTTACGAGGGGCCGCCTGACCCGGTAGGGGTGCGCTTCGCCAATGGGATGCGTTTTCATGGGTTCCATGTGGTAGAGGGTGAGCGCTTCAGCTATCAGCCGTTAGTGCGGCGCGAGGGCGAGGCGCTGACCGTGCGCCTGTGGTGGTCACTAGAGGCGCCACTGGAGGCCGACTTGAGCGTGACGCTTCAACTGGTGAACGCCAACGGCAGCCTAGCGCAGTCAGACGGCGCGCCGCACCTCATTCACCTTGACCCAACGGCCACGCAGCGCCTGCCCGAGCAGACCAGCCAATGGCAGCCGGGCGTGATCTACGTCGAAGAGCGCACCGTGCGCGTGCCAGAGGTGGCGTTCCACAGCGACTGGACGCTGCTGCTGGGGGTGTATCAGTGGTGGGATGGCCAGCGCATCCTGCCTGAAGCTGCGCACCAAGATGGCCTGCTGCCGTTGACGTCTCTCAACATCATGGCATGGTGACGCGATGTCCAACATGAAATTAGCTCTCACGGAACGTGTGTTCACCGTTGTGCTGCTAGCGCTGGCGTTCACGGTGCGTATCCTACCGCTGACGTGGGGCCAACCTGATCCAACGTTCGCGCGCAGCTTTCACGACAAGGGCATGATCCACGAGCAGACGCCGCTGCACCCGGATGAATTTTTATTTGTTGCCCTTCCTTTTCGCAAACTCTTGGAGCCAGGATATAATTTTATTTTTTATGAGAACCCATCTTTTACAATCAACGTCAGCTATTTGGTGGCGCGGTTTAGCAGGGTAGGACAGGGGCTGAACCCGCAGGATCGCGTAGGGCTTAACGAGCGTTACTACGCGCCCTTCAGCCTCTATATCATGACGCGCACGCTCTCGGCGTTGGGCGGCGGGGTTGGCCGGCCTGCTGACGACGTTCAGCCTGCCGCTGGTGGCACATGCACATTACGGCACGACTAGCAGCCTTGCGACGGGCTTTGCGACGGCTTCGCTGTTTTTCGCTGTGGCGGCGCTGCTTGAGACGCGCGGGCGCGTTCGAGATGGTCTGTTGATCGCTAGCGGGGTTGCTGTGGGGTTGGCGATGGGCAACCGCTACAACGCTGCCGTGGCGTCACTTGTGCTGCTGCTAGTTGGGTTATGGACGCTGTGGCAGCGGCGCAGCCCTCAGCGCTCGCTCGGGGTGCTGATCGCCTTCGGCGCGTTCCCGATCACGTTCTGGATCACGACGCCGGGCGCGCTGTTCGACACGGAACAGTTTTTGAGCAACATTGAGTACATCAGCAACCAATATCTGGGCAGTGGCTTAGATTCTCGCATCAACGTCAATGTGTGGGAGGGGCTGCTTGTGATGCTGCACTTCACGGCCCTGTATGGCGTGGGGCCGGTGGGGGCGCTGCTGCTGGGGGGCCTCGTTCGGCTGCGCCGCGTCGATTGGTGGGCACGGGTCAGCGCAGGTCTGATCGCGCTCTACGCTGTGGTGTATGCGCTGCTCGTCTTGCGGACAGTGCGGCCCGGCGGGGCGGATCACCTGACGCTGCCTATCTTGCCCGCGCTGGCGGTGCTGATCGGGGTAGGCGCGGCGGCGCTGAGCCACTCGTGGCGTCTGTGGGCGCGCGTGGGCTTGGCGGTGGCGCTGGTAGCGTTCCCGCTCTACCTGTCGATGGTTCACCTGCGCGTCATCACCTCACCTGACACGCGCGAAGTGATGCAGCGCTGGATTTACGAACACGTTCCACGAGGCAGCCGCTTCCTGCTAGTGGGGAGCATCAACGTCGCGCTTGACCCGGCAGATTACCCGTGGGAACACGTGTTCACGCTGCCAGAGTTGGTCAACTATGACGCCTATCCTGACGCTGATTTCCTGCTGATCTCTGAGGCGTTCATGGAAACGCATCGCAAGGCGGGGCGCTCGCCTGTGCTGGCGCTGCCGGACGGGGCGCAGCCTGTGGCGGTCATCGAGCGCCTGCCGCGGCTGGGCAACGAGCATCCAGCCTTCACGTCGGACTACTTCCACAGCCCGACGATTCGCCTGTTCTGCTTGAACGCCGCTGCGTGTGATGCTACAATCCCTACGCGATTAGGCAACTGAGACCAACCCTTATGCACGATCTTGGCATCGTGATCGTCAATTGGAACACCTGCAACCTGCTTGACCGCTGCTTGGCGACCGTATACGCCAGCGTAGGCGTCACATACCGCGTGGTCGTCGTGGACAACGCCAGCACTGACGGCAGCGCAGACATGGTGCGCCAGCGCTACCCGCAAGCAGATCTGATCGCCAGCGAGACCAACGACGGCTACCCTGTGGGCAACAACCGCGGGCTGCGGCTGTTGGGGTATCGCGGCGTGGGTGACGTGGCCGCAGCCGCCCCGCGCTATGCGCTGCTGCTCAACCCTGATACTGAACTGCCGCCGGACGCGCTGGCGCGCATGGTGGCCTTCATGGACGCGCACCCGCAGGCGGGCGTGGCCGGCCCGCGCTTGATCCTGCCAGACGGCACGCTCGATAAGGCTTGCCGCCGTGGCTTCCCGACGCCGCTCGTCAGCTTCTATCACTATTCCGGCCTCGCCAAGCTCTTCCCCCAAAGCCGCACCTTTGGCCGTTACAACATGACCTTCGCCCCTGAGACGGCGGTCATGGAAGTGGACAGCGTGGTAGGGGCGTACATGCAGGTGCGCAGGGAGGCGATCCACGCGGCGGGGCTGCTGGACGAGACCTTCTTCATGTACGGGGAGGATCTCGACTGGGCGCATCGCATCAAGCAAGCGGGGTGGCAGGTGTGGTATGTGGGCGAGGTGATTGTCCACCATGTTAAGCGTGCCGCCTCGCGCCAAAGCGCTAAAGCACAGTTCGAGTTCTGGCGCGCGATGTTGATCTTCTACCGCAAGCACTATCGGCACACGACGCCGCTGCCGGTGCATGGGCTGGTGCTGTTGGCGCTGTTGGCGAAAGGAGGACGCAAGCTGTGGCCCGAAATTCAGCGGCCTTCAGTACCGTCGACCAGCCCTTAGCCGAACTGGCGCCGCCTGCGCGGTCGCGCCGCGCGCGCCGCCTGCTGGGCTTGCTGCTCATCCTGCTGGACGTGGCGATGTTGGCGCTGGCGTTCGTCGCGGCCTATCTGGCGCGCGGCGTGCTGCCTTTCTTCAGCGTGCCCGATGTCCAGCCACCCTTGCAGGTGTATTTGCCGACGATGCTGCTGCACATCAGCACGATCATCGTGTTGTTCTACGCCAACCGCCTCTATCACCAACGGCGGGTGTTCAGCCGCTTTGACCAAGCGCGCAGCATCGTTGCGGTGGTCACGTTCGGGGCGCTGCTGGCCAACGGCGTACAGGAGCTGGCCTTCCGCAACACCATTCTTGAGGTGAGCTTTCCGCGCAGCACGTTCTTCTATGTCTGGCTCTTCAGCCTGCTGTTCGTGCTAGTCGGGCGTGAGGTGCACCGCTCGCTGACGATGACGCTGCGGCGGCGCGGCCTCACTGCGGATAACTTGCTGGTGGTGGGCACGGGCAAGATCGCCGTGGACATCGTGAAGCAGGTGCAGCGCCATCGTGAACTCGGCTACAACATCGTGGGCGTTGTTAACGACCCGAGCAGCCATCAAGGGAAGATGATGGGCGTGCCCGTCATCGGCAACTACCCCGATCTGCCTGATTTGATCGACCGCTATCAGATCCAGCAGATCATCATCGCCGTGCCAGACGCGCGCCGCAGCGAGATCGTCGAACTGGTGACGATGTGCCAGCGCAGCGACGTTGACGTCAAAATCTACCCCGACATCTTCGCCTACATCGCCGGCGATCTCAACCTCGACGACTTGAACGGCATGCCGCTGTTGACCGTGCGCGATATTGCGCTGCGCGGGTGGAAGCTGAGCCTCAAACGCGGCTTGGACATCGTCGGCGCGTTCTTTGGGCTGATCTTCCTCTCGCCCTTCATGCTGCTAACGGCCTATTTGCTGCGGCGCGAAGACCCGGGGCCGGTGTTCTTCATCCAAGAGCGGATGGGCCTAGATGGCAAGCCCTTCCCGATGATCAAGTTCCGTTCGATGCGGGTAGACGCAGAGAGCAACGGCCCCGGCTGGACGGTGGAGAATGATCCACGTGTGACGAAGATCGGCCACTTCATGCGCAGAACCAACTGGGACGAGATCCCGCAGCTCATCAACGTGCTGCTGGGGCACATGAGCTTGGTCGGGCCGCGCCCCGAACAGCCGTACTTCGTGGAACAATTCCGCACGCAGATCCCGCGCTACATGGAACGCCACCGCGAGAAGGCCGGCATGACCGGCTGGGCGCAGATTCACGGGCTGCGCGGCGACACGTCGATTTCAGATCGCACCACTTATGATCTGTGGTATGTTGAAAATTGGTCGCTCTGGCTGGACATCAAGATCATCATCCGCACGATCATTCAGACCATCACCCGTCAAAACAAGAACGCCTATTGACATGAGCGACAGCCTGCGCGAACTGACCACTGCCATGCACGCCTTTGTCGAGAACAAGGGGTGGTATGCTGAGGACAGCCCCAAGCCACAAACCCCGAAGAACCTTGCCATTTCACTGGTGTTGGAGGCGAGCGAAGTGCTGGAGCATTTCCAGTGGGGTGAGGAAGCCGACCGCGAAGCGCTGGCGGGCGAACTGGCGGATGTCATGCTCTACTTGCTTCAAATCGCCAGCTTGAGCGGGGTTGACCTCGGCGCGGCG
>DAOUBS010000241.1:0-14691 GCA_034432435.1 Anaerolineae bacterium
ATGTCACGATGGCGAAAACACTAGCCCCTGATCTATTGGACATTTTGCGATGCCCAGAAGCCGTGCACTTCAAAGACAAGGGTGACGACCCCGGGCGCTTGGAATTAGTCAAAGATTATTGGCTGGTGTGCGCTGACAGCGGGAACAAGTATCCGATTGTGGATGGCATCCCGGTGATGGTGATCGAGGAAGGGCGCAAGTGGCGCGACACGCCGATTGACCAACTGCCCATCCCGCCAACACGCGACAAGAGCAGCTCGGCATAACAACCAATGGCCCGTTTGTGGTGTTTTAGTTATCAAGATGAAACATCACAACCAGACGCTGTGTAGGGAGAATTAGTGATGAGGACAACAGAATCGCGCGCCATGACGCTCACTGATGTGCCGATGCTGCGGCGCTATCAGGGGCGTGGCGTGATCTTGGACGCTGAGTTCCACATGACTCATGACCCAGCAGCCGGGCCAACGTCTTACCTGTCAAGCTTGCTGTTCAATCGCGGCATCTACAGCTATCTAGCGCGCACCGACGGCGACGAGGTGATCGGCCAGTTCCGCTTCAAAGGGGACGATGTCAACGCGCACCTGCTGTACGCCGGGCCAAACTACGAGGACGTGAACGAGGGCGCCTGGCTGGCGTTGATGGATGTGCTGGCGCGCGAGGCAGGCAAATTAGGGGCGCACGCCCTCACCGCGGCCATCGACGTAGACAGCCCGCTCTTTGAAGTCATGCGGCGCACACGCTTTGCGTGCTACATGCGCCAGCGCGTGTGGCAGCATGCGCCCATGCAGGCCCAACCTACCCTGCTGCTGACCGAAGAAACCAGCAGCGATCAGATCGGCATCATGGCACTGATGTGCCACACCATCCCCACTTTGCAGCAGTCCGTGGCCATCCCCACCAACGAAGGGCAGGGCTTGGTGTATCGCGTGCAGCAGCAGGTGGAAGCGTACATTGCCGTGACGGAGGGGCGGCACGGGGTGTATCTGCTGCCGTTCATCCACCTTGACGCCGTGCCACAAGCGCGCGACATCCTGCAAAGCGCGCTGGCCATGATCCCGGCGGTGGCGCGCGTGCCCATTTACATCGGCGTGCGCAGCTATCAATCGTGGCTCGATCGCGTGTTAGAAGAGATGGGCTTTATACCCGTGGCGGAACAAGCTGTCATGGTGCGCCAGATTGCGGCGGGGGTGCGTCATGTCGCGTTCACACGGGGCAAACTCAACAGCAAACTGGAACCCGCCCACCGGGTCACGCCACCGTACTGGTCATCGGCGCGGCCCCATGACGAGGATTGACCTATAAACTCTATGGAAAAACGCATAACGGATGATATCCATGTCCTCAAGCGTGTGCTGCCCATGCACATCACCTACGCCATTGAGGAGTTGGGCCATGAGAACGACCTGCTGGAAGTGGTCATGGATATGGGACGGCTGCCCACTGCGCGCTACGTGGACGGCGAGATTGAACTGTCGGATAAAGAGGTGACGCGCGAAGACTTAGACGCAATGGTGGCGCGCATCGGGGCATTTGACGCCGACAACCGCGCCGGCATGGAACGCACGCTGCACCGCATCAGCGCCATCCGCAACCGCCGCGGCGAGGTCGTCGGCTTGACGGTACGCATCGGTCGCGCGGTCTACGGCACGATTGACATCATCGAGGAACTGATCAAGAGCGGCAAGAACATCCTGATGTTGGGCGCGCCCGGCGTCGGCAAGACGACGATGCTGCGCGAGGCCGCGCGCGTGCTGGCCGAGGAAAAGCGCGTCGTCATCGTCGACACGTCGAACGAGATCGGCGGTGATGGGGACGTGCCGCATCCTGCCGTCGGCAAGGCGCGCCGCATGCAAGTCAGCCGACCCGACTTGCAGCACGAGGTGATGATCGAAGCGGTTGAGAACCACAACCCGCAGGTGATCGTGATCGACGAGATCGGGCGCGAGCTAGAGGCGCAGGCCGCCCGCACCATCGCCGAGCGCGGCGTGCAGCTCATCGGCACCGCGCACGGCAACACGCTGGAGAACCTCATGCTCAACCCAACGCTGAGCGACCTCGTGGGCGGCATCGAGAGCGTTACCCTCTCGGATGAAGAAGCGCGGCGGCGCGGCACCCAGAAGGTCGTCCTCGAGCGGCGCAGCCCGCCCACTTTCAACGTGCTGATCGAGCTGAAGAGCCGCGATGTGCTGGTGATTCATGAAGATGTCTCGGTAGATGTTGACCTGCTGCTGCGCAACCGCAACGTGCCGGTCGAGATCCGCAGCCGCGACGCCGACGGGCGCATCCACCGCGAGCGCGGCCTGATGGAGGCCAGCGACAGCCGCCTGACGCGCGGCGAACACGGTGACCCCCGCGCCGCAGCCCGCAGTGACCGTTCCGAACGGTTGGAACGCCGTGAGCGCGCCGACCGCGACGAGCGCCGCGCCAACGGCCACGCGACTGCGCTCGAGGGAGTAGGTGTCCGCCCGCAGGCGCAGTTCGTCAAAGGTGACCCGACGCTGCCCGAAGACAAGAGCGACATGGCCGCCAGCCCCCACATCCGCGAGCAGCTTCAGCCGCTGGTGGTGTACGCTTACGGCGTGGCCAAGAACCGCCTGCTGCAAGCGGCAAAGCGGCTCAACGTGCCGCTGGACGTGACCGAGGACTTCAGCCAAGCCAACGCGGTGGTGACGATCAAAGCGCACTATCGTAACCGCCCGAAACAAGTGGTGGACGCCGAGCGCTACGGTATGCCGATCTACGTGCTGCGCGCCAGCACCGTAAGCCAGATCGAGAACTTCCTGATCGACGTGTTCAAGCTTCAGGAGCAAGCACACGACCCTTTTGGGACAGCGGTACTTGAGGTGCGGGAGGCCATTGCTCGGCTGCATGCGGGCGAAGAGATGGTTGTCCTCAGCCCTCAAGTACCGCACATCCGCAAGCAGCAGCACCGGCTCGCGCGTGAAGCCGCCCTCATCAGCAAGAGCTACGGCCAAGAGCCGAACCGTCACGTTCGCCTCTACCGCAACGAAGAAGCCCCCAGCGATTGGGCGGTATAGCAGCGGCCATTGGCGCGCGACGCCCGTAGGGACAGGGCCTGCCCTGCCCGTTTGTTTCACCTAATATAGGATTGGGGGGAGGCCCATCACAACGCGACAGGCCTGCCCCCTATTCCTCTAGCGTGCTGAGGTCACCCAGCGGCTGGCCGAGCGCCTGCGCGCGCAGCACCCGCCGCATGATCTTGCCGCTGCGCGTCTTAGGCAGCGTGGCCACAAACTCGATCTTCTCGGGCACGGCAATCGCGCCGACCTCATGGCGCACGTGGTTTTTGAGTTCCTGTATCAGCTCGGCGCTGCCGCTATAGCCGTTGCGCAGGATGCAATAGGCGTAGATCACGCTGCCTTTGACCTCATCCGGCACGCCGATCACGGCAGCCTCAGCTACGGCCTTGTGGCTGACGAGGCCACTCTCCACTTCCGCCGTCCCTAAGCGGTAGCCGCTCACTTTGATCACGTCGTCGTTGCGCCCGATAATCCAGAAGTAACCGTCCTGATCCTTGCGGGCGGTGTCGCCGGTCAGATACCAGCCCTGTTCTTTGAACTTGGACCAATATTGCTCGACGTAGCGCTTGTCGTCGCCCCAGATGGTGCGCAGCATGCTCGGCCATGGCTTCTTGATGACCAACAGGCCGTCCTCGCCCGGCTCACAGCTCGTGCCGTCCTCACGGACGACGTCGGCCACGATCCCTGGGAAGGGGCGGGTCGCACTGCCGGGTTTGAGGCTGACACTCGGCAGCGGGCAGATCATGAAGCCGCCCGTTTCGGTCTGCCACCACGTGTCGATGATCGGGCACTGTTCATTGCCGATGTTGTTGTAGAACCAGCGCCATGCCTCGGGGTTAATCGGCTCACCGACGCTGCCCAGCAAGCGCAGGCTGCTCAGGTCGTGGCGCTGCGGCCACGCCTCGCCAAAGCGCATCAACCCGCGGATAGCGGTCGGCGCAGTGTAGAGGATCGTCACGCCGTAGTTCTCGACGATGCGCCACCAACGGTCAGGGTAGGGGTAATTGGGCGCGCCCTCGTAGAGGATGCTCGTCGCACCTAAGATCAGCGGGCCGTAGACGATGTAGCTGTGGCCGGTGATCCAGCCCGGGTCGGCGGCGCACCAGTAGCGGTCGTCGTCTTTGAGGTCAAACGCCCATTCGAGCGTTGTGCTGACGTAGACCTGATAGCCGCCGTGCGTGTGCAGGATGCCCTTGGGCTTGCCGGTGCTGCCGCTGGTGTAGAGCAAGAACAGCGGGTGCTCCGCGTCGACGACTTCCGTCTCGCAGCGCGTAGAGGCAATCGGCAGCGCGGCCAGCTCGTGATACCAGTAGTCGCGGCCTTCCTCCATGTTGATCGGCTGGCCGGTGCGCTTGACGACGATGATGTGCTCCACCACCGGTGAGCGGCGCACGGCCTCGTCCACGACCTCCTTCAGCGGGACGATCTTGCCGCGCAGCCACGCGCCGTCACACGTCACCAGCACGCGGCTCTTGGCGTCCTCGATGCGGTCGGCCAGCGCCTGCTCGCTGAAGCCACCGTAGACCACATTGTGCGGCGCGCCCAGTTTGGCGCAGGCCAGCATCGCCACGACGATCTCCGGGATGCGCCCCATGTAGATCGTCACGCGGTCGCCCTTCTTGACGCCCATGCTGCGCAGGATGTTGGCAAACTTGTTGACTTCCTGCCACAAGCGCCAATAGCTCATCGTGACCTTGTCGCCGTTTTCGCCCTCCCAGATGATAGCTAGCTTGTTCTTGCGCCACGTCTTGATGTGGCGGTCAAGCGCGTTGTGGACGATGTTCGTCTGCGCGCCCACGAACCACTTGTAAAAGGGCGGGTTGCTGTCGTCGAGCACTTTGTCCCAGAGTTTGTGCCACTCTAACGTATCAGCGCGTTTGGCCCAAAAGCTGATCGGGTCCTCCATGGCCTCGCGGTAGACTTCCTCATAATCGGGGATATGGGCCTGTTCGATCACGTCCTCAGTCGGGTGATACCACTCACCAGTTGGGGGGGTAAAAACATCCTCGGACATAAAAACTCTCCACAAAACAATTGTATAGGGTTAAGAACAAGCACATTATACACCGTGATGCCGAGCTTGAAACGCGCCCTATCGATCCACTCTCAGCAGATCGGCGCTTAAAATAAGCCTAACAGTCAGGCCAGCCCGTCGTACGTATAATGAAAAAAACAGTCAACTGCGGGGACTTTTATGCCAAAGTGGGAAAAGACTATCGGTGAGATCACGCGCTCAGAATGAGGGGCAGCTTGACGACATAGGCTATTTCCGTGCCAAGCAGCTCGTCGCCAAATACCCCGTTGGCCAGCAAGTGGAGATGAGCTACAACCCCGAAAAGCCGCAAATGTCCACCGTAGCAGGGTTGGAATGGCTCACCAACGCCGGTCGGCGTAGGAGGGCGCTGACCTTCGCGCTGTTGATCCTCATCTTCGGGGTGCTGCTCATCCCAGTGTTCCTGTTCATCATCAGCACCGGCGGCGGATAGAAACCGCACGCTGCCGCGCGCCATCATCCCAGCATGATCCGCCCTAACCGCGGCAGGTAAGCCTCGTCGGTCAGCGGGTCGTAGTTTGGGTGCAGGTGGCGATGGATGAAGTAGGCCGTTAGGTCGATGTTCTGATGAGTGGGCGCGTCTTGCGTGTGGCGCAGCAGCAGACCAGCCTGCGCAATTAAGCCGATGCGGTCGATCAGGCGGCGGGCGTGCGCCTGCTGGTAGGCTTCTGACCCCTGCGCCAGCCGCGCCAGCAGCAAGCCCAGATCGCCCACTGCCTGCCCCACAAGAGCACGCTCGTCAGCCAGCTCGGGCAGGCTGCCGTCCGCCAGCCAGCGGCGCACCTCGGCCATGAACGGCTCGTGCAGCTTGTAACGGGCGATGTCGCGCAGCACTTGCAGCGCTAGCACGTTGTGTGTGCCCTCCCAGCTTTCGAGCACAACCATGTCGCGGTAGAGGCGCGGCAAGACGCTGAAGCTCTCAATAGCGCCGTTGCCGCCCAGCACCTCAATCGCGCGGTGCACCATCTCGCTGCCGCGGACGCTCGTCAGATACTTGTTGACGTTCACCAGCAGGCGGTAGATCGCCTTTTCATCGTCGCTGGCTTGGCCGGTGTCGATGCGATCGACCAGGTGGGCGATGTAGAAGCTGCTGGCAGTGGCGGCGTTGGCCTCGCTGTGCAGGTCGGCGATGGCTTCTTGCACGAGGGGGTAAGACGCGATGACGCTGCCGAAGGCGCTGCGATGGCAGGCGTAGGCGCTGGCCTCGTAAAACGCGCGGCGGATGACCCCAGCGCAGGCCACAGCGTTCATCAGGCGCGAGGTATTCAGCACCAGCTCAACGGCAGTCTTGAAGCCCTGCTCGATCGGCCCAACGGCGTAAGCCACCGCTTCATCGAAGTCAAGTTCAGCGCTGGCCAGCGTGCGCGTGCCCAGCTTGTCCTTCAGCCGCCGAATGAAAAAGCGGTTGGTGCTGCCGTCATCTAGCTTGCGCGGGACGAGGAACAGCCCCAAGCCCTTTGTGCCGCTGGCGTCGCTGGCGCGCGCGGTCATCAGGAACTGATCAGCGTTGACGTTGCTGCAAAACCACTTCTCGCCGCTGATGCGCCATGTGCCGTCAGCGGCTGGCACCGCACGGACGCTGTTCGCGCCGACGTCGCTGCCGCCCTGCACCTCCGTCAGGAACTGCGCCCCGTGCTGCATGCGGTCGTAGTCGCGCGTCAGCAGCGGCGGCAGATACTTGGCCTTAAGCGCCTCATCGCCGACCATCTGCAAGGCCCGAATCAACCCGCTGGTGCAGGCAAGGCTGCACATGTGCCCCGCCTCCCCGTGCAGCGTAAGCAGGTAATACAAGCCCATTTGCAAGACGGTGTGGCCGGGTTCGGCCTGCTGCGCCATGATCCCCGCCTCCCAGATGATGCGGCCTACCGCGTCGTGGTTGGGGTGGAACTCGACCTGCTCGACGCGCTCGCCGACGCCGGTGAAGCGCTCTAGCTTGGGGTGGTTGCCGATGCGATCCTCTTGACGCACCAGTCCGTCGATCACCTGCGCGGACTGCGCGCCCAGCGTCCGCAGCGCATCCAGCGCGCGCTCGTAGGCGTCGCCCATGTAAAACGCAAGGGTCTGCTGCAAAAACGGATCGGTCAAATAGTAGTTGGTGGGTTTGCTGGCCTCCCATGCCTGGAGCGCCGCGCGGCCTTCAAGGTGGTCCATCTTGTCCATCCTGTAATATTTTTACTGATATGATACCGCAGATTAGGGCACGGCGCGTCACAGCGTGATAACGAAAAAACGGACAACGCAGGCGCTGTTCTCGCTGCCGTGGGGCGCGCCAAACCCGATGATCAGCGCAGCGCGATCGTGGGGCGATCTCTACCCTTCTCGGCGGGCGTTGTTGAAATTATAGTAACGCGCATGAGACGCACTCTTCACGTGATGCTGTCGGCGCTGGCGCTGCTGCTGGCCGCCGTCAGCTTCCCCCCAGTTTATGCACAAGACGCCGCCAGCGAGCTGCTGACGCGGGTGAACACCCTGCGCGCGTCGCTTGGGCTGCCGGCCTATCGCTGGAACAACGCACTGGCCGCTGCCGCGGCCAATCAGGCGCGTTGGATGGTCGACAACAACCAAGTGAGCCACACCCAGCCGGACGGCTCGACGCCGCGTTCGCGGGCACGCGCGGCGGGCTACCCCAGCCAGCTCGTCAGCGAGAACATCTACATGGGCGGCATGGCCTCAGTTGATGCCGCGTGGAACTTCTGGATGAACAGCGCTGTGCACTACGCGGGGCTGACCAACGCGCGCTACGATGAGGTCGGGATCGCCTCAGCAGCTGGGGCGGGCGGGCGCGCCTATGTGATGGTGTTCGGCACGAGCAGCGGCAGTTGGGACGCCCCAGCCGTCCAGCGCCCCAGCAGCGGCAGCCGTCCGAACGCCGCGCCGCCCCCTCTGCCCATCGTCGGCGTGGACAACGTCGGCAACATCATGTACGAAATCCAGCCCGGCGACGATCTAGGGACGATTGCGCTGCTGTTTGGCTACTCGTGGGGCGACATTCCGGGCATCATGGACCTCAACAGCCTGACGCAGGACGACATCCGCCGCCTGCGCATCGGCAGCGTGCTGCTCGTGCCGCCCAAAAGCGGAACCTACACCCCCACCCCTGAGCCGACCCGTGACCCATCCATCCCGACGGAGACCCCCACCCCCATCCCCACCCCCACGCCGACTGTCACGCCTACCCCAACTGATCTGCCGCCGGCGGTGTTCGTCAGGCCGACGGCCACCCCCACCCGTGAGCTGATCGTGCGCACGCTGGAGCCAGTCGTGGCGATGATCGCCACACCCAACCTACAGGAAGTCACCACCAACGCGGCAGAAAGCTCGTCTAGCGGCCTGCCGATCTGGTTGATCGCGGCGGTGACCGTCCAAGTTGGGATTATCATTGGGGCAGCGGTACAGTACTTTCGGCGGCGCTGAACGCCAACAGCGGCCCGAACACGCTGACCTTGACGCGGTCGCCGCGCTCTACGCTGATCTGCGTGTCCGTGCTGGCGATGAGGGTGGAAGCGTCAGACAAGCTCACGGCGATGCGCTGGCGGCTGCCGTAGTACTCGCGCCACAGCACTTCTCCCAGCACCCCTCCGCCTGTCGTGTCGAGGTGCACCCGCTCGGGGCGGATGAGCACGCGCACCTCGCCGCGCATCGGCTTGATGAGCGTTAGTTCGCCCAACGGGGAGGACGCCCGCACGCCGCTGGCGTCAGCGGGAAGGAAGTTGGCCTCGCCCACGAACGCGGCCACCTGCGCGCTTGCCGGCTGGTTGTAGATCTGCTCGGGCGTGCCCACTTGGTGCAAGCGCCCGTCAAAGATCACCGCCACGCGATCAGACAGCGAGAGCGCTTCTTCTTGATCGTGGGTGACGAACACCGCCGTTTTGCCCGTGCGGCGCAGGATGTCGCGCACTTCGCCCCGCACCTGCGCGCGCAGCGCCGTGTCCAAGTTAGAAAACGGCTCATCCAGCAGCAGGATGTCCGGCTCTGGGGCGAGGGCGCGCGCCAGCGCCACGCGCTGCTGCTGCCCCCCGCTCAGCAGGTAGGGCATTTGACTCTCCAAACCCTGCAAACCGACCAGCGCCAACAGCTCGGCCACGCGCGCCCGCTTCTCCGCACGAGAGCCGCGCAAGCCAAACGCCACGTTGTCGGCCACGTTGAGATGGGGGAAGAGCGCGTAATCCTGAAACACCATGCCGACGCGGCGTTCCTCTGGCGGCAGCGAGCGCGCCGGGCTGGCCGCTAGCCGCTCGTTGAGCCAAATTTCGCCCTCATCTGGCGTGGTGATGCCCGCGATCAGCCGCAGGCAGGTTGTCTTGCCACAGCCCGACGGCCCCAACAGCGTCAAGAGCGACCCCTCAGAGACGGTCAAGCTCACGTTGATCAGCGCGTCATAATCGCCGAAACGTTTGCTGACGCCTTTCAACTCAATGACTGTGTCGCCCATGCGTTTCCTTTCTACTCGCAGCGATCATACCCGCTGACAGGGCATTTTGAGTAGGTGCACTTGATAAAACATTTAGATGTATGTTTCATTAATAAAGTGTCAGAGCGCTTTAACATCTAAAACGACAGCGCTAATCTTTCCGTATTCTTTAATAAAGAAACGTTATGTAAACGGCTGCATTCATGGAAGCAACTAGTGCGACGACATTGAAGCAAGACGCTCTCACCCCACCGGCGGCCCCTTGCTCTTCCTGCCAGCATGAGGAATTCACATACACCGGCTTGCAAGAGTTCCCACTGCGAGTGGCTCAAGCGGCAGGGTTCAGCACGCGCCGCTTCCAGCTCTGGACGTGCACATGCTGCCTAACGACGGTGGCGATCCCGCTGCTGTGCGATGACGAGTAGCTCGGCGTACAGCGCCAGCATTTGATCGTTGACCTGCTGCAAGGTGAACTCGGCTAGCACGCGCGCGCGCCCACGCTGACCCATGCGGCGGCGCAGCGGTGCATCCGCCAGCAGCCGCTCCAGCGCGCGCACGAACGCCTCAAGGTCATACGGCGGGACGAGCAGTCCGTTGTCCTCATGGCGCACGATCTCACGACAGCCGGGCGTGTCGGTCGTCACGATGGCGCGCTCACACGATGCCGCTTCAATCAGGATGCGCGGCACGCCCTCGCCGTAGACGCTGGGGAGCGCCACGATGTGCGCTTGGTTGATCACGTCCGGCATGTCGTCGCGCCGCCCCCACCACTCGATCACGCCCTCATCTGCCCACGCCGCCACCTGCTCCGGCGAGATGACGCCCGGGCTGGTGGCCTCGGCAAAGCCAACCACGACGAAACGCGCGCGCCCGCGCAGGCGGCGTGCCGCTTCCACGAACGTATCCAGCCCCTTCTGCGCCATCAAACGCCCGGCGTACAGCACGGTCGGCGGGCCGTCGGGGTCAGGCTGTGGGCGGAAGCGGTCGGGGTCAACCCCGCTGCCCTTGATGAGCACGGCTTTGTCCGGCGGCAGCACGCCCAGCGCCAGCAGCCGCGCTTGGTCGTCGGGGTTCTGGAACACCATCCGCAGGTTGGGGCCGCCCAACGCTGCGCGCATCAACGGCAGCGCCCCCGCGCGGATCACTCGCCGCTTGAGGTCGTCGCCGATGAACACGTAGCCCAGCCCGCTCATCGCGCTGACGGTGGCCGGAACGCGCAGCAGCCGCGCAGCCATGCCGCCGTAGATGACTGGCTTGATGCTGATGAGGTGAACGATCTGCGGGCGCAGCCGCCGATAGAGCGCCATGATCGCGGCGAACGTGCGGGCTTCTGCCAGCGGATTGGTTCCGTGTTGGGCCAGCGGCAGCGGATGAAACGGCAGCCCCGTCGCGTGGATGCGGGCGATGCTCTCGGCATCAGCGTCCGACGTGGCCACATGCACCTCATAGCCGGCGGCCTGCGCCGCACGCGCCAGCGGTAGGCGGTGCGTGTAGAAGAAGCGCGGGATGTTGACGACGAACAGCAGGCGCGCGCTCAAGGGGTGGTTGGCTCCTGCAAGTCGCGCTTTGTCAGCAGCGGCGCCATCTTAATTGACAGCACCCTACCGAGTAGGCTGAACACCCCCCAGCCGCTGCGAATCCCGACGATGCCGACGGCGAATAAGCCAATCGCAAACAAGATGACCAGCACATAGGCGCGTATGTTGAGCAAGAGTCCCCCTCGGTGGTGATGTGACTGCCTCAGCCTTAGGTTGTGGCAAGGCGCAAAACGGTGTGCAGCAGCACGTTCGCGCCGTTCTCGACGTTTTCCCAGTCGGTGTACTCTTTGGGGTTCATGCTGATGCCGTCTTTACATGGGATGAAAATGAGCGCCGACGGGGTAAAACCAGCCATGATCTGGGCGTCATGCCCGGCATTGCTAACCATGTAGGTGTACGAAAGCTGCTGCTGTTCACACACATCAGCGACCACCTGCATCAACTGCTTGTCCATGTGGGCAACTTCACGGTGCAGCGTGCGCTGCACTTGAACGCCCAATCCCTGTTCCGCTGCGCACTGCTGCGCGATGTGGTGCACGAGCTGCTCCATCGTGGCCAACTGGTCAGGCTCTGGGTGGCGCACCTCCATATGAACGGTGACCGTGGCGGGGACGATGGTCGTGATGCCGGGCTCCACGTCCACTCTGCCACAGTTGACCATGCCGCCCGGGCACTGCGTCGGCAGGTTGTAGACTTTGGTCATGAAGCACGTCGCACCCTGCAGCGCGTCGCGCTTGCGGCTGCAATTGGTCGCCGCGTGGACGGCTTCCCCCTGAAAGGTCACACAGAAACTGCTGCGCCCAATCACGCGGGTGACGATGCCGATCTGCGTGTGGGTGCGATCGAGCAGGTCGCCTTGTTCGATGTGCAGCTCAAGGTACCCTTGCAGGGTGGCCGGGTCGCGGCGCGCCTCAAGCATTTCGCTGACATACAGCCCCAGACGCAGCAGCGCCGCTCGAAATGCGGCGTTGTCTTGTTTGCTGTCGTTGATGTGTTCATCGCGCAGGCGACCCGTAAGTCCCATGCTGCCGAAGAGCGACTGCCATGAGCCTTCTTCGTCGGTGAAGTCGATCACTTCAAGGTGGAAGGGCAGGTCAATGCCCATCTCGCGCACGGTGAGCATACACTCCAACCCGGCGATAATGCCAATCGAGCCGTCGTATTTGCCCCCGTTGAGGGTGGTATCCAGATGCGAGCCGATGAGCAGCGTCTTGGCCTGTGGGTTGGGGCTGCGCAGAACCCCGCCGACGTTGCCCACCGCGTCATCGCGCAGCTCGAAGCCGTAGCCCTCAAGGCGTTCGACGAGCCATGTGCGCGCGCGCAAATCCTCGTTTGAGAGGGCAGGCCGCGCGACGCCCCCAAGCACTGTCGCGCCGATCATGCTCAACTCGTCAAAGTGAGCCCGCATGCGATCACTGTTAACCTTCAATGTAGAGGGGATCATAGGCACAGGTGGTCTTATTCCAAGTAGTTATCGGTGAAGATTAGCGTGAAGGTATCTACATATTATAAATAAAAAAGCGCCCTCCACAAAGACAGCGCTTGGGATAGGCGGGCCTAAAACAGGCCTCATCGCCCCAGCCGCTTCTTCAGTGGCTGAGGGGGCAGGTCACTTCGAGAGGGGGATTTAGGGGTGAGGCCTCTGACTATCTATTTATCTTCAGATACATCCCACAGGCAAAGCAGGCCTTGCCCCTGCACCGTCATCCACGCGTATGCGACAGAGCAGGCGCTGTCCGCATTATCTGAGCGACGTAGTATCTAATCGACATAATCGCGCAGGTGGCGGCTGCGGCGCGGGTGGCGCAGGCGGCGCAGGGCGCGCCCTTCGATCTGGCGGATGCGCTCACGGGTAAGGCCGAACTTCTGGCCGACCTCTTCTAGCGTGTAGCTTTGGCCGTTGGCCAGCCCAAAGCGCAGGCGCAAGATGCGCGCTTCGCGCGGGTGCAGCGTCGTCAAAAGCTGCTCAAGGCGCGCGCGCAGCGTGGCGTTGGCAACGGTATCGCTAGGGGAGGGGGCGTCTTCGCTTTCGATGAAGTGGCCCAACTCGCTGTCCTCATCTTCGCCGACAGGCTGCTCAAGGCTGAGCGGCTGCCATGAGACGCGCAGCATCCATTGAATCTTGCGCACGTCACAGCCGATCACGCTGGCGATCTCTTCCATCGACGGTTTGCGCCCGTTCTGCTGCTCTAGCTCGCGGGCAGTGCGATACACGCGGCGGATGCGATCTGTCATGTGAACGGGCACGCGGATCGTGCGCGATTGATCGGCGATGGCGCGCGTGATCGTCTGGCGGATCCACCACGTGGCATAGGTGCTGAAACGAAAGCCGCGCCGGTGATCGTACTTTTCGACAGCCTTCATCAGGCCGAGGTTGCCCTCTTGGATCAGATCGAGGAAGTGGACGCCGCGCCCGACGTACTTCTTGGCAATCGAGACGACGAGGCGCGTGTTGGCTTTAATGAGGTGGTCGCGTGCTTCGAGGCCATCGGCCACCGCGGCTTCGAGCGCTTCAGTGTCGCGGCTGCGTGTAGCCTTGAGCTTGCGCTGAGCTTCCAAGCCTGCTTCCATCCGCATGGCGAGGGCAATTTCATCTTCTACGCTCAACAGCGGCACGCGCGCCATCTCTTTGAGGTACAGCCCCACGGTATCGCTGCTGGTTAGGTCGTCTAACTCAACGTCGTCCTCGTCGTCGAACGACTCGTCCAGTTCGTCGTATTCGTCGAACAAGAGCGCGTCCTCAACGAAGAAGTCATCCCCGTACTGCCCCAGCGGCTCACTGTCGAAGTCAGCATCATACTCAGCGTCAAACTCAGCTTCCATTGTCTGCCCCCTGCGCCCAGGTGTGTGCATCTCCTGAGCAGTTGTGCTACTTGGTTAATAATTTTTTCAACACAGCTAAGCGCGGATCAATCTCATCCTGCGCGCATTGACATGCTTCTCGATTGCGATTCGCCCCACAGGAGGGGCACAGCCCGCGGCAGTCCTCACTGCAAAGCATCGGGTGTAACATCTCGATGAGGACCTCAGCGCGCAGCAGTGGGGCTAAGTCGAGGTTGGCATCGTCCCCCACGCTGAACTCACTGATGTCCGACGCTGGATACGCGAACAGCTCTTCAATCTCAAGTTCAACGGTTTGCATGACGGTATCAAGGCAGCGCGAGCATTCATTGTCTACCGAGATGGTTAGGTTGGCTTGTACCAGAATGCCTTCTTTGCTGCGCGTCATCCGCAGCGGCCCGCTGATGGAATTCACGATAAGATCGCTGTCTACGCGCACGGCAACTGGAATATCAAGGCGTGAGTCTTGATGTGTTCCGGATGGGGCAGATAACAGGAAACCAACGTTTGTCTTCAACACGCGACTACTCAAAAGCTGTTTCGGTGGTGTGTTCATGTCAGATGCCCTCTCACCAGACTCGGCGCCTTCACTAACCCACCGATATCACACATTGTTATGCGATTATAGGAAGGTTTTTCGCGCAGTGTCAACTAATCGTCAAGATGTTTTAAGTTAATCTCAATTATTAATTTATTGTACGATCTATTATTAAGACTTTTCACCTCTTTTCTCTTGTATTTTATCTTATGAACCTATCCGAAGACATGGTTAAAAGTCGCTAACCATCCCCACTAGGGATACAA
>DAOUBS010000242.1:0-15972 GCA_034432435.1 Anaerolineae bacterium
CGAGCAGATCGATGTCGCCGCGCGCCACCAGCGCGTTGATGATCGGCGTTTGCACGGTTGGGTCAAAGCGCTGCGGGTCTTGCTGAATGACCGTCACGCCGAGATCGGCAGCGGCTTGGTTGACGCCCGAAGCCATTGTGATGTAGAACGGATCGGGGTTGACGCCGGGCACGAAGGCGATGGTGTAACCGCTGTCCTGCGCGCTGCTGAGCGATGTTGCGATCAACAGGCCGCCCAATACTGCTAAAGATAGGGTCTTTTTCATTTTAACTCTCCCAAAACTTAGTGAAACTACCATCCAATTTTGAAACTTGTCTTCTTGATCGCTTCGTTCGCATCACCTCCTTTGAATCTGCTCGATCACACCCGTACCACACGCACGCCGAGCGCTTCAATGGCTTGAGCATCTGCGCTGTCCAGACGACTGTCGGTGACAATCGTGTGCAGCGCGCTAATCGGCGCTACATTTAGCGAGAGCACCTTGCCGAACTTGCTGCTGTCGGCCACGAGCACAACGCGCTGCGCGCGAGATACCATCGTCCGTTTGACCTCCACCTCTAAGATGTGTGAGGTCGTCACCCCGTGCGAGAGGCTAAAGCCCCCACTGGCAAGGAACGTCCAATCAGCGTTGAACATCTCTAACGAGCGCAGCGCCTGCGGGCCAATGAGGCTCCACGTCAGGTTGCGCAGGATGCCGCCCGTCATCACCAGCTCATAGTTAGGGAAATAAGCCGCTGCAGCAGCTACGTTCAGCGCTGGGGTCACAATCCGCAGATAGTCGAAATGGTGCGGCAGAGCACGGACAACTTCCTGCGTTGTCGTGCCCGCGTCGACGATGATCGTCTGGCCGTCCTCAACCAGCTTGGCCGCCCATTCGCCGATGCGCTGTTTGGCCTCGGGGTTCAGGCGGCTGCGTCGATCGAGGTGGAACTCTGGCTCACGCGAGGGCTTCGTGTAAACCGCGCCACCCCATGTGATCTGGCATTCGCCCTGCGACGCCAGCTCCCGCAGATCTGAGCGGATCGTCACGGTCGAAACGCCGAATACCTGCGCTAACTCAGTGTTGCGCACAACGCCTTCACGCTCCAAGATGGCGAGGATGCGCCGCTGGCGTTCAAGGCCTAAACGGCTGTTTTCTTCTGGTAAATGCGACACAAGTTTCTCAAGCATTTTTGTCAATTCTTTTCGAAAAGACTATAACAGATTTGCGCTTTGTTGTCAAAATTTTCCTTTTCTTTTTATTTGTGTTATTATTCACGAGTCAAAAAGTTAATTTACAAAAAAAGCGAAAGCGGTAGTCATGAGCATTCTGACAGTGGTCAGCGGGGGGGATGCGCCGGGCATCAACGCGGCGCTGGCGCAGATCGTGCGGCAGGGGGGGGATGAGACGCTCTATGGGGCAGTTGGCGGCCTGCCGGGGCTGGTGAGCGGGCGCTGGCGCAAGCTCGCTCATGCTGATGTGTGGCCGTTCGTCGGCCTAGCGGGGTCGCTGCTGCCCTCAAGCCGTGAGCCGATCCTGCGCGAGCCAGACGCCCAGCAGACCGCCCGTCAGCGCCTGCGTGATGCAGGGATCGCAGGCGTGCTGCTGTTCGGTGGCGATGGCACGCTGCGTCATGTGCTGCCAATCCTGACCTCGTGGGGCATTCCATGCGCAGCCATTCCCACCACCATCGACAACGACGTGCCCGGGACGGACTACACGCTCGGCTTTGACAGCGCGTGCAACTTCGCCTACCACAGCATCGACGGCGTGACGGCCACCGCCCACGCGCTCGGCGGGCGTATCTTCATGGTCGAAACGCTCGGGGGGAACACAGGCTACCTAGCGCTAGCAGTGGCTGAGGGTGCCGGGGCACACGCTGTGCTGCTACCAGAGTACGACTACGATGAGGGGCAGATCGCGGCACGGCTGCGCGCAGCGGCGGACGCACAAGGCTTCGCGCTGCTCGTGCTGTCAGAAGGCGCACGAGGCGCGCGCACCCTCGCGGACACGCTGCCAGAGCGCGTTGGGATGCGCGTGCGCGACGTGCGGCTGGGGCACGCCCAGCGCGGCGGATCTCCTACCCACCGCGACCGCGTGTTCGCGCGGCAAGCCGCTGACCTCGCCTTCGAGACAATCCGCGCAGGCCGAAGCGGCGTGATCGTAGAGCGCGGCGGGGCGCTCCACGTCGTCGAGTCGCTGCCGAGCGAGCGCCCCCTGCCCGATCGCGCCCGTTACAACCGCATCAACGGGCTGTGACCATGGGCATCCTCGCGTTCGATTTCGGCGGGACGCGCACCCGCGCCGGTTACTTCGACGATCAGCTTAACCTCGTTCAGCGCGCCGAGATGCCTTCCGACGTGCTGGAGGGGCCGCAGGCTTTTCTGCCGCGCATGATCGCGCTGGGGCGCAAGGTCATCGCAGGTGAGGTACACGCGGTGGGCGTGTCTGCCCCCGGGCCGCTGGACACGCGCGCAGGGGTCATCCACCACGCATGGACACTCCCCGGCTGGCAGAACGTGCCCATCGGCGCGTGGCTGTCTGAAGCGTTCGGCGTGCCTGTCTGCGTCGAAAACGACGCCAACTGTGGCGCGCTGGCAGAGTATCACGCTGGGGCCGGGCGCGGCTGTGACCCACTGATCTACCTGACGATCAGCACCGGCATCGGCGGCGGCGTGGTAATCGACGGGAAGCTGTTCACCGGCTGGCGCGGCCTCGCCGCTGAACCGGGTCATCAGGTCTTTCGCTTGCCAGATGGACGGGTGAAGAAACTCGAAGAACTTGCCAGCGGCAAGGGCATCGCGCAGATCGCGCGCGCGCGCCTCGCAGCGTGGCCGGGTGACACGCTGCTAAGCCAAGCGCCAGCGGTCACCGCGAAAACAGTCGGCCACGCTGCCCAACAAGGTGACCCCCTCGCGCAGTCGATCATCCACGAGGCCGCCGAGTGGCTCGGCCTGGGGATCGTCAACCTCGCGCACTTGTTCAACCCTCAGGCGATCGTGTTCGGCGGCAGTGTTGCGCAGTTGGGCGATCTGCTGTTCGCGCCTGTGCGCGACGCATTAGAGGCCCACCTGCTCGCGCCCGAGTTCAACGCGCCTGACCTGCTGCGCCCCACCGCGCTAGGCGACGACGCCTGCCTGATCGGCGCTGCGTGGGTGGGGCATAATGCTCTACGCCTTTAACGCTTACCTTTTTCCTCTTTCGTCGCGGGGCGGCAGATGACTAGTCTACCCCCAGTTTTTTGGAGTAACAACTGCTCAAGCGGCGCGACTGATCGGACAGGCGTAGTCAATACCTGAATGCAGCCGCTGACGGTTGTAGAAGACCTCAATGTAGTCAAACAAGGCCATACGTGCTTGCTGGCGTGAAGCGAAGATGCCGTCTGGGATGGCCTCCAGCTTGACCGTCGCGAAGAAACTTTCTGCCGCCGCGTTGTCATAGCAGTTACCGGTGCTGCTCATGCTCAGCCGGATTGTGGTCTCAACTGCCCGGTCATGAAGCAGGGCATTGGCGAACTCGCTGCCCCGATCTGAATGCACGATGAGTCCCGGTTTTGGCCGCGCCCGTCGTATCGCCATGTCCAGCGCCGAGGTTGCCAACGCTGCATCGTGATGCTCACCCATTGCCTAGCCAACCACCTGACGACTGAACAGACCCATCACACTGACCAGATACAGCCAGCCCTCACGGGTCGGAATGTAGGTCGTATCGGTGACCCACTTCTCGTTTTTGCGTGTGGCGTGGAAGTCTTGCTTCAGCAGATTGGGCGCGAAATAGGCTCTTTGCCCCGCTCTCGTCAGCCCCACGCGCCGCTTCCGGGCGCGGATGGAGCGCAATCCGCGCTCACGCATGAGGCGCTCGACCCGCTTGCGCGACGTGCGAATCCCTTCGTCGCGCAGCTTCAGCCAGACCCGATGGCTGCCATACGTGCGGCGACTGTCGGCAAACACGCGCTCGATCTCATCGCCCAGTCGCGCATCCGCTTGGCGGTGTCCACATCTAACGGAGCGCCATACTGCTTGATCCAATCGTGCAGGCTCTTGTTGCTGATACCCAGCTCGCGTGCCGTCTGGCTGACGTTGTCGCTGGCTTCCGCCTTGGCTACGGCTTCGCGTTTGTAGCTCTCGCTGTACTTGCTCTTGCGTCCCATGTGCTCCTCCTGATGTTGTCTCATTGTACATTCTCTCGGAGCAACTGTTACTCTACTTTACCGGGGGTAGACCACAGGACGTTTGACACGATTTAGCAGAAACCGTGTAAGTGGGGGAATTCAGCTAAGGCATAAACAGCGCGCGGATGCTGTCCTCGCGGGGGGCGCACAGGCCGCGCTCGGTGATGAGGCCGGTGATGAGGCGCGCGGGCGTCACGTCAAAGCCGTAGTTGGACACCGGGCTGCCCTGCGCGAGGATGCGCACGCTCGACACACGCCCCATCGCGTCTATCCCCTCCAGCGCGCAGACCTCTGCCCCGTCGCGCTCCTCGATGGGAATCTCACGCAGGCCGTCGCGCATCTGCCAGTCAAACGTGCTCGAGGGCAGCGCCACGTAGAACGGCACGTTGTTGTCATGAGCGGCCAGCGCCTTCAGGTACGTGCCGATCTTGTTCGCCACGTCGCCCGTCACCGTCACGCGATCTGCCCCCACGATGCACAGGTCAACCATCCCGTGCTGCATCAGATGGCCGCCGGCGTTGTCAACAATCACGTGATGCGGCACGCCGTGCTGCGCTAGCTCCCACGCGGTCAGGCGCGCCCCTTGATTGCGCGGGCGCGTCTCGTCCACCCACACATGAACTGAGATCCCTGCGTCGTGTGCAGCGTAGATCGGCGCAGTGGCCGAGCCGTAATCGACAAACGCCAGCCAACCCGCGTTGCAGTGCGTCAGGATGTTGACGGGCTGCCCAAGCTTTTGCGCCGCCAGCGCACGGATGATCGTCAGGCCGTGCTCGCCGATAGCGCGGCAAGCAGCGGCGTCCTCGTCGGCGATCTGCTGAGCGGTCTGCTGGCTGATGGCCACCGCCTCGGCCACGGTAGCAGCCTGCTGCATGGCGTTGAGCTGGCGCTCGACTGCCCACGCGAGGTTGACCGCCGTCGGGCGCGTCGCTTTGAGCGCTGCGCCGTCTTGGGACACCTGCGCCATGAACGCCGCCAGCGAGTGCTTGGGGGCAGCCTGCGCCGCCAACACCATGCCGTAGCCCGCCGTCGCGCCGATCAATCCCGCCCCGCGCACGATCATCGCCTTGATCGCGTGGGCCGTTTCCTCCACCGTGCGAAGGGTGACCACCTCAAATTGAAACGGCAGCTTGGTCTGGTCGATCACTTGCACGGCTGTCGGATCATCAGGGGGCTGCCAGATCGTGCGATAGGGCTGACCGTTGACGTTCATGATTTAACTCCTAGCGGGGTTGGGGCATTTCATCTTCTCTCGTTTTTTATGGAAGCCAGCCGTTGATGAGGCTGAAGCCGTCGATCCACTCGCCGCCGACGCTGATCTCCCAATGCAGGTGGGGGCCGCTGCTGCGCCCCGTGTTGCCACTCAAGCCGATGAGCTGGCCGCGCTCTACCGTTTGGCCGGGGGCGACTGCCATCTGCGAGAGGTGGGCATAGCCGCTGAAGATGCCCCAGCCGTGGTCGAGCATGACGTAGTTGCCACGAATGTCGAGCATCCCCGCGAAGTTGACGACGCCGCGCGCCATGGCATAGACCGGCGTGCCGGTCGCTGCCCGCTGATCCCAGCCGGTGTGGCGCGTCTGCACGGTGTTGTTGAGCACGCGATACTGGCCAAAATTGCTGACCATCTCAGACTGCATCGGCAGTTGAAAGCCGCCTGCATCCCATTGGCGCAGCGGGTTCAACCGCGAGGTGAGCGCCCCCAGCCGCGCAAACTCGTTGCGCTCAACCTCGGGGTTAATGAGATAGGCACGGTCGCTAGGGACGTTGAACACCAGGCGCAGGAAGCCCGCTGCCTGCACGTCGATCGTCGTCTGCTGGGTTTGCAGCGTGCCGTCATCAAGGGCAGCCAGCACTTGCAGCGGATACGCCCGCGCGGGCATGTCGATCCGCGCGACGACGAGCGCGTAAAGCGCCTCCTCGTCCGCTAGGCGAAAGAACGGGTACGCCCGACCGTCGAAGATGGCCTGTGCCTCGGTCACGTTGGGGTTGGCGATGCGCAGCAGACCCATCGTCCCCTGCGTCAAGCTGCTGAAGTAAAGCTCGAGGTCGCCTGCCCCCAACGGCAGAACGAGCAACGGCGCGGGGCGCGGCGTCGGTTCAGTGGTGGGGGAGGGGTCTTGTGCGAGGCTGTGCAGGGCGATCAACGCTGACATGAGCACGAGCAGGCGGCGCAGGGTCATAGGCGCTGTGAGACGCTTTGGACGATTTCGCTGACGTGGTGATCCTCATGCCAGAGGATGCCTGCGATTATCTGGGCGGGCGTGGCGTCCTGCCCCAGCCAACGAACGGTTGATGCCCCCTGCTCATCCGTGAGCTGTGAGACGAGCGCGATCATCTGCTGGCGCACGCTGGCCATGCGGGCGAGCGTCGTCTCTGGGATGTCTTGGCGGTGCTGTTCGACGTTGGCCGCGTTGAAGCCATCTAGCCCCAACTCGCGGAAGTTCGGCAGGAAGTAGCGTTCACCGCGCAGCGCGTGCTCCAGCGTCAAGAGGCACTGCTCTTCCCAGTGGGTGACGTGCGTCAGCAAATCTTGCACGCGCCAGCCGCTTTCAGGGTAGACCACGGCATCCAACGCGACTGTTTCCAACACCTCAAGGGTGTGCGCGCGGCGTTGAGTTAACTCGGTGAGCAGTTCATCACGGGTCATGAAGCAACCTTTTTCGTTCATCCTGTGGGGGGATTGTAGCACAGTCTCGCCTCGTGCGAAGACCTTTAGTACAGGCAGTGAGCCCCCTGTGATACAATGGCGGCGTGCAAGCACACCACAGGAGTTGCCGTGAGAGTTCTCCGACACTTGCCCCGTGGGCGTTGGCTGCTAGTGTTCATCGTCCTGATGCTGAGCAGCGCCGTCGTCAGCGCCCGCCAGATCATGCAAGACTCGCAGTGCATCCTGCCAGCGGATGAGATCGTCGAGGGGACGCTTATCGTCTTTTGTGACACGTTAGAGATTGCCGGGCGCGTCACCGGGGATGTGTTCGGCGTTGGGCTGCGCACGACGATCAGCGGCAAGGTGGACGGCAGCGTCTATCTTGCCGGGTTCACCCTACAGCACACCGGGACGATCCAACGCGCGCTGCACTACGTCGGCATTCAGCTCGTCATCGACCACGACGACAGCAGCACACTGCCGTCAGTAGGCGGCAACGCCGTAGTCGGCGCGCTGCGGGCGGATCTAGCGCGGCTCTCGCGGGTGGCGGGCAGCCTGTTCACCACCGCCTATCAATGGACGATCAGCGGCACGGTCGACGGGGAGATCAACTTCTGGGGGTCGCGCCTTGAAATCGACGGGATCGTGCGCAACCCGGTGTACGCCAGCGTTGGCGACCCAGCCAGCGACGGCTCACAGATTCGCAGCGTGCTGCTGCCCTTCGGCTTCGACATTCAGTTAGAGCCGCCCGGCCTTGTCGTCAGCCGTCGGGGCTTGGTCGTCAGCCGCTTAGAGTACAGCGGCCCCGTTGAAGGCACGTTCGAGGGCACGACCCTCGGTCCGGTCGAGTTTCGGCGGCTGGCCCCCGTTGTCCCCGTCTTAGACGAGCCAGACACGGTGGTCACGTATGGGCGCGAAGTGCTGCGCGAGTTCAGTGTGTTGCTCGTGCTGGGGGTGATCGGCTGGGTGCTGCTGCCCCAGTTCTGGACGCGCCCGATGATCACCCTGCGCACGCGCCCCATTCACAGCGTCAGCTTCGGCCTGCTGACGTTTATCTTGTCGTTCCCGTTGGTGTTCATCCTGCTGCTGATCACAGGGCTGCTGATCACGGTGCTGCTCATCGTCGGGCTAGACGGTGTGGCGGGCGCGCTGGGGCTGATGCTGCTCATCCTCAACTTGAGCGTCGCCGGGGCGTTCTACTTCACCGCCATCTACATCTCGCGCGTGCTGACGAGTTGGGCAATTGGGCGCTTCCTGCTGCGCTCTGTCCGCACAGACATGTCCCCACGCAGCTACGCGCTGGCGAGCTTGGCGTTAGGGACGCTGCTGATCTCGGTGACGGTGTCGCTGCCTGCCGTCGGGTGGATCATCAACGCGCTAGCGCTCTTCTTCGGCCTCGGGGCGGTGCTGATCGTCCTGTTGGATCACTTTCAGCGGTGGCGCGGGATTGCCCCGCCTGTGCCTGAGACCTCCCCCACCGTCAGCGTCTACAGCCCTAGTGAGGCTTCCATCGAAGCAGAGCCAAGCGCGCCTGCGCCGTATCTGTTAGAAGCCCCAGGAATGGACAACCTGCCTCCGGGCTTCGACCCTGAACGCTTCTTCCGAGATTAACGCGGCACTAGAGCCTAGTGCCGCGGTCAACCGTACATAGTCACTGCTCGCACTTGAGCTTATAATTTTGTGAAGAGTAGAACGAAGGATGCCATGATCCCTTTCCCGGTGATTATCGCCCACGGCGCGTTAGGCTACTGGGATGAAGTCATCTTTGTAGCGGTGGCGATCGTCTTTCTGGTGATGATGGTCAACAGTTGGATCCGCAGCCGCGACGAACTCCCAGAAGAGACGACAGCCGCCACTTCTCCGCCCAAGCCTTCCCAGCCGCGGCGCGCGTCTGAAGGTTATTTCGAATTAGAGTGATGTATTAGTTAGAGTGACGTATTGGTTATGAAGCGCCCTTTTCGGTTGACCTCGCTGCTGCTGTTCGCGCTCTTATGGCTGACGGTGACGCCCGTCAGCGCGCATGGCTACCTCGTCCGCAGCATCCCGGCGGATCGCAGCCAGCTTGAGCGCTCCCCCACCCGCTTACAGTATTGGTTCAGCGAGCAGTTGGAGCCGCGCTTCAGCCGCCTCACGCTGCGCGACAGCGCCGGCCAGATCATCGCAGAAGGCAGCGTGGACGAGAACAACCGCAACCTGATGAGCCTGCGCCTGCCGCCTAACGCGCTGCCTGATGGCGTCTACGTCGTGGAGCTGAGCCCCGCGTTCGCTAGCGATGGGCACGTCTCGCTCAGCACGAACGTTTTCACAGTGGGGGCGGCGGCGGGCTTGGTAGACAGTCAAGCGGCGTCCACGCTGCCGCTGCCGCTGGAAGTCGTGTGGAAGGTGCTACTGCTGAGCGGCACGCACCTGCTGTTCGGGGTGACGATGCTCTACGTCTACGTGCTGCGGCCAGCGTGGGGCAGCGCCAAGCACCCGGCCGGCGGGCTGCCCCCGCGCGTGATGAACCGTCTCTACGCACTTGTCGCGGTCGGGTTAGCGCTGGCGCTGGTGGGCAACATGCTCGCGCTGATCCAGCAGTCGGCGGTGTTCTTCAACACGAGCATTGCCCAAGTGCTGGAGAGCGGCCTGTGGCAGGTGGTGCGCATCGGCTCGCGCTTTGGCGACGTGTGGAACGTGCGCATGGTGTTCTTGATCGTCATGGCCGGACTGATGGCGGCCAGCGTCTACTATCGGACGCGCTACCCGGAGACGGTGCGGGCGTTCTGGGTCGCTGGGACGTGGTGCATGGCGCTCGTGCTGGGGGCGAACGCCGTCATCAGCCACGCGGCGGGGTCGCTCGTCATGCCGTGGGTGGCTTTGAGCATGCACTGGCTGCACACGCTGGCCAGCGCGTTCTGGGTAGGCGGGCTGGCCGCGCTGGCGCTCGTGCTGCCGGTTGCCATTCAACCCTACGAAGGTGATACCCGCCGCCAAGTGATCCTCGCCGCCATGCGCCGCTACAGCCTGCTGATCGTGGGGGCGCTAGCCGTCGTCGTCACCAGCGGCCTCTACAACAGCAGCAATTGGTTTTACAGCGCCGACGACGTCACGACTGTCTACGGGGGGACGCTGCTGCTCAAGGTCTTGCTCGTGGCGATCTTGATTGGGATCGGGGCGCTGCACCATCTGGCGCTGCGGCCTCAGCTCGCTGAGAAGCTGAAGGTATCGCACTGGCCGCTCGTCCGTCAGGCAGGGCAGTTCCACGCGACGCTCAACGCGGAGACCGTCCTTGCGGCGTTCGTGCTCATCGCGGCGGGGTCGCTGAGCAGCACGCCCGTCCCTGTGCCAGAGTTCTTAGATCGACGGCTGCCCCCCAACACGCAGACAGCCCAGGTTGAAGATTGGCTGGTGACGGCCACCGTCGCGCCCGGCGGCACGGGTATCAACACGGTTGATGTCAGCGTCACGCAGGCCAGCAGCGCCGCCCCGCGCGATGACCTGCGCGTGACGCTCCAACTCAGCGCCCCTGAGCGCGACGTGCGCGGCCTCATCCACACGGCTGAGCCGCTGGGCGAAGGCCTCTACAGCGCGTTCTTGGACGACATCGACGCCGCGGGCCGCTGGTGGAGCAGCGTCGACCTGCGCACGGAGGACGGCCAGCGGCTGCGCGCCGCCTTCGAGTGGCAGATCAGCGAAGAGGCCAACGTGATCCTCTCGCTGCCGCCCTCACTCTGGACGGTGCTGTTGGGCTTCGTCGTGTGCGCAGCGCTGGCTTACGTGCTCCACCCGTCGGCCAAAGCGCTCTACGCGCGGCTGAACTTGACCCCGCAAAGCGTGCTGACGGCGGGGATCGCGGTCGGCATCAGCGTTTTCTTGATCGGCTTTGCCATCATCGCCGTAGAGCAGCAGCGCCTCGCGCAGGCCGCCACCTTGCTGCCGCCGCCGGCTGTCATCAACCCCACCTTGCCCACGCAGGACAGCGTCGACCGCGGCGAACGGCTCTACTACGAGCGCTGTGTGGTCTGGCAGACGGTGACCGACTTCCGCGCGTTCATGAACCAAGTTGACCGCCTGCGCGATGGCGACATCTACGACGCCATCCGCCGCGGCTGGCGCAACATGCCCCCCTGCAACGGCGACTTCGCCGACGACACGATCTGGGACGTGGTGAACTTCGTCCGCGTCCTGCAATACCAATTCCGCCGAGACCTGTAACCGCAAGAGGATCCTCCCATGCTCGACATCGCCTACGCCCCCATCGACAAAGAACTTGCCGAACGCCTGAGCAGCGACCTTGCGCGCTCTAAGCTGCGCCTTGAACACCGCGTGCTCATCCTCTTGGCCGCGCCGGAGAGCATCGCCGATGAAACAGTCATGCGCACGGTCAAACAGGCCGAAAAGGACGGCGTGCGCCTAGCGGTCATCAAGGTGCGCGCGGTGGACGTGCCGGCGGGGCTGGGCGAGATGCCCCCGCTGGACATGACCCACAAGTACAACCTCGACCGCGCCGTAGCGTTCATCAACCGGGTAGACTTGGGGGCCGCGCGCATCCGCCGCAGCCAGCGGCTGCTGTTCTTCGTCGGCGCGGGGGCGATCATCATGTTTGCCGCATCCATCTGGGGGATCATCAGCGGCAACGTGCGCTTCCCAATTGAGGAATACGCGACGGAGTTCGCCGAAGAACTGAGCCTCATATCGACCTTCGCCGCGCCTACGCTGGAGTTTATCATGCCGCGCACTACGGACGACGCGCTGAACTTCGCCGCGACTGTGCCCGCGATTCCAACGCGCCTGCGCGTGTTCGCCCTCGAGACGGCTACAGCGCTGCCGCTCAACGTCTCTGGCACGCAGCAAGCCATCGAGACCGCCGCGGTCGCCACCAGCGCCGCGATGACGCTTGCCGCGCCGACTGCCACACCCAATCCGTAGGGGCGGCGTCACGCACCTCTACCTCTAGCCATGACCTGTTGACGTTCCGTTTTGTCATAGAACCATCTCGCCAAACGCGCTGGATTGTTTATAATCTGTGACGCACATAAAGGATCGTCTATCAGATGAGTCATCACGTTGTTGGAGCACTAGCGCTGCTCTGCGTCAGCGTCGCCTTCTTGTTGGGCAGCAGCCGCGGGCAGGCGCAAGTTGTCGCCGTGCCGACCAGCGTCCCTGCCGCCTTTGGCATGAGCCGCAGCGAACGGCTGGGCATCACGTTCATCAATAGCGCGCAGATCCACGCCAGCGACGCGCGCTACTTGAACGCGCTCCAGCTGGGCGCGGGCTGGAACCGCTACCCCGTCTACTGGGACAAGATCGAACGCGAGCCGGGTCAGTTCACATGGGGCGAATATGATCGGCTGGTGATCGCCGACACGCGCCATCGGCTGCGCGCGAACGCTGTCTTGATCGGCATCCCGTCGTTTCATCGCAGCGGCAGCGTGCCCGCTGGCCTCAACGAGCCGATCTTTGCCCACGGTGGGGACTTCCCGCGGGCGGGCGAAAACCCGATCAACCCCGCCAACCCGTGGGCGAACTTCGTCTACCAAGTCGTGCAGCGCTACAAGCCGGGCGGGGCGCTGGCGCAGCAGCAGGGGTGGCACGGGGAGGAAGGCGTGCGCGTGTGGGAGATCTGGAACGAGCCGGACTTGCCGCAGTTCTGGGGCGGGGGCATCAACGCCTACGCCCGCCTGCTCAAGACGGCCTACATCGTGATCAAGCTGGCCGACCCCGACGCGCAGGTGATGTTCGGCGGCCTGCTCTTCCCGACTGAAGAGAACTGGCTGGCGCGCGTGATGGCGATCTTCATCAACGACCCCTTCGCTGCGCAGAACAACTACTACTTCGACATCGTGGCCGTCCACAGCTATACCGACCCGTGGCGCAGCGGCTGGCTGGTGCTCTACGCGCGGCAGACGCTGATCGCCTACCAGCTGCGCAAGCCGATCTGGCTGAACGAAAGCGGCGTCAGCGTGTGGGACGATTACCCGGGCCCGACGTGGGCGCGCACCGCCAACGAACGGCGCAACCTCGCCACTGCTGATCAACAGGCATGGTACTTCGTCCAAAGCAGCGCCTATGCGTGGAGCGAAGGCGCGGAGGTAATCTTCTTCCACCAGCTTTACGACGACTGCGGCGATCAACCCGCCGGCACGAACTTCCCGCCCCACGACGGCTCGCTGTGCTTGGGGAGCGATCTGTGCTGGGGCAACGCCTTCGGCATCTATCGCAACGAGCCAACGTCGATCTGCTTCAGCCAGTCGCGCCAGCCCGGCACGGCACGCCCCATCGCCAACGCTTACCGCTTGGTGGCGCAGGTGTTCGGCGTGGAGCCGTTCACGCCGCAGGGCAAACCCGAACGCACCCCTGAGGGCATCACGCTCATCCGCTTCAACCGTCCGCGCACCGCTGAGCGCGTCACCGTCTTGTGGAACCAGACGTTGACCACGCAGACGATTTCCCTGCCGGCTGAGGGCAGCAGCGCGCAGCTTTACACGCTCTACGCTAACTCACGCATCATCCCTGACGCAGGCGGTGCGTACACGCTGACGCTGGCCGCTGCCCAACCGGACAACGTCAGCGGTTTAACCGACGGGCGGCGCGTCGCTATCGGGGGGCCGCCCCTTATCTTGATCGAGCGGCCGACAGCTGGCATCGACAGCCCGCCGCAGACGAACCTTGCCCCCATCCCCTCTGGGCAGGTGCTTCCTACGCCCGGAGCGCTGCCTACGGCCCGCCCCACCACCGAGCCAAGCGCCGACCGCACGCCGCCGCGCCCGTTCATGCGCCCGTTGGCCGAGGTCAGCCCGACGGTGTTCACGGTCACATGGGGCGCGGAAGATGACGGTGAAGTCGTGCGGTTCTTGGTCTGGGTGCGCGTCGACGCGGGCGATTGGACGCCGTGGCTAGAGACGAACCAGCGCGAGGCGGCTTACAGCGGCGAGCGCGGCAGGCGCTACGCCTTCGCCGTGTGGGCGCAGGACGCAGGCGGCAACTGGTCAACCAACACAGACCTTGAGCCGATGGCCAGCACGCGGGTTGACTAGCCCACGGCGCTTACGTCCACGCCTCGACGCGCATCGGCATCCCACCTTTGGGGCGCAGCGTCACCAGCGGCTCTGGGATGACTGGCGCATCAGACACACGCCGCAGCCGCCAGCGCTGAACGATAGCCGCCAGGATGAGCTTAGCCTCCATCATCGCGAAGGCGTTGCCGATGCAGATGCGCGGGCCGCCGCCAAACGGCAGGTAAGCGTACTTGGGGATGCTCACTTCGCGCGCTGGGCTGAAGCGGTCAGGGTCGAAGCGTTCAGGATCGGTGAACCAGCGCGCATCACGATGGATCACGTAGGGCAGGATGATGACCGTGCTGTATTTAGGGATGGTGTAGCCGCCTAGCTCCACCTCTTCGATCACGCTGCGGGCGAAGCTCCACGCGGGCGGGTAGAGGCGCATGCTCTCTTTGATGACCTGCTCGGTGTAGGTGAGCTGCGGCAGATCGGCCAACGTCGGCGGACGATCCCCCAACACCTGCACAACTTCCTCGCGCAGGCGCGCCTCCACATCAGGATGCTCGCTCAGCAGGTAGAACGTCCACGTCATGGCGTTGGCGGTCGTCTCGTGGCCCGCAAGGACGATCGTCAGCGCCTCATCGCGCACCTGCTCGTCAGTCATGCGCTCGCCTGTTTCTGACTCGGCCCTGATGAGCATGCTCAGCAGGTCGCCCTTATCCTCGCCGCTGGCGCGCCGCTGTTGGATGATCTCCATCGTGATCTCGTGCAGCGTGTCGATCGACCAGCGCTTGCGCTGCCGGGCCGGCGTCGGAACCCAATCTGGCAGGCGGATGATCTTCTGCGACTGTTCGATGACGCTGCGCAGCAGCACTTCCAGCGCTTCCGCAATCTGGTTCTGCTCGCCGCGGATGTCGGTGTCGAACAATGTCTTGGCAACGATGAACAGCGTCAAGCTCATCATGTCGTGGGCGATATCGCGCGTCTCGCCCGCGTGCCAGCTCGCGCGCATCTGCAAGCTGTACTCCGTCATGACGTCGGCGTAGGCCTGCACGCGCTTGTGGTGGAAGGCAGGCTGCGCCAGCGAACGCTGCCGCCGCCAGAAGTCACCATCGCTGATGAGCAAGCCGTTGCCTAAATACTCGGACAAAGTCGCCTTGTAGATGATCGCCTTGTGGAACTTATGCGCCTGTTTGACGAGCACCTGCTGCACGTCGTCAGGGTGGTTGATCTGATAGCCGAGGTACTTGCCAAACCGCACGAGCACCACGTCCCCGTAGCGGCGAGCATTGTCCGTCAGATAGCCGAGCGCGTCGCGTCGATAGTGCAGTAAGTTGCCGCCAATAATCGCTGGCGGGCGGCCCGGCGGAAGTTTGATCGAATGCGTGAGTGTCGTCATCATGATGAACCTATCGCTAAGCGCAAATATGTGTTGTGCTAGATACTTAAATTCAATCTTATGTTAATTGTTTTAACAGTTTCAAGCGACGGTTTACACGCTTGTCAAGTAGTTTTTGGCAAAAAATTATAAAAAATCAGTAAAAATTTCTTCATCAGCGTCAGAATTTCGATTATGTATGTGATAATAAGAGTATTATCTTAGCTTGTTTGAACAATCACAATCATATCTTGTAAAGTTGAGATGCATGCCACAGATCATCAATCACCGTTACAGAGTCGAGGCATCGCTTGGCAGCAGCTTTTTAGGAGAAGCCCTACAAGTCACTGACGCTGGCAGCCAAACCGATCCCCCCCTTCGACTGGTGCTCAAACAGATGAAGGGATTTCCACAACTCGACCTCACTTCCCAAGACCTCGTCCAGCGATTAGACACTTTGAGCCGGATGAATCATCCCCATCTAGTCCCGGTGCGGGACTATGGGGTTGATCCTACGCGAGATGCCACCTTCAACCCTTACTATTATACGCGCGAGATGCTGCCGACATTCACTTCAATCACCGCAGCCGCGCGGGCGCTTCCGTTGGAGGGGCGGCTGCGGCTCATGGCGCAGGTGTTGAGCGTGCTCGTTTATCTGCATCGTCGTGGCGTGTTGCACCGCAACTTGAAGCCTGCCAACGTCTGCGTGGTGGATGGGCAGGTACGCGTGCTCGACACAGGGCTGAGCCGAGTGATCAACGTTCGCGATAGGAACCACTGGCCAATCGAAGCGCTGTCCTACTGCGCCACGGAACT
>DAOUBS010000243.1:0-9088 GCA_034432435.1 Anaerolineae bacterium
CCTTCGCGCCGTTGGTGATGGCCTGCTCGGCTTGAGTGATCTGGGTGGTGGGGTCGCCCTCGGCGTTGACGATGGTGTACTCCACCCCAGCGGCGTCGAAGGCGGCAGCGAGGAAGCGGCGGTCGTCCGCCTCCCAGCGCGCGGATGACGCGCTGTCTGGCAGCAACACCGCAATGCTGCCCTCGGACTGCTGGGCGCTGGCCGTCATGGCGAAGGACAGCATCATACTAACAAAAATGAAGAACTTGAAGAAACGATGTTGCATAAGTAACCTCACAGCGTAAATATTTGGACACAAACTATAGCAGGTAGCTCAAAAGTACGAATGCTTTCGAAAACAATCGCCTACTTTCAATTGTACCTTCACCCTCTCGTTTCGCAACAACTTCGGCCTGCGCAAATTTAAACGACAACTTGCCCGCGCTGCATCAAGTCCGCGTATAGGCTCATAGTTTGCTGGATGCCGATTTCGAGCGGAGTTTCATACGTTTTCAGGTGCTGGCGCAGGCCACTGTCGTCGAGCTTCTCGACGTAAGGGCGCACCGTCTCGCCGTGGGTGATCTTGGCTTGGGAACGGTTGCGCTGGATGAGCGCAATGACCTCGCCAACGCTGACGACTGGCCCGCCCATGTTGAACACGTAGGCTTGATCGAGGGGGTGGGTGGCGGCCTCGATGAACTGCATGGCAACATCGCTGGCGAGCTGAAGCTGAAAGCGCCCGTTGAAGTTGATGTGATACGGCTTGCTGGCTACCGCGTGCATCATCGCTTTGGTAATGTCGCTCGGCAACCCTTGATCGCTCCCGACGCCATAAACCGTATGAGGCCTCAAACCGATGCTGGTCATCTTGTGTTCGTCGAAATAAACCCGAGCGGTAGCCTCGTTGGCTTGCTTGTACGCACCGTAGAGCGTGCGCGGTCGGGCAACTGCGTGGTCGCTCAGGGCGGCTTCTTTGTAGTCCTCAGGCGCGCCAAATACGGCAACACTGCTCGCGTAGGCGAGGTGCTTGATGTCTTTGCGGTGAGCGGCCTCGAACACGTTGACCGTCCCAGTCACGTTGACCTGTGCCCCGCGCACGGGGTCAGCGCGGCAGAAGGGCACTGAAAGCGCGGCAAGGTGGATCACATGCGCGATGGGATACTGTTCAAATAGTCTTTTGACCGTGACAAAGTCAGATACGTCGCCTTGAACAAACGTGATGTTTTGTTGTTCTTTCATCGTCAGCAGTTGATCGATGCGGTGACCTGCACGCACAATGTCAAAGGCGATGACTGGCTCAGCGCGTTTGGCAAGATGATGCAGCACCCATGCGCCAATGCAGCCCGACGCCCCGGTGACCAACGTTGTCATAGGCTTATCTCCCGAATTAGACATGCGTTATCGCTCATGTTAGGGTTGCGTTTGTCGCATGATCTGTCAACTGTCTCAACTCTAGATGTCTACTCGAAGTTTAGCACATCGGCGTAGAAATACATGGAAATATTGGGCGAGTTGAGGCATCGCGCGTCAGCGGTATAGGCGCGCCCCAATAATAGGGTGACTACGATAAATCGACGTAGTTTTATTGTATATTCTGCTATTGCAAATTATACCGCTGACTAGTACGCATGTGCCCTGTGCAATTCACCCAGCGACTTCTACAATGTCGCAGTTACTCGCGCTGCTATTAGAGAGCCAGTTATGCGCCGTTCAATCCTGTTAGTCGTGACCACCCTCGCGTTGGGGCTTTCCGCGCTGCCCATCGCCCACGGCCAGTTTGCCACCGTCACGCCTGAGCCACTTGCCCCCAACCAGCCCACGCCCGCGCCGGCCATCGGCTTTGCCACCAACACCCCCAGCGGCCCCACGCTGACCCCCAGCAGCACCCCCACCCCCACGCCCACGGCCACCCCGACCAGCACGCCTACGCCTACTTTTACGCCGACCTTCACCCCCACGCCCACGGCCACCCCCACCAACACGCCCACCCCAACGCCGACCTTCGTCGGGCCGTTCACCTACCCAGACGGCATCAACACCCTGACCGGCCTGCCCTTCCCCAGCGAGGAAGCCCGCAACCGCCGCAACCTCATCGTCAAGGTGTCGAACTATCCGCCGCTGGTGCGCCCCCAGACCGGCCTCAACCAAGCCGACATCGTCTACGAGTACGAAGTGGAGGGCGGCGTGACGCGCTTCGCCGCCATCTTCCGCTCACAAACGCCGCCGCTCGTCGGCTCCGTCCGCAGCGCCCGCCTCGTGGACATGGAACTGACCGTCATGTATGACGCTTTCCTCGCCTACAGCGGCACGAGCGAGCCAATTCAGCGCCTGCTCGTCTCACCGCCTTTCTTCAACTTCAACATCATCTCGCCGCTCATCGGCGACAACTGCGAGCCAGCCGGCTTCTGCCGCTATCCCCAAGAGGGCAAACCCTTCGAACACACCCTGTTCCTTGAGCCAGCCAAAGCGTGGGCCGTCGCCAGCCGCCGCAACAGCTTCCTCGGCATCAAGGCGAAAGGCTTTGCCTTCAGCGAGATCGTCGACACCGTGAACGGCCAGCCCGGGGTGGATGCCTTCATCAACTGGTACGGTCAGGTGAGCGCACGCTGGCAGTACGACCCAGCCACCGGGCGCTACCTGCGCTTCACCGATGAGCTGCCCCACCTTGACGCCGCCGACGGCCAACAGCTCTGGACGGACAACATCGTCATCATCGAAGTGCCTCACGCTGAACGCCCCGACCTGTTCCCGCCCGGCGCCAACTACGCCAGCCAAGAGATCCAACTGTGGGATCAGGGGCGGGCTTACGTGCTACGCAATGGCTACTTCTATCAAGGCTTCTGGCGGCGGCAGAACCGCGAGCCGGGCAGCGCCCTGCAAGTGCTCTACGGCAACAACCAACCGATCTTGCTCAAGCCCGGGCGCACCTACGTCCAAATCGTGCGCGGCTTCCGCGATGTGACCATCCGCGGCGACTATACCGACATGTCCGCCATTGCCACACAGATGGCGCTCACCCCCAGCCCGACCCCGCTCAACATCCCCGACACAGACGGCGGATAACCGCTCCGGGCGCGGCCTCTCGCGCCCGTTTTTTTCTTACCTCAGCGCTCACAACATTCTCACTCTCACACAATTGCTCTGTGAGGCACATGGCTTATAATAGAACACGTGATCCACTTTCTGTTCAGTCATAGTTTGAGGCCTGGCATTGCCCTATGCAGGATAAGATTTCCGTTCGCGGCGCTCGTGAGAACAACCTCAAGAACATCAACGTTGACATCCCACGCAATCAGTTCGTGGTCATCAGCGGCTTATCCGGCAGCGGCAAGTCGTCGCTCGCGTTCGACACGATCTTTGCCGAAGGCCAACGCCGTTACGTCGAGAGCCTTTCAGCTTATGCGCGGCAGTTCTTAGGCTTGATGGAAAAACCCGACGTAGATCAGATCGAAGGCCTCAGCCCTGCTGTGTCCATCGATCAGAAGAGCGTCAGCAGCAACCCCCGCTCCACCGTGGGCACGGTGACCGAGGTCTACGACTACCTGCGCCTGCTCTACGCGCGGATCGGCGTGCCGCACTGCCCCACTTGCGGCGCGCCCGTCGTCGCCCAGAGCGCCCAGCAGATCGTCGATGAGGTGCTGCGCCTGCCCGAAGGCCGCCGCATTCAGATCCTCGCGCCAATCGTCCGCAACAAGAAGGGCACACATGAAAAGGTCTTTGAGGACATGCAGAAGGCCGGGTTCGCCCGCGTGCGCGTCGATGGCGAGGTGCGCGACATCGAAGAGGGCATCGAGTTAGATCGCTACGTGATCCACAACATCGAAGCCGTGGTTGATCGCCTGGTGGTACGTCGCCCGGCGGACGACGCCGAGGAAGCGCGCGCGTTCGAGTCGCGCTTGACGGACAGCATCGAGACCGCACTCAAGCTCGGCGATGGGCTGGTCATCATCAACGACGTGACCGACCCCGCCCACCCGATCGACACGCTCTACAGCGAGCATCTGGCCTGCATCAACGGCCACGGCAGCATCCCCGAGATTGAGCCGCGCACCTTCAGCTTCAACACCCCCAGCGGCGCGTGCCCAGCGTGTCAGGGGTTGGGCTTCACCCTCCAAGTTGACCCGCGCGCCGTCGTCCCCAACGAGGAACTCAGCATCAACGAGGGGGCGATCAGCGCCTCTGGCTGGAGCTTTGACACGAGCGGCGGCTACGGGGCGAACATCATCTACGCGCTGGCCAAAGCTTACAAGATTCCCCTTGACCAGCCGTGGCGCACCCTGACCAACGCCCAGCAAGACCTTATCCTCTACGGCACGCGCGGCAAGAAGTTTGAAGTCGCCTATGAGAACAGCAGCGGACGCATCCGCACTTACCTGACCACGTTTGAGGGGGTCATCCCCAACTTAGAGCGCCGCTATCAGCAGACTGAATCCGAGCAGATCCGCGAGATCATCGAGCAGTACATGATGCAGATCCCGTGCGCCACCTGTGGGGGGAAGCGCCTGCGGCCAGAAGCGCTGGCCGTGACGATTGACGACCGCAACATCTACGACATCACCACCCAGAGCATCGGCGATCTAGCGCAGTGGGTGGCGCGGCTGCGCGGCAGCGACGGCGTCGAAGCCCGCTTGACCCCGCGCGACCGCCAGATTGCCCACCAAATCTTGAATGAGATTGAAGCCCGCATCGGCTTCTTGAACGACGTCGGCCTGAACTACCTCACGCTGAGCCGTTCCGCTGGGACGTTGAGCGGCGGCGAAGCCCAGCGCATCCGCCTTGCGACACAGGTCGGCAGCCGCCTAACGGGCGTGCTCTACGTGCTGGATGAGCCGTCCATCGGCCTGCACCAGCGCGACAACGCCCGCCTGATCAACACGCTCATCGGCCTGCGCGACTTGGGGAACACCGTGCTCGTCGTCGAACACGACGAGGACACGATGCGCGCCGCGGACTGGCTGATCGACTTAGGGCCGGGCGCGGGCGAGCTGGGCGGTCACGTCGTCGCCGAGGGCACGCCTGAGCAAGTCGCGCAGGTAGTGGGCAGCGCCACCGGCGATTACCTCAGCGGACGCTTCAAGATCGACGTGCCTGCCCAACGCCGCGCCGGCAGCGGCAAATTCCTCCGCATCGTCAACGCGACGGAGAACAACCTGCGCAGCGTCACTGTGGACATCCCGCTGGGCAAGCTGGTGTGCGTGACGGGCGTCAGCGGCAGCGGCAAATCGTCGCTCATCGTCGAGGTGCTCTACAAGCGCCTCGCGCAGATCATCAACGGCAGCCGTGAGCGGGCCGGCGCGCACGAGCGTATCGAGGGCATCGAACACCTCGACAAGATCATCAACATCGATCAATCGCCCATCGGGCGCACGCCGCGCAGCAACCCCGGCACATATACGAAGATGTTCGACGACATCCGCGCGCTGTTCGCCGCCATGCCAGAAAGCAAAATCCGCGGCTATAAAGAGGGACGCTTCAGCTTTAACGTCAAAGGTGGGCGCTGTGAGAACTGCGCCGGGCAAGGCCAGATCAAGATCGAGATGCAGTTCCTGCCCGATATCTACGTCGATTGCGAGGTCTGCAAAGGGACGCGCTACAACCGCGAGACGCTGCAAGTGACCTACAAAGGCCTCAACATCGCCCAAGTCCTCAATCTAACCGTCGATCAAGCGATGGACTTCTTCAAAGACCAGCCCAAGATCGCCAACAAGCTGGCCACCCTGCAAGCCGTCGGCTTGGGCTACATCCGCATCGGCCAATCCGCCACCACCTTGAGCGGCGGCGAAGCCCAGCGCATCAAGCTCAGCCGCGAGCTGAGCAAGCGCGCCACAGGCCAGACGATCTACATCCTCGACGAGCCGTCCACTGGCCTGCACGCCGTGGACGTCAAGCGCTTGATCGACGTGATGCAGCAGCTCGTCGACAATGGCAACACGGTTGTCGTGATCGAACACAACCTCGACATCATCAAAGTGGCTGACCACCTCATCGACATGGGGCCAGAGGGCGGCAGCGGCGGCGGCGAGATCATCGCCGTCGGCACACCTGAAGAAGTCGCTCAGTCTGAGACTAGCTACACCGGCTACTACCTGCGCCCCTACCTGCGCCTAGCCGAGCCGATGGCCGGGGATTAACCACACCACCCCGTAACAGCACGGCCTGCCGCGCCTGCGAGTTAGCCCCTCATTCACTCTGTAGGGACGGCTCGTGCGTCGCCTTCAAACGACAAATTTGTGCATATTGCACATTTTTAAATCCATATTCATCATGCTTTTCGTACAAACTGCGCTTTACAAAACTGCGCATCTCTATATACTGAGGTCAAATGCAAGAAATTACTCTTAAGCTAACGGAGACCTTTACTCATGGTTGTGTCCTATCCACAAACTTCACTAGAAAACGATGCTTACAAGATTGCGCTGGAGCAATACGACCGCGCGGTAGCCCACACCAACATTGACGATAACCTCGTGGAGTACATGCGCTACCCGCGGCGCGAGTTCATCGTCAACTTCCCAGTGCGCCGCGACGATGGCCGCATTGAGATGTTCACTGGCTACCGCGTCCATCACAGCACGGTCATGGGGCCGAGCAAGGGCGGCCTGCGCTACAGCACGGCTGTCACGCTGGATGAGGTACGCGCGCTGGCTATGTGGATGACGTGGAAGTGCGCCCTCGTCAACATCCCTTACGGTGGGGCCAAGGGCGGCGTGGTGGTTGACCCCAAGACACTCTCGCTGGGCGAGCTAGAGCGCCTGACGCGCCGCTACGCCTCGGAGCTGATCCCGCTCATGTCGCCCATGATGGACGTGCCCGCGCCAGACATGGGGACGAACCCGCAGGTCATGGCGTGGATCATGGACACCTACAGCATGCACGTGGGCTACAGCGTCCCGGCTGTGGTGACGGGCAAGCCGCTGGCCATCGGCGGCAGCGAAGGCCGCACCGAAGCCACCGGGCGCGGTGTGGTGGTGTGCATGTTAGCCGCGCTCAAGTACCACGGCATCACCCGCACAGAGGGCGTGCGCGTGATCGTGCAGGGCTTTGGCAACGTCGGCAGCAACGCCGCGGCCTACGCTCATGAGTTGGGCTTCAAAGTCGTGGGCGTGAGCGACGTTGAGGGCGGCCTTTACAACCCCAACGGCCTTGACATCCCCGCCCTGCTAAACCATCAGAAGGCCGTCGGGCGCATCGCTGGCTTCCCACAGGCCGAAGTGGTCACCAACGACGAACTGCTGGCGCTGCCCTGCGACGTGCTGATCCCAGCCGCCATGGAGGGGATGATCCACGCGGGCAACGCTGAGAAGATCCAGGCACGTTTCATCATCGAAGGCGCGAACGGCCCCACCACCCCCGAAGCGGACGACATCCTCAACGATCGCGGCGTTTACATCGTCCCCGACATCCTCGCCAACAGCGGCGGCGTGATCGTCTCGTACTTCGAGTGGGTGCAGGACTTGCAGGCCTTCTTCTGGGGCAAGTCGGCGGTGTTTGAGAACTTAGAGCGCATCCTCACCGCCGCCTATCAGACGACCAAACAGACCGCCGAGCAGCTCCACCTCGACATGCGCACCGCCGCCCAAGTGACCGCCATCAAGCGCGTCGCCAACGCGCTGGCCACCCGCGGCATCTATCCCTAAACTCGTCTTTACGTGTTAGAGTTGAGGGCGTGACAAAGTTTGTCACGCCCTTGTTTGTGTCCGTTCAAAATGGGAACCCTATGCAGCCCATGAGTAACCGCCTGTGGTGCGTGTCTGCGCCCTTGTTCAGCCATGTCGATTGGGGTGGGTTCATCCGCACGGCGCAGGAACTCGCGCGGCGCGGCCATCACGTCACCTGGATCAGCGAGCCGCCGCTTGCGCCTGTGGTCACCGCCCACGGCCTGCCGTTCGAACCCGTCGCCCACACCGGCTGGCTCTGGCCGCCGCCCCCACCGCCCGACGTCAGCACACTCAAGCCGCAAGAAGCGGTCACCCTGCGCTACACGCGAGCGCTAGACACGTGGCTGAGCGAGGACTTGGTGGCCAAGGGCGTGCGCGACCTGCTGGCGCTGGCCGAGCACATCGGCAAGCCCGACGCACTGTTGATCGACCCGTTCTTAAGCGCAGCCGCCTTCGCCGCCGAGGCGCTCGACGTGCCGATGATCGTCATGGGCTGGCCCGCGCAGGCCAACCTTGACGAGCAGGCGCTCTTCCCGGTGCAGCGCAACCTCAGCCGTGACAGCCAGCAGCGCATCCAGCGCCTGTGTGATGCGTTTGGCCTCAGCGGGGCTTACTTCAGCAAGGGAACCGCGCCGAGCATCGTCAGCCCGCTGCTGCACGTCACCTTCTTCACGCGGCGCTGGTATCAAGCCGAGGCGCACACCCTGCTGCCGCAGACGGCCTTCGCGGGCGGCGCGCCCTACACGCCGTCTGACCCCTATCCCGCATGGCTAGACGACATCCCCGCTGAGCAGCCGCTGGCGCTCGTCACACTCGGAACGACCTTCACCGGCGACTTGGGCTTCTACAGTTGGGCTGCCCAAGCTGCTGCCGCGAGTGGCCTGCTGCCCGTGGTAGCGATTGGCTTCAACCCCATCAGCGAGGAGAAAAAAGCTGAACTCAAGCGCGCGCTGCCGCGTGGAACCCGCTTGGTGACGTTCGTCCCATTCGGGCACATCTTGCCGCGCTGCAAGCTGATGATCCACCACGGTGGGATGGGCAGCACCCACGCAGCGATCGTCCACGGGGTGATGCAGATCGTCGTGCCCCACGCCGCCGACCAACGCATCCAAGCGACGCGCGTGGCTCAGCTCAAGGTCGGCCTGAACTTGACAGCCCACGACGTGCGCAACAACATGCTGCGCGAAGGAGTCAAGGCGCTGCTTGAAGCGGATTGGGTGCAAGAGAACGCCCGCCAGCTTGCCGCCGAGATGGCCGCGCTCGGTGGGCCGCCCCGTGCCGCCGACCTAGTCGAGCAAGCGCTCCAGCGCGGAACAGCAGGGTAGCGGCCTAAGCCTCATCAGGTGCATCGGCGGATCTGCCAAGCTGCTTCTTCATCCACGCCGGCAGGCGGAACACGTCCTCCACCGTGATGTGCCAGTTCGGCAGAAAGCGCCCCGTGTCGATCCGAC
>DAOUBS010000244.1:0-22567 GCA_034432435.1 Anaerolineae bacterium
AGCATGGGCTAATTTGGCACGCGGATGCCCCTGAGGGGTGTATCACTCAGCAGGTCGAAGCGCCAACCGAGCCGCCACAAGCGCCAGCCGAGCCATCCTCGACACTGCCGCGGATCGCTTTTGATCCAGATGATCCGTATGTGACGCCGCAGGATCAGTTAGCTTTGTTGAGGGATGTGTTCTTCAACGGGCGGATCGAGGTCTCAGGGCCGTGGGCTTTTCTATATACATCCGTTGTCGGCGGCAGCCCCGTCGCGCAGATACTAGTTCAAGAGTGGGACGATTTCGCTGTTTGGTGTTCTGGTGTTGGGTGTTCCTGACAGAAATACACAAAGTTAGCGATGAAAGGATAGTGGTATGCAATCAAGAAAGACTCCTCAACAACCTACTAAGTCGCCAACTTTGTCGCTCGCTTCGAAAAAGCCGCACGCGAGCAGTTACCACCCGACACTGACGCTTGAGAACCTGAGCGAGCCAAGCAATGCGCTTGACCTTCAGCGCACTATCGGCAACCAAGCCACCATCCAGCTGATGCAGGATCGCGGGGTGATCCAGCGCATGCCGACTGATGAGCAGCTCATGGCAGTGGCCGGCAGACCGTTCAATGACCGCTTCTTTGGCCTCAAGAAGATGAGCCAAAAGTACAAGAACGTGCTCTCGGCGTTAAAGGTGTATCATGAGCGTGGCGAGCTGCCGATTAGTAGCAGTTCGGCGCTGGACTATCAGGATGAGCTGCTCGAAAACGTGCGGAAGGCTTGCCAAACCTATGTCGACAGTCACAAAGATGAGAAAGAGCGTACCCCGCACATCCAAAAAATCCTGAACGAAGACGTCAGAGCTGACCAAGCCAAGCTCAACTTCCTGCGGACGAACTTCAACAGCATCAGCAGCAAGATCATGGGAAAGAGCGTGTTTGACGCGATGAACCTTGTCGAGGGGATGAAAAACCCCACCGACATGCAGAGCTTGATGGAATTCCTGCAGCTCGACACGACCAAAGCGCTGATCCAAGATCAGACGGAGTCCGCTGGAACGCAGCCCTTCCGCGGCAGCGATGATCTGACGCTGGCGGGCAAGTCCTTCACAGATGTCGTGGGCCAAGACTATTTGAAAGACATTCTCACCCCGCACATCCAAACGATCGTCAGCGAGATCGCCAACAGCAAGACGTCCACTCAGCCGCAACCGAGCGACAAGCAGTCCTCCCCTGAAGAACTGCTGAAAAGCCCCAGCACCGTCAGCTCGATGGCGGCGATTTACGAGCATCTCGCCACGGGTCTGCTGGTGAACACAAAAGGCGGCACGCTTGTGCCGCAGGAAATCCTTGACGCGGCGGCACAAGTTTATCAAACGGTCTACAGCACAGTGTCAACAGACCCAAGCGCGCAGCACAGCGCACAGCACGCCGCGCGCGTCTCGGTGGTCAACATGATCTTCCTGCGCTTCATCAACCCAGCCGTGACGAAAATTGCATCCGAGATGAAGGCGAAAAAGAGCGAGGGTGGCACGGAACTGATTCGACTGGCGCAAATCTTCCAGAGCCAAGTAAACGGCATAGACGTCCTGAAGAAGTTCCCTGAACTGAGCGAGGCCGGTAAAGTCGTTCAGAATGTACAACTCGCCATCGACACGATCATCAACGGGGTGATCGCCCAGGCGCAGGTGCTGGGGCAGCGCAAGAAGTAAACTCAAACAATCAGGGCGACCCAGAATGAGTCGCCCTCGATCGTTTTGAAGAGTTCAGCGAAGCGCTAGGCGTTGACGACGCGCTCGACGATTTCTGTCACCTTGATGATGCCCTCGGGCGAGCCTTTGCGGATGGCCAGTTTGACCTCGCTGATGGCTTTGGTCACTTGGATGTCGCGCGGGCAGGCGGGGGTGCAGTTGTAGATCGTGCGGCAGCGCCACACGCCTTGCGGCTCTGAGAGGATTTCAAGGCGCTCTTTGGCGGCTTGATCGCGCGTGTCGAAGATGAAGCGGTGTGCGTTGACGATAGCCGCTGGGCCGACGTACTTGCCGTTGGCCCAGTAAGACGGGCAAGATGTCGTGCAGCAGGCGCAGAGGATGCACTTGGTTGTGTCGTCGAAGGCTTCACGGTCAAATTGGCTTTGACGGCGCTCACGACCGTCAGCCGGCAGCGGGGTGTCGTTCACGAAGAACGGCATCACGTGCTTGTAGTGGTCGAAGAACGGCTCCATATCGACAACGAGGTCTTTAATCACGGGCAGGCCTAAAATCGGTTCGATAGTGACCTTGGGGCCGAGGTCTTGCATGAGTACCTTGCAGGCGAGGTGGTTCACACCGTTGATGCGCATCGCGTCGCTGCCGCAGACGCCGTGCGCGCAGGAACGCCGCAGCGTCAGCGTGCCGTCCTGCTCCCACTTGATGCGATGGAGCATCTCCAGCAGGCGGTCAGTCGGCTCTACGTTGTCGAGGGTGAACTCTTCCCAGTAGGGCTTGTCCTTGCCCGGAATTTCTGGGTTGTAGCGCTTGATCTTAAAGGTTACTTTCATCGTTTTGTCCTCTAAGTGTGATCTATGTGAGGGGCACATCTAGCCTTGAGATGCACCCTCGTGAGCGGTGTGTTAGTAAACACGGGCCTTCGGGCGGAAGCGCTCGTCTGTCTCGGCAAGGCTCATGTCGACCTTTTTGGAAGTGTTGATGGTGTACTGCGGGTCATCGTCTGTGCCAGCGCGGCAGATCAGCGTATGTACCAGCCAATTCTCATCGTCGCGCTTGGGGTAGTCGTCGCGGCTGTGGCCGCCACGGCTTTCGGTGCGGTTGCGTGCGCTGAGGGCGGTCACCTCGGCCAGCTCGAGCAGGTTGCCTAGTTCCCATGCTTCCATCAAATCAGTGTTGAACTTATAGCCCTGATCGTCGATGGCGATGTTGGTGCGGAACTCGTGGCGCAGCTCGCGCAGGACGTTGATCGCCTGGGTCATCGTTTGCTCGGTGCGATAGACGCCGACGTTTTCCATCATCACTTCTTGCATCTTGGCGCGCAGTTGGTAGGGCTTCATCTTGCCGCGGCTGCTGCGGATGCGCTTGAACTCGGCTTCGATCTCACGGCCAGCGTCGGCCGGCAGGGGCGTCCAGTCTACGCCCTTGACGTAATCGGCCATGTGCATGCCGCCGCGCCGACCGAACACGATGAGGTCAACGAGGCTGTTCGTGCCGAGGCGGTTTGCGCCGTGGCAGCTTACGCAGGCTGTCTCGCCGGCGGCGTACATGCCGGGCAGCACCGTCCAGTTTTCGTCGATGACCACCTGCGCGTCAACGTTGGTGGGGATGCCACCCATCGCGTAGTGCGCGGTCGGCTGGATCGGCATTGGCTCCTTGACGGGGTCAACGCCCAAGTAAGTGCGGCAGAAGTCGAGGATGTCGGGCAGCTTCTTCTCGACATAGGCGGCGTCGATGCGCTCCTTGCGGCCTTCCTCAGCGAAGAAGCGGTTGACCGTCTCGGGGCGCACGTCGAGGTAGACGTAGTCCTTGCCCTTGATGCCGTTGCCCTTCTTGACTTCGTCGTAGATCGCGCGGCTGACGACGTCGCGGCTGGCGAGGTCTTTGGCGCTGGGGGCGTACTTCTCCATGAAGCGTTCGCCCTTGTTGTTGATCAAGACGCCGCCTTCCCCGCGCACGCCTTCGGTGATGAGGATGCCCATCTTGTAGATGCCAGTCGGGTGGAATTGGAAGAACTCCATGTCTTGCAGCGGCACGCCGCGCCGCAGCACTGCCGCGGCCCCGTCGCCGGTCATACTGTGGGCGTTGCTCGAGACGCTCCAGCAGCGGCCCCAACCACCGCTGGCGAACATGACCGCCTTGCCGTGGAAGATGTGGAACTCGCCCGTGCCGATCTGAATGGCCACAACGCCCACGCACACGCCGTCGTTGATGATCGTGTCCACCACTTGGAACTCGTCGAAGAAGTTGACGTTGCGCTTGATACAGTTCTGGTAGAGCGTTTGCAAGATCATGTGGCCGGTGCGATCGGCCGCGTGGCAGGCGCGGCGCACCAGCTCCTTGCCGAACTCGCGCGTGTGGCCGCCAAAGCGCCGCTGGCTGATGCGGCCGTCGGGCGTGCGGTCGAAGGGCAGGCCCATGTGCTCTAGCTCGATCACGGCTTCAACCGCGCCTTCCGCCAGCACGAGTGCCGCGTTCTGGTCGGCTAGATAGTCACCGCCTTTGACGGTGTCGTAAGCGTGGTAGATGGGCTGGTCTTCGTCTAGGTTGCCCAGCGCTGCGCCGATGCCGCCCTGCGCCGTGCCGGTGTGGCTGCGGGTGGGGTAGAGCTTGCTGACGACGGCCACATCTGCGCCGCCGCGGCTGGCGTAAAGCGCTGCCATCAGGCCAGCGCCGCCCGCCCCAACGATAATGACTTCATGCTTGTGGATCTTCATTCGTTCGCTCCTCACAAACTAACAATAAACAAACGCTCAACCTGCGAAGCCGTGCGCCGCGTGCAGCGCGCGCAGCGCTTCATCAGCCATTGCGATGGCCGTCGGCTCAATTGTGGCGATCAGCGCTGCGCCGCCCACGATCAGCAGCACGACCGCGCCCATCACACACAAGTAGCCGGAGGCCCGTCGCAGCACAGGGTACTGCTGTGTGTAATCGGTGAGCACATAGCGCAGCCCGTTAAACCCGTGGATCGTCACCAGCGCCAACAGCGCGAGGTCATACAAGCGCCACACCGCCACACCACCCAGCATGAAGTTCCAGCGCTCGGCGACGAACTCGCTGGCGGTGCCGGTGTCATTGATGCCGTTTTGGATGGCCGGCCACGCCAGCCCGACCGCGTCTAGCTCGGCTTGGCTGAGGGGGGATCCTACCGTCGGGACGCCGACGACGCGCCCACCGGCCAGCGTCAGATCGAACACCCCTTGCAGCAGGTGCAGCATCGCCAAGTGGCCGAACACCAGCGGCACGATGATCAGGCCGCTGACGCGCATGAACGACCACCAGAACGTTTCCAGCTTGCTGCCCTGCGCTTTGGCGCTGCCCTGAATCTCAGCCGGCTTGGCGATCATCTGATAGGCCCCAGCCGCCAGCACTGCCGCGATGACCGCGACGCCCATCCCTGCGGCGAACGGGATCTGCTCGCGCAGTACTTCTGCTAACGGCAGCACGAACACGTTCGGTTTGGCATAGTGGTCGATGACGTGCATCCCCATCCAGATGAAGACCGGCACGAGCAGCAGCACCGTGCCCCCTAACACGCCCCAAGCGGCCTTTTCTTGGTACTTCCACAGCTCTGGCTTGTTGTCCATGATGGAGATGCGCAAGCCGTTCAGCGCGTGGTAGACCACCAACGCCACCAGCGCAAACTCACCGACGGTGAACAGCGGCGACTGATACGAGGCAACCGCTTTTTCATACAGCGCAGGGTAGAACACTGCCCATGAAGTGTCGATGACGTGGATGACGAGAAACAACACCACGCCAATTCCAGAGACGCGGTGAAGCACCCAACTCCACTGGCCAATCGAACCGCGATACCGAAGCGTTTCCCGAATCGTAAGCACTAGAGAGGACAATTTGAACAACCTTTCAACCTAGAACAACTCACCATGAAAACGCAGTTTAACCCTGCGTATGTCTACTTCTAACACGTCTATCATTGTAACATCAAGTCCAGTGTGAACCAAGAGATGAGCAGAGGGAGGGCGTGTCTAAAAGCAAACACCGGCGCCCTCGGTGTACGGGTTTGGCGCGTCAAAGCCTGACAGCTGTTGGCCCTGCAAACCTCAGAAGGTCAGCAGCTTCACGCCCTCATGCGGGAACAGCCGTTGCGTCTGGTCGATGGCGAAGAGATCCGCCTCGAAACGATAACGACTAAGGAGATCACGCTTCAGCCCTTCATCCTCTGCCATGAGGAGCTGCTGGCGCAAGTTGATTGAAATAATGGATCATCGTTTCAATCCCGTGGTAGAAGTTGGGCAGGTGCAGCTTTTCGTTAGGAGCGTGGAGATTGTCGTCGGGCAGCCCCATGCCCATCATGACGATAGCCGCGCCGAGCGCCTGCTGAATGTCGTGCGTGAAAGGCAACGACCCGCCCCCGCGCATGTAGGCTGGTCCGCGCCCGAACACAGCGTGATAAGCCCGTTCTGCGGCCTGCACGTAGGGGTTAGCGACGTCGATCACGACCGGGTAGGCCTTGCTCTGGCGCTCGACGTGCAGCGTCACCGTCGGCGGGGCGCTTGAGCGTAGAAACGCTTCAAACAAGTCCATCACCTCGTCTGGGTCTTGATCGGGCACAAGACGGAAGCTGACCTTCGCGCGCGCCTCGGCTGGAAGGACGGACTTCTTGCCCGCGTCGATGTAGCCGCCCGGCATGCCGTGGATCTCGAACGTGGGGCGGATGCTGATGCGCTCGGCGGTGGTGAAGCCCGCCTCGCCCGCTGGCTGCGCGCCGGTCAAGTGGCGCAGCCGCTCGTCGCTGGCAAGGCCGCTGTTGATCTGCTGGCGTTCGGCCTCGGTAGGTGGGCGCACCCGGTCGTAGAAGTGCGGGATAGCGATGCGGCGCGTTTGCCCATCCTGCACCTGCGCCAGCAGCCGCACCAGCACGTTGAAGGGGTTATCGAGACCGCCGCCGAACGTGCCGGAGTGTAAATCCGTCTGGGCGGCGCGCACGGTTACCTCCAAGTAGGCAGCGCCGCGCACGCCAACCATCATCATCGGGGTGGTGGGGTCGATCATCGGGTGATCGCAGATGACAGCCGCGTCGCAGGCTAGCAGCGCGGCGTGGTCGTGCACGAACGCCGGGAGCCGTGGGCTGCCGATCTCTTCTTCCCCTTCGATCATCACTTTGACGTTGATCGGCAGGCTGCCGATAGCGAGGCAGGCTTCCACGGCTTTCAGCACGGCGAGGAACTGCCCCTTGTCGTCGCTGGCCCCGCGCGCGTAGAGGTCGTCGCCAATGCGCGTCGGCTTAAAGGGCGGGGTGCGCCACTGGTCGAGCGGGTCAGGCGGCTGAACGTCGTAATGGCCGTAGATCAGCAGGGTGGGCGCGCTCGCCGAGGCGTGCAGCCAGTCGGCGTAGACGAGCGGGAACCCATCCAGCGGAAAGGTCTGCACATGTTCCAACCCGATTCGCACGAGGTAGTCCGCGCACCATTGAGCGGCGCGCGCGAGGTCGGCGGCGTGCTCGGGCAGGGTGCTGATGCTGGGGATGGCCAGCAGCGCGCACAAGTCGTCCAGCGCGGCGGCACGCTGAGCGTGAGCGTGAGCGAGGGCGGCGGAGAGCGTCATTCGATGATCCACGGCATGCCTGTCACAGTGGTGCTGCGCTGTTCAGGGTCAGTATGAACGTTGAGGATGGCCGGTTTGCCGCTGGCGAGTGCGCGTTCCAGCGCGGGCACGATCTGATCGGGCTGTTCGACAAACTCACCATGACCGCCTAGCGCAATTGCCATCTGATCGTAGCGCGTCAAGCCGAGCTGCGAGGCGAGGATACCCTCTTCACCGAAGCGGCGGCGCTGACCATCGCGGATTTCGCCCCAGCCTTGATCGTTGGCGATCACGACGATGATCGGGATGTTGTGGCGGACAGCGGTGTCGAACTCCATCGCGCACAGGCCGAATGAGCCGTCCCCCATCAGCGCGACCACTGGCACATCGGGGCGTGCCAGTTTCGCACCAATGGCGTAACCTAGCCCTACGCCCAAATGCCCTGTGATCCCGACCCACATCACGCCCTGCGGGCAGCGCGCCTCCAACTCGCCGAGGGCGAACGCCGCGATGTAGCCGCCGTCGACGACCGTCACACTCTGTGCGGGCAGCCAACGCTTGAGTTCCGCCACAAGCTGGAGCGAGTGCATCGGGCGCTGTGGGTCGCGGGTGGCGATGCCGGCTGCTTGGGCGGTCTGGGCGGCGGCCCCTTTGGCGGTGGCTTTGGCCTGCTGCTGCCACGTGGCAGGCGCGGTGAAGGGCGCAGCCTGCCATGCTTGGTAGAGTTGTTTGAGGAATGCGCCGGCATCTGCTGGGATGCCGACGTCAGGGGGGCGCGTCTTGCCGATCACCTCGGGCTTGATGTCGACGTGGATCAGCTTGGCGTCGGGGGCGAAGAGCGGCGGGCGACCGTAGCCGATTGTCCACTCGAGGCGCGTGCCGATCACACAGTAGGCGTCTGCGCCCAGCGCGGCGGCGGGCATCATGCCCAGTCCTAGCGGCCCATCGTCGGGCACGTAGCCGCGGGCCATATTGCGTGCGAGGACAGGAATGCCGCTCGCTTCGACAAACTGGCGCAGCGCCGCACCAGCACGAGACCAGAACACACCGCTGCCCACGATGAGCATCGGGCGTTGGGCGTGGCGCAGGATGTCCAGCGCGGCGGCGACGTCCGCGGGGTCAGCGTGTGGCACAGAGCGGGTGTAGTAGCGCTCATGGAAGGTCACCTCGCCCTCGTCGATAGTCCCGCGCAGCAGCTCTAGTGGGAAGTCGAGAAAGACTGGCCCCGGGCGGCCTGTCTTGGCGTAGCGCACGGCCATCGCCACGTATTCGGGGATGCGCTTCATCTCGAAGCAGGTGCGCTGCCATTTCGTGACGGGTCGGACGATCTCCAACTGGTCGATGGCTTGCATGACGCCCACATCGCGCCCCGCCAGCGACCCCTGCGCGGTGACGACTAGCAGCGGCACTTGTGACTCATAGGCGACTTGCAAGCCCGCGAACAGGTTCACGAGGCCTGGTGCGGCATCAGCGGTGCAGACGCCCAGCCCGCCGTTGAAACGCGCCCAGCCCTCGGCCATGTGGGCGGCTTGCTGCTCGTGGCGCACGTCGATCACGCGGATGCCCGCCGCGCGGCAGGCGTTGACGATCTCATAGTTGTGGCCACCCACCAGAGTAAACACGTGGCTGACGCCTTCTCGTTGCAGTTGGCGGATGACCAGATCGCCGCCGTTCAGTTGTGCCAAGATGATCTCTCCTTAAATCAAACAAAAAGAACAGTACCGTTTGCTCAGTTATGTTAAGCCAGCCCCATGCCTTGGCGCAGCGTGGCGATGAAGGCTTCATCGGGCATTTGACGGCGCATCTCGACAATGGCGGTTTTCTCTGGCTTGCCGACGGCGCGGCGCATGGGCGGCGGCGTCATGTTTGCCACCTCAAGGATGGCCTCGGCGACTACCTCCGGTGGGAGCGCCTCTGTGAGGGTTTGCTTGACGCTCGGCAGCGTCGCTTGGATCATCGGGTAGTAGGGACTGGTGGGGGGTGTCATGCGCTCGACAGTGCTGATGGCGTCGCGCGGCATGGCTGTCTGGAACATCCCGCACGGCTCAATCACCGTGACGCGCACCCCAAATGGCAGCACCTCGTGGGAGAGCGCCTCGCTGAAGCCCTCCACTGCGTGTTTGGTCGCGCAGTAAGACGCAGAGAACGGCTGACCATAGATGCCGCTGTCGGATGAGAGGTTGATGATGTGGCCGCGCCCGCGCGCCCGCATGTGGGGCAGCAGAGCGTGCGTCAGCGCCATCATGCCCAGCACGTTGACCTCAAACAGCAGGCGGTTGAGCGCCAAGTCCATCTCCTCGAATGGGCCGCCCCAGCCCAAGCCCGCGTTGTTGACCAAGACATCCACCGCGCCGAAGCGCCCCAGTGCCGCCGATACGGCGGCGTCGATTTGGGCTTGCTGTGTCACGTCAAGTTGGAGCGTCAGCACGCGCTCGCCTTCGGGCAAGTAGCTCAGTGCTGCCGCGTCGCGGTCGGTAGCGATGAGTTGGACGTCAGGCTTTTGGGCGAGGCGTTGGGCCAGCGCTGCGCCGAAACCGGTGGCACAACCCGTGATTAACCAGGTGTACATCGTAGAGGCGTCCTTTGCTAGTCGATGGGGAGCTGTAAGCTGCGGCAGATGACGAAGCGCAGATAGCCGCGCAGCCGTTCGAGCGATTCTGGGCTGTGCGGCACGGGATCGTCGGGCGACAAGCGCGCTGGCATCCCGACGAGGTAGCCGTGGTGGATCCAGCTAAAGCTCTGTAAGAACAGCGATACATCAAGGCCGGTGATGTCGATCGTTCCGGCGGCGTGGGCGCGGTCGAGCAGGGACTTAAGCGCTTGATAGATCGGCAGGGAAAATTCATCGTGATAGTTGGGCAGCACGTCGTCGGGCTGCGCCAGCCAGCGGCGCACGTGCAGGCGCGGGATCTCGGGGTGGGTGAGGCCAAGTTCAATGTGAGCGTTGGTCAGGCGCACGAGCAAATCGCGGAAGGACCGTCGGTCGCGGATGGTCTCATCGGGCACGTTCTCTAGATAGGGGCGCAGCGCGGCTTCTTCCGTCAGGTATGCGCGCTGATGCACGTCGCGGTACAGCTCTTGTTTGCTGCCAACGTGGTAGCTGATGGTGGCGATGTTCAAATCCACGACGGCGGCAATATCGCGCATCGACACACCATGATACCCATGCTCAGCGAACAGCTGGGTGGCTGCTTCGATGATGCGTTGATAACTTTCACTCGCGGAGAGTTTGCGTGTTTTGATTGTCATAAACTCATCAAACAGTTGATGGACATTTGCTGAATCCTAACATTGATCGAAGAATTTTGTCAATTGCTTGACGAAAAGCTGTGTTTTTCATAAAATCCATCTAACGATTGATTGAAAACTAGGCAGGTTAGATCGATGAAAAAACTAGTGTTTTTGTTCGCAGCGTTTTTGTTGGGTCTGCCGCTGGCGGCACAGAGTGATGACGTGGTGATCGTTGCCACGAACATCAGCGATCTGCAATCGCTTGACCCTGCCAATAACGGCAGCAGCACCAACCTCTCGGTGTTTTACACGGTTTATGAGCGCCTGTACGAGCTGCCCGCTGACCCGTCGCAGCCGCTCATCCCCAACTTAGCGACCGGCCACACCGTGAGCGAGGACGGCTTTACGTGGACGTTCACCCTGCGCGAGGGAGTGACTTTTGCCTCTGGCAACCCGCTCACTGCGGAGGACGTCGTGTTCTCATGGAAGCGCGTGCAGAACTTCCAAAATGAGCCAGCGCAGGTGTTTAACCTGTTTGTGGGCGATGTCATCGCGGTGGACGATCTGACGGTGGAGGTGCGCTTGTCGAATGCGGTTTTCCCGCTGCCGATCCCGTTCTTCGACGTTCTGACGACGCTGCCTTCCTTCAGCATCCTCGACAGCCAGTTGGTGATCGCCAACGGCGGCAGCCTTGACCCCGCTCAAGACACAGCCACCGAGTGGCTGAACCAGAACTCGGCTGGCAGCGGCCCGTTCATCCTCACCGGTTGGACGCCCGAAGTCGAGCTGACAATGGTGCGCAACGACAACTACTGGGCCGGCCATCTGCCGGCGATTGCTGGGGTGACGCTGCGCCAAGCCAACGACAGCACGACTGCCCTCCAATTGGCAGAACGCGGTGATGTGGACATCGCCCAGAACCTCGACAAAGACCTTGCCGACGCCATCGAGGCCAGCCCGAACCTGACGCTTGAGGTCGGCCAATCGCTGGCGATTGTCTACTTGGCGCTGTCGCCGGCCAACCCCGATTCGCCGCTGGCAGATGTGCGCGTGCGGCAGGCGGTCATGCGCAGCATCGACTACGACGGCATCATCGACGGCCTGCTTGGCGGGCTAGCGGTGCGACCGGGCGGGGTCGTGCCAATTGGCATCCTCGGCGGGGCGGCCTCAGAGGTGATGCGCTATGAGCGCGACGTGGAAGCGGCGCGTGCGCTGCTGGCAGAGGCAGGCTTTGCCGACGGTGTGACGATCAACTTGAACATGTCTACGTTGCCGCTGGGCGGCGTCACGCCGGATGTGCTGGCGGCTAAGCTGACGGCTGATCTGGCCGAGGCGGGCATCACGCTTAACGTCCAGATCGACCCGCCTAGTATTTACTTGACGGGGCGCAACGCGGGGCAGTACGACGCCTTCCTCGGCAACTTCTCGCCAGACTTCTTCGACCCGACCAACTGGACAGTGCTGTACGGCGTGGCGGACTTCCAAAACATTGCGCGCTACATCCGCTTGGCTGACCCCGCAATTGCTGAGGCGGCCTTTGCGACGCTCTTCGCGCCGCCTGAAGCGCGCGAGATGGCGGTGGTCGGCTTTAATGCGGCCATCACGGAGCAGGCGCTCTACAGCGTGCTGTACCAGCCGCAGGTGGTGGATGCCGTGTCCAATGCGCTGAAAGGCTACACATTCCACCCGATTCAGAAGGTACGCTACCAAGAACTGAGCCGCTAGGCGGCATTGGGGGGCGAAGCCCGGCTGCCTCGCCCCCTGTGCACCCTGCGAACAAGGCCGCACGGTATGAGCTTTACCGCCTATATCTTTCGTCGGTTGTCGGTCGGCTTGGTGATGTTGATCGGGGTGACGCTAGTGCTGTTCACCCTCTACAACGTGATCCAAGTGGACCCTTTGACTGTGATCCTGCCCGATACAGGCTTCCGCAATCCGCAAGCGCGCGAGAACGCTATTGCTCGCTGGGGGCTAGATCGCTCGCTGCCGGAGCAGTACCTCACGTATGTGGCGAACCTGCTGCGCGGCGATCTGGGCACGTCGTTCTTGACGCGCCGCCCCGTCCGCGATGACCTGCTGGCACGGCTGCCCGCCACGCTCGAGCTGGCGCTCAGCGCGGTGCTCTTCGCGGCGGCGGTGGGTGTTCCGCTGGGGCTGCTGGCAGGGCTGCGCCCAGGCAGCCTGCTAGATCGCAGCGCGTGGACGCTTTCGCTGGTGAACGCCTCGCTGCCGCCCTTTTGGATCGGTCTCATTCTGCTAACAGTGTTCTGGTATCACCTGAACATTGCGGCAGGGCCTGGTCGACTGCCCGCGCGTATGTCGCCCCCGCCGTTTGCGACGGGCTTTGTGGCGCTGGATGCGCTGCTCGTGGGGGATGTCAACGGCTTCTGGCGGATTGTGGGGCAGCTTGTGCTGCCAACGATCGTGCTGGGGGGCTTCACGCTGTCAATTGTGTTCCGTCTGACACGGGCAGCCATCATCGAGGAGATGCGCCAGAACTACATCTTGACGGCGCGCAGCAAAGGCCTCAGCGAGTGGGAAGTAGTTGTGCGGCACGCGCTGCGCAACGTGCTGCTGCCGCTCATCACGCTCATCGGGCTGGCGTTCGCCAGCTTGATCGGTGGCGCGGTGATGACTGAGACCGTCTTCGATTGGCCCGGCGTGGGCAAGTACTTGGTTGATGCGTCGATCAACCTCGACTATCCAGCTATTCAAGGCGGCACGATTCTGGTCACAACTGGCTATATCTTGGTTAACTTACTGGTAGACATTCTCTACGGCGTGGTCGATCCGCGCGTGCGGAGTGCTTGACGATGCAAACGAACGCCCTTCCGTCTTCTGCGCCTGCGCAGGTGCGCCCCATGCGCGCCCGGCGCGCGTGGCAGCAGGTGCGCCAACGCCCGATGCTGTGGGCAGGCGGTCTGATCTTGCTGTGGTTTGCGCTGTGTATCGCCTTCGCGCCAGTCATCGCCCCGCGCGACCCGAACGCTGTTGACACGCGCCGCGAAGCGCGCAATCAGCCCCCTTCAGCAGCGCATTGGTTTGGCACGGACGAGCTGGGGCGGGATGTGTTCAGCCGCGTGGTCTACGGGGCGCGCGTGTCGATCCCGGCGGCGGTGGTTGTTGTGGCGGTCGTTTTTCTCATTGGGACGACGCTGGGGGCGGTCGCGGGCTATTTTGAGGGGTGGCTAGGGGCGATCATCATGCGCGTGGCGGATGTCACGATGGCGTTCCCGGGGTTGGTGCTGGCGCTGGCGATTGCGGCTATCCTCGGCCCAAGCCTGACGAACATGCTGATTGCGGCGTGTGTCGTGTTGTGGCCGGTCTATGCGCGGCTGATGCGGGCACAGGTGCTGACGCTGCGCTCACAGGAGTTCGTGCTGGCGGCGCGAGCACAGGGGATGCGCGAGGTGCGCGTGCTGTGGCGGCACGTCGTCCCCAACGCGTTAACGCCTGTCTTGATCACCGCCGCTCTCGACATCGGCAGCATCCTGCTGCTGCTGGCCGCGTTGAGCTTTTTCGGCCTCGGCGTGGACATCAACACGCCGGAGTGGGGCGCGATGGTGGCAGCGGGTCAGCGTAAGTTCCTCTATTGGTGGCTGGCAGCTTTCCCGGGCTTGGCGATCTTTTTGGTCATCTTGGGGGTAAACCTTGTCGTGGAGGGGCTGCGCGGCTGGCTTGACCCGCGCATGCGCTGAAGAAGTTTTGCGGCGGTATGATTGAAGGGCGACGCTTGTCCGAACGAGAGACAACCAGCGAAGGAGATACAACGTGGAATATAAGCAGTTCATCGACGGCCAATGGTGCGACGCGCTCAACGGTGGAACGTGGCAGGTGATCAACCCCGCCACAGAGGAAGCGATTGCAACGGTTCCCTTTGGCGACGCGCGCGAGGTTGACCGTGCGGCACAGGCGGCGCACCGCGCTTTCCCGCGCTGGAGCAGCCTTACAGCCTACGAGCGCGGCGACATCCTGATGCGTGTGGCGCGGCTGATCTACGAGCGCATCGACGACCTGGCGCCGATCATCACCCGCGAGTGCGGCAAACCGCTCACCGAAACGCGCGCCGAATGGACAGCCTGCGCGCAGTTGTTTGAGTGGTTCGCTGAGGAGGGCAAGCGCGCCTACGGTCGGACGATCCCCGCACGCGCCGCACACAAGCGCCTGCTCGTGACATACATGCCGATGGGCGTCATTGGGACGATCACCGCTTGGAACTTCCCGGCGTATCTGCAAGCACGCTACTGGGCGGCGGCGCTGGCGGCGGGCTGCACGATTGTGGGCCGCCCGAGCGAACTCACGCCGATGAGCGCCATGGCGCTCGTCAACTTGATGGCCGAGGCGGGCATCCCTGACGGCGTGGTGAACCTCATTAACGGCGACCCGGCCAGCATGGGCGAGGCGTTGGTCAAGCATCCACTAGTGGAGAAGGTGTGCTTCACCGGCTCACAGCGCGTTGGGCGCATCTTAATGAGCCACGCTGCCGACGGCATTAAGCGCCTCTCGCTGGAGCTAGGCGGCAGCGCCCCCGTGCTGATCTTCGACGACTGCGACGTAGAGCAGGCCGCGCAGATGTCCGTGGCGGCTAAGTTCCGCAACAACGGGCAGGTGTGCGTCTCGCCGGCGCGCTTTTACGCTCAGCAGGGTGTCTATGAGGATTTCATGGAGGCGACCAAACACGCGATGAGCAAGCTCGTTGTCGGGGACGGGTTGCAATCGGGGGTGACCAATGGCCCGATGGTCAGCGCAGCCGGCCGCGACAAAGTGGAGCACTTTGTGCAGGATGCGGTGGCAAAGGGCGCGGTGACCGTGCTAGGCGGTGCGCGCGGGGCTGAGCGTGGCTACTTCTACCAGCCTACGCTCATCACCGGCTTGCGCGACGACATGCTCATCATGTGCGATGAGGTCTTTGGGCCGGTGATGCCGGTGATGCCGTTCAACACGCTGGCGGAAGGCCTTGAGCGCGCCAACAACACCCCCTATGGTCTGGCAGGCTACATCATCGGGCGTGACTTGACGACGATCACGCGCGCCTATGAGGGGCTGCGCTTTGGGGTGATCGGCGTGAACGACCTGCTGCCCTCCACGCCCAACGCGCCCTTTGGCGGCATGAAGCAGAGCGGCTTCGGGCGCGAGATGGGCAGCGAAGGCCTGTACGAATACCTCGAGACGAAATTTGTCTCTATCGGCTTGAGTTGAGATGCTATGGGCACGGCACGCCGTGCCCATAACACGCACTGTGTGATTTACGGCAGCGGTTCCGTCCAGTATTCGCTGCCCTGTCCCTCAGCCGTCCAGCCGATGAGGCCGCTGTAAGCGACTTGGAACCACGCGCGGCCTCCAGGGTCGCAGACGGGGCCAGCTAACACGTCGAAGGCAGCACTGCCCGGGATGAGGCCGATCTGCGCGGCGCTGGTGGATGGATCGGCGCGCAGGCGGTTGCCCACGCCCGGCGTGACGCGGCCACGCCCACCCGGCCGCAGCCGTGAGGGCATGAAGCCTGGGCAGGTGACCGACGACGGTGCAGGACCAGGCGCGGCAGTCGGCATCGACGGCGCGGGGGGCGCGCCTAGCGCTTCCACAACGAATGAAGGCATGGCGGCGGCGCTCATCGCAGTGTTGGGGTTCATCCACACCAGCGACGGCACTTTGTTTGTGCTGCCGAACGGCCCGATAGCCACGCCGTCACGCTGTAAGATCAGAGAGCTGTAGATGTACTCGCCGAAGTCGATCAGTGGGTTCGTCAGCAAGGTAACGCGCACCGCGCCGTTCACCCACGGGTCAACGGCTTGGATCACTTGCGTGCTGTTGGCGTAGAGCGTGCGCGTCACGCCGTCGCGCAGGTAGCGCACCACGTTGTAGGGCGGGATGTAGCCTGGGCCAAACTCCGGCACAGAGGGGCGAGAAGCGTCAAAGTCTGGCCAGAACACCTCACCGTTGGGCAGCGGCAGAGCGGCGAACTGAGCAGGCTCTATACCGGTCCACGCGATGCCGAATGACCCATCCCATTCATACACGCCCTGCGGTGTGCCCGGCCCCTCAATGTTGACAGTGCTCAGGGCAAAGCGCGTCTGTGTGCCGCTGTTGCGCAGCGTGGTGAAGGCATAAGATTGAGTGGGGTCGTAGAACGGCACATAGCTCAGGTCAAGTTGGCGCACTAGCGCCCCGTTGGCGGTGCTGTAGAGGCCGTAAGTGAACTGGAATGGGCCGACGAAGCCGGGCGCGGGATCCCATGGGTAGCCCAAGATCAGACCCATCGCAAAATTGGAGCTGTCGTTGGCATATGCCCCCAGCCCCAGCGAGCACGCGATCCCGTCGTAAGTCTCTGACCAGTAGGGCAGGCCGCTGCTGATGTCCTGTGCGACGACGCGGATCACCGGGCGATCACGCCCAGCGCGCCACTCCTGGAAGCACATGATCACAGTGTTGCCGTTGGGGTCGATCGCAAAGCCGTTGACATAGGTATCCGGCGCCAGCCCCAGCGGGAAGTAGACTTCTGAGTCCATCAAGTAGTTGAGGACAAGCGCCTGTGTGTTGTAGTCGTAGTGGAAGGTGAACTTGCTGGCGACGCTGCTGGGCATCCCGCCGGGGGCACTGCTGGCGGGGACGGTGGGCATGGCAGGCGGCGCGCCCAACATCGGCATCGACCACGCCGGGAACTCGGGAATGGATGCGCCGATGAGCGCGCCCGTGTCGAGTGTCCACACGCGCTTAGGGCGCATCTGCGTCTCGTTGACACCGCTCATGGCCACTGTGCCATCGCGGTAGATGTCTACCACTGTGTACAGCGACGAGATAGACGGGTCAGAGCCGAGTTCCGAGGCGTTGGCGAGGTAGGTGATCTGGATGCCTTCTTTGCCGATGAGGTCGACAGCCACGATAATCCCGCTACCCTCATAGAAGACGACGTGATCGTTCGTGCCGTCGAAGTGGCTGGCGCGGACGACATTACGTTCTCTCAGGTAGGGGATGGTCGGCTCGGTGTAGGGCAGCGAGTAGTCGATGTCCATGTAGAACACTTCATTCCACGGGGCGACCATCGCATCTCCCTTGGCGGGGGTCGGGTTCAACTCGCTGACGAACATGCCCCCATCCCATAGGAAGACGCGCCCGTCGTAGCCGCCGCCCTCGATGGCGATGGGTTCCATCTTGAAGATGAAGCTGTTGGGCAAATTGGCGGAGTACGTCACCGGCAGCCAACCAACAGAGTCATCCAGCGCGGGCATCATGTACTCGTCAAAGTCGAAGTACAGGCTGCCATCGGCCAGGGCGTAAGCGTCGTAGCGCCAGCGAATCGGCCCCAGCGCCAGCGGGGCATCGTCCCACGGATAGCGCACGATGACGCCCATCATGAACGACACATCATCGTTGACGTAGGCCCCGGGTCCCAACCCGCACACCTGACCGTCCAGCGTGCGCTCCCAGAGGACGGAACGGGTGACGAGGTCGAAGCGCACCAGCGTGAAGATCGGCGGGTCGTAGCTTGAGGAATAACAGAAGATGACCTCCCGACCATCGGGGCTGACCGCAAACTGGTTCCGACCGAGGTAGTTTCCGGGGGGAATCGGCAGCGCGATGGACTCTTGATCGGCCATGCGGTAGTTTTTGATGAGCGTGCGGGTCTCCCAGTCGTAGTGATATGACACGGGATTGGTGACCGCCAGCGCTGGATGAGCGAACAGCGTTAGCATGACTAACGCCCCTATAAAGGTGACCAGACGTCGCATATAATCCTCCTGAATGAACTGAAATATTTCTATTTCTGATTATAGTCGTTCTGTGTTTTTGAACATCAAGATTGCCTGACGATTGCTATGCGCCGTCCCATACGCCAGATCCATCCTGACAATGCCCACCTTGAAGTGGACGACGCCGTGACCGAGGCGCGCGCTGAGCGTATGCGCCAAGTGGCAGCGGCGCGCCAGCGCGGCCTAACTGTGCTGATGGAGGATGTCTACAACCCGTTCAACCTTGCTGCGATTGCCCGCACGTGCGATGCGTTCGGGGTGCAGTCGCTAGGGTTCATGTGCCAAAGCCGCGAGGCGTTCGACCCGCGCGAGGCAGGCGCGCTCGCCAGCCGCAGCGCTGCCAAGTGGATCGACTACACGCTATACGAGGGCGGCACAGAGGCAGTTTTGGCGCAGTTCAAGGCACGGGGCTACCACGTCATGGCGCTGGTTGCCGCGCCGGGTGCTGTGCCGCTGTCGATGGCTGATCTTACCCATGAACGGCTGCTGCTGATGATTGGCAACGAGCGCCACGGCCTAAGCGCGACTGCCGAGGCGCTGGCCGACACGCGCGCGGTGATACCGATGGCGGGCATGGTACAGTCGCTCAACGTGAGCGTGGCGGCGGCGCTGGCGCTCTACGAGGTCGTGCGACAGCGTGGAGCGCGCTACCTCTACACGCCTGACGAGGCCGAGGCGCTGGTGCAGCGCTGGCTGAGCCGCGAAGCCGAGGCCAAACACAGCGCCAAACGCGGCAAATTCTCATAGGGACAAGGCAGGCCTTGTCCCTACGGGGTGGTTGTGTTCAGCGCGGGGCCATGCGGATCGCACCGTCGAGGCGGATCGTCTCGCCGTTGAGCATCGGATTTTCGATGATGGCCTGCACGAGGTGCGCGTACTCGTCGGGCTGGCCGAGGCGCGGCGGGAACGGAACCTGCTGGCCGAGGCTGATCCGTGCAGGCTCTGGCAGGCCTGCTAGCAGCGGCGTGTCGAACAGGCCGGGCGCAATCGTCATGACGCGGATGCCATCCCGCGCCAGATCGCGCGCGACAGGCAGCGTCATCCCGACGATGCCGCCCTTGCTGGCGCTGTAGGCCGCCTGCCCGATCTGGCCGTCAAAAGCGGCTACCGACGCCGTGTTGACGATCACGCCGCGCTCGCCGTGCTCGTTGGGGGTGTTAGCGGCCATGGCTGCCGCGCACAGGCGAATCGCGTTGAACGTCCCGATGAGGTTCACCTTGATCACCCGCTCGAAGATCTCGAGGGGGTGAGGCCCTTCCTTGCTGATCGTTTTGACCGCTGCGCCGATGCCCGCCGCGTTGACCAGCACGTGCACCCCGCCAAAGGCCTGCTTGGCCGTCTCAACAGCTTTTTGCATGTCGGCTTCGCTGCTCACATCGGCCTCGACGAAGGCAGCTGAATCGCTCAACGACTCGGCCAGCGGCTTGCCACGCCCATAGTTCAAATCGACGATAACGACACGCGCGCCGTGCGCTGCCAGCCGCTTCACCGTCGCCTCGCCGAGGCCGGACGCGCCGCCCGTCACGATTGCGCTGAGTTGCTGTAAGTTCATAGTCAACACCTCTCCAACAAGACAAATAATTAACTGCCGAGTAGATTATAGCGCACTCATGGAGTTGATCTACTAGGACGGCAGCAGCTTATTGAGCGCGGTAAGCAACGCTTCAAGGTCAACGGCGTGGGAGTTTACGGCTGCAGGCAGAGGCGGCAGCTCAGGGGGGGGCAGGCGCTGCCCGGTGAGTTCTTCAAGGCGTTGGTTCATCTCGATGTCTTGGGTCAGCGCGTAAGCGTCGGCGTAGAACGCTGCGGCGCGCTGCGCTGCCTCAGTTTGAGTGGGGTCAAGCTTCCAGCGCCAGTAGTCTAGAAGGGCCTGTGTTTCAGGATCCTGCACGCTGGCCTCAAGGCGGCTGAGCGCGGCCATCGTCTCGGTGAGGGGACGTTGGTTGAGCCGGGCTTGTCCCACGATCTGATAGAGGGCGGCCTGCGCCTCTAGCGTGGGGGCAGCGCTGGCCTGTGCCGCGCGGCGCGCATCCTCAAATGCAGTCAAGTGACGCGCCCACTGGTTGACAGCGAGGTAGTGCAGACCGAGGTTGAGCGCGATCCCGGCTTCTGTGAGCGGCGCACCGATTTGTTGGGCGAGGCGCAGCCCCAACATGAGCAAGCGCTCGGCCTCGGCGTGTTGGCCGATGAGGCTATAAATGCGCCCCAAATTGCCGAGGACGCGCCCGCTGTTAGCGAGGTCGCGCTTGTCAACGGCCAGCGCCAACCGCTGTATGTAGCAGGCGCGCGCCTCTTCGTATCCGCCGCGCACGAAGTAGATCCCAGCCAGCGAGGTGAGCGCCCGCGCCTGTTCGCGCGTGTCGACCTGCGCCGTCTGCTCGATGGCCTGCCCCAGCCGTTCCACAGCCAGCGGCAGGTTGTTCAGGTCGGCATAGGTCAAGCCGACGGCTTGCAGCGTGCGCACCTGCTGAAAGTTGTTCAGGCCGCCGCTGGCGAGCGCCTGCTCGCTGTAGTCAATCGCTGCGGCGGTATCGCCCGCTTCGCCTGCGAGATTGCTCAGGCCGACGAGTGCCATCGCCTGTGACGGCTTGTGCGAGAGGCTAGCCGCTTCGCGCAGCAGCTGCTCAGCTTGGGCGAGGTCATCGTGCAGTTGGGCGCAGGTCGCTAAGCCCAACAAGCAGCGCGCGCGCGTTTGAACATCCTTGCTCTGGTTGAGCGCCTCGCGCAGGTGTGACTCAGCGCGGTCTGCGTCGCCTAGTTGGATGTACGCCTGCCCTAACAAGAGCAGCACACGTTCTGTATCGGAAAGCTTTCTCACCTCAGACAGCAGGCGCTCTAGCACGGAGATCGTGTACTCGGGCGCGCCGCCAACAGAAGCCGCCTCGGCAGCGCGCAGCACGAAGGGATAGGCCAATTCATTGTGCCCTGCCTGCTGGAAGTGATAGGCGATGCGCTCAGGGGCGGCCTGCAGCTCGTCCAGCAGCACCGCCAAACGCAGGTGTGCGCCCTCGCGTTGGCTCTTCGTCAGGCGCGCGCCACAGGCCGCGTGGATGAGCGGATGGGCGAAGGCCCACTGGCCGCCTGCCACGCCGATCACGTTGACCTCGTGCGCGTCAAGCAGCAGGCGGTTGGCGGTGGTTGGGTCGGTCAGCTTGGCAAGCAAGCGCAGATCGAGGCGCTCGCCGTCTAGCGCCATGATGCTGAGCAGTGCCAACGCTGGCTCATCCAACAGCGATAAACGCCGGTTGAGCGCCTCTGTCAAGCCTTCTGCGAACAGTTGATCTGGCAGCGTCTTGATGCCGATTTGTTCGAGGTCGCCGGTTTGCTCGGCCAGCGCACGGATGACTTCCATCAGGAAGAAGGGGTTGCCTTCCGTCTCGCGGAAGAGCAGCGCGTTCACGATGGGCAGTTCGCCCGCGTTACCTAAGAGATCCTGCGAGATGTTGGAGATGTAACGCACGGAGAGGCGGCGCAGCGACACCGTGGCGGGCAGGCTCAGAGTGGGGGCGCGCTCGGGGTCAAACGCGCCGACGATGACCAGCGGGCAAGTCTGCGTCAGCGGCAGAATTTGTTCCAGCAGCCACAAGCTGTCTGGGCTGGCGTCGTGCAAGTCGTCCAGCAGCAGCAGCAGCGGGCGGTCTGCTGCCAGCGCGGTGAGCAGATGGTTGAAAGTGGCTAGCAGTGCCTCGGCTTGAAGCGGCTGGACGTCAGGCTGCCCCGTGCCGAGCATCTGCTGCAGGGTCTGCTGGTCGCGGGGGCTGGCTTGGTCAGAGAGCGTCATGCAGCGGACGAGCGCCCGCCACAAGCTCCACGGGCTGCCGCGCTCCCCTTCTGAAGCTAGCCGCAGCGGGTTGATCTGGCAGAACACCGCACGGCGCTGAGCCTCGTCGAGCAGGGCGGTCTTGCCCATGCCTGCGGCAGCTTCGAAAAACAGCGTGCCCCCGCGGCCTTCTTGCAGGCCGCTCAGCAGCTCGTCTATCTGTGCCAGCTCAGCGTCGCGCCCAGACAAGCGCGGCGCCCGCAGGTAGGGGAAGCGGCTAAACGAGCTAACCAGCTCAAACGAGCGCCCGCTGGCTTCCTCCAGTGCTGCGAGCGCCTCACTGGCGCTGGAGAATCGCCGTGCTGGATCTTTGTCGATCAGCCGCGCAATCAAGTCTGCGACGGCGGGCGGGGCGTCCTGTGCGCTCAACGGAGGGGTGAACATCTGGATGTTGGTGATCAACTCGTAGGATGAGCTGCGCTGATAGGGAAAGCGCCCCGTCACCATCTCGTAGAGCAGCACCCCACAGGCGTAAAGGTCAGTTTGGGGGCTGGCGCGCCCGTAGTCGAGCAGTTCCGTGGCGCAGTAGGACAGCGCTTCG
>DAOUBS010000245.1:0-8385 GCA_034432435.1 Anaerolineae bacterium
TGTTCCCCCCTGCCAATCTGTAACGTTCTGCAATTTCCATTATATTGACATCCGGCGAAATGGGGGCACGACTTGGAAAATGAATTTTCCAGATCTGCTGGCGATACTCAGGATCGGGGAAGGGGAAGTCGATCACGAAGTCGAGCCGCCGTGTGAAGGCGTCGTCGAGGTTCTGGCGTAGGTTGGTGGCCATGATGGCGACGCCGTCGTAGTTTTCGATCTGCTGGAGCAGATAGGCCACCTCGATGTTGGCGTAGCGATCGTGGGCGTCTTTGACCTCGGAGCGCTTGCCAAAGAGCGCGTCGGCCTCATCGAAGAACAGGATAGCGTTGCCTGCGCGCGCCTCGTCGAAGATCGTCTTGAGGTTCTTCTCGGTCTCGCCGATGTACTTGCTGACGACGGACGAGAGGTCGATTTTGTACATGACGAGGCCCAGCTCATGGGCGATGACCTCAGCCGCGAGCGTCTTGCCTGTGCCGCTCTCACCGGCGAAGAGGGCGCTCACACGGCGGATGGGCGCGCCCTTCGCGCCGAAGCCCCAATCCGTGTGGACGGTGGCGGCATAGCTGACGCGGTCGATCAGCTCGCGGATTTGGGTGGTTTGCTCAGGCGGCAGGATAAGGTCTGCCCATGTGTAGCGCGGCTGGATGTGCTGAGCGAGCTGGTCAAGCCGCAGGCTGGCGTGGGCTTGTGCGCCCTGTATGAGGTCGTCAGCTTGCAGCGGGCGGCCTTTGGTGGCGGCCCAATCCGCCGCTGCTTGGACGGCGCGGGCGATCTGGTCAGTGGTCAGACGGAACTTGTTCGAGACGGCGGCAATGTCGTCTGCTGGCAAGTAGATGTTGAGCGCTTCAAGGCACTGCTGCCACAGGTGGATGCGCTCGCTGTAGGAGGGCAGGCTGTAGGACAGGCGCAGCAGCCGCCGCTGGCGCAGCTCGTCGAGCGGCTCCCACGGCTGCGCCGCGCTGAGGAACACCAACCCGTTCAGTCCGACGACGTCGCGCCAGATGCGCTCGTTGGGGCGGGAACGCTCGTCGAGGACGGCGCTCCAACGCTCTAACAGCAGCGCCGCGCCGTGGAAGAGCGCCTCGCGCAATGTGATCCCCCACGCGGTTTCGTGCGGCAGATCAGAATCAGCCAGCTTGTGCAGGTCAACACAGAGGACGGGCAGGCTCAAGCTGGCGCAGAAGGCGCTCACGTCAGCGGCTTTGGCGGCGTCATCCTCACCGTAGAGCAGCAGCAGCGGGGGTGGGCTGCTGTTCTGATAGGGGGCGAGCGCGTCGGCAATGGCCGATGACCGCTGCGGGGCACTCGGCGGTGTGAGCCAGCGCGCCGCATGCTGGATGCGCTCGTCGATCTCGTCACTGCCCAACAAAAAGTTGACTGTGCGCCGGTCGAGCTTGACTTGGTGTGTGATGAAGGTGCTGTGTGGGCGGGTGGAATCGGGCACGCAATCTAAGAGCTTGAACTGGCGCAGCGGCATCTCTGGACCGAGCCGTTCCCACACTTGGAAGCGCTCGCGCACTGTGCCGCCCAGCAGGTTCATGATGAGGTTGACGGTAGGGCGGCGCTGGGTGACGTCATCCTGCAAGTAAGCGTAGAGGCGCTCGTAGCGCTGGTCGATCTCAACGGCCAGGCACACCAGAACGATCGCAAGGTCAAGGTCGCTCAGGCCGAAGATGCAGCCCATCTCGGCTAATGGAGAAGTCTCAACGCGCAGGGCAGTGGGGAAACTCGGCACGTCGCCATCGCTGCCCCAGATCGCGGCCAGCGGTTCTTTAGCGGCCAAGAATTGCGCGTCCTCGTCGGTGATGACTAACCCTCGCAGAGTGTTAGCAGGGTCGAACCCGGCCTCTTGGGCACGCGACACCGCGTTAAAAATAATTCGATCCATGTATTGCAGCCCAGTCGCAAGCTGCTCAAGGCGTTGATAATTCATCGAAATACTTGACCTTTGATCCGCTTTCATTTTACGCTAATTTGGATTACGATGTATAAAGAAAAGCCGATTTTTACAAGTTTTTATACTCTTGAAATGTGTAATCGTGTTACATCAATGTGAAAATATATAATAACTGTTGGAGATTGACTATGCCCCCAGCTGCGCGCCTCGGCGACATGATTCAAGCGATTGATGTCCACACTGTGATGATCCCGACGCCGGGCGGCCCTGTGCCGACCCCTCTGCCGCACCCGTTCCTCGCGGCGATTACCCTCAACTGCTCGACGAATGTGACTATTTGCGGCGCGCCCGCGGCGACGCACGGCAGCCAAGCGATCATGGTGCATGTGCCGCAAGGCGGGCCATTCCAAGTGCCGCCGACAGGCATCGGCGAAGTTGTAAGGGGGTCAACCAGCGTTTTGATCAACGGCAAGCCTGCCGCGCGCATGGGCGACACCTGCAACACCTGTCAGGATTCGGGGCCGGCCCCGCTCGGGCTCATCCTGCCACCGTGCGCGGCCAACGTCCTCATCGGGGGCTAGCGCGCGCTCAACTCCAACACAAAGCGCAGGATGAGGGCTGTGCCTTCGATGCCGATGCTCAAGACGCGCTGATCGGTGATGCGGACGGGCGTGCTGCTCAGGCGGCGTCCATCCAAAAAAACGGGCATTGGGTGCGCCGTGCGGCTGATCCACCACGTGTTGACCTCTGGCTCGTAGTAGAACTGCACCCACACATAGCCCAAATGCGGCAGCACGGACGGCGGCATGGGCTGTGGCAGCAGGTCGTACAGATCGACGTCAAGCGCGGGATCGGGGGTGTGCTGCTGCAAGCGCATGCCAAGTTGAAAACCTGCGCTGCTGGCGCTGCCGTAGAGGGTATAGACGCTGTTGTGGTCAGCTGAGCGCAGGTAAAGGACGCTGCGAATGGTCTCAAGATCGCGGGCGAGGTAGAAAACTGCCTCCGAAGTGGTCAGTGCGGCGCTCACGGGTTGATCGGGCGGAAGCAGGCGCAGCAGATAGCAGCGCAGCCGCGGCGGGATCGGGTGGGTGTGGTGCGCCAGCACACGCCGCGCGAGGGTCTCGACGGGCAGCGCGCCTTGAAGCTCCAAGATGCCGAGTGGGTGTTCTGTGGCGACCAGCAGCCGCGCGCTGAATGCGCCCACGTTCAGATAATCGCCGGTGGGCAGGGTGTGATGCGGCTGCGTGTGGATCGTCAAGGTGGCAAGGCGGCGCTCAGCGGGCAGCAGGCCGCCCGTCGGCGGGTAGAGTTGAAGCTGAGTGGACGCGCCTAAACGCAGCGGCACGCGCGGCGACAGCTCAAACTCGTCAAGGCGGATGCGCGTCTGGCCGAGGCGCAGCGCATACCAGCAGTGTTCATCTGACTGATAGCGCAGCTCAAGGCATTGTTCCGCGATGAAGTCGCTGGGAACCTGTGCCGCGGGCAGACTCAGATCCACGTCTGGCGCGCCCAAGCTGCCCACCTTGCCGACGAGGACGCTGAGCTTACCGCTGAGGGCAGTCTCCAATTGGCCGCACTGCACCGTGACGCTCGGCTGGCCATCGGTCTGGGCTTGCCATGGGGCGGGGCGCGATGGGGCTGTCTGGATCAGCAAGCGGTCGCCAGTCAGGGCGGCGCTCTCAAGCAGATTGCTGCTGAGCGGCAGGGGCAGTGCCAGCTCGAGCGTGGCGGGTGGTTCTAGCCCGGCTTGACGAGCGGCAGCCCGCGCCAGCGCTTGGCAGGTGGCCGCTGGGTCGAGGCTCAGGTTATAGAGCACGTTGGCGCTGGTGTAGGCAGCGCCGAGGTGCAAGCGCGGCGATCCCTCGATCATAGGTTGGTGCGCGTCAGTTCTGAGATGTCTTGCTGTGAATTGGTGTGGAAGAACACCCGCGCGTCGCCCATCTCAATCTCGGTGACGGGTTCCAGCCGCACCAGCTTGTAGCCGCGCACGCGCCGCCCCCCGATGCGGACGTAGACATCTGGCTTGCGATTGGTGTAGTACCAGTCGTCGCGCCGCCACATGATGACCCCGTGCTGGCGCGAAACTTTGTTGTCGTCCCCGATGTTGATGTCGTTGGAGCTGCCGCGCCCGATGGTCATCGTTTTGCGCGTCAGTGTGACGGTGTGCTTGAGCGCGTCGCGGTACACCGTGACCGCCATGAGCCGATTCGGCAGGTCGTAGCCGTCGGCGCGGGCGATCATGCGGCGGATGCGCGCGCGGCGCACCCGCTGGAAGGCGATCACATTCAGCAGAAACAGCGCCACGCACAGGACGACGATCAGGGCGAGTTCCGTGTCAAAGGGGGGCGGCGGCAGCGGACGGAAGGTGACGGTGAGCGGCTCGGCAACGGCCAGCGCGGGTTGATCGGCAACGGGGGCGGGGATGCTGGCGCTAATGAGGAAGGCCTCATCGGCCTGCGCGTCGGGGAAGTGGCGCTGGATCTCTTGGCGCAGCGATGAGATCGACAAGCTGGCCGACCCGCTGACGGTGGGCGCGCTGCCCACGCCGAGCGGGCGCGCTTCCTCAGGGCGAGCAGCACGGCTGAGCGTGAAGCGCACATCCGGCAGCGGCAGCGTGGACGTGGTCTGCGCGATGAGGCGCAGCGGCACGTCGAGGCTGCTCAGGCTGCCTTCCACCACGCTGAGGGTGAGCCGCTGCTGAGTGTTGAGCGTCAGGCTGCCCGGCGTCGTCGCAAAGACGACGTTGTCTTGGTTGCGCAGTTGAGCCGTGATGTTGTAGATACCGGGCGGCAGCGCGGGCGCAACTAGCGTGTAGATGGGCGAGCGGCTGGCCTGCACCACCTCGCCGTTTTGCAGGAACACGATTACCTGTTCGCTGTTCGGCAGGCCCGTTTCGACCTGTACGGCGACCTCGAACGGCTCAGTGACCACCGGCGGGATCGTCACTGGCACAAAGCTGATGCTGTTCGGGATGGCGGTGGGCTGCGGCGGGACGAGCGTCACGGTCGGCACGGGGCAGACGATGGTATCGCTCAGGACGGCCCCCGTGTTCGTCGTGAGCGTGACCTTGAAGGTGATGTTGTTCACGCCTTGCAGGTCAAGCTCGCTCACGTTGACGGTGAACGTCACCTCTTGATTGAGGTTGTTCACAAACTGGTTGAGGATGTTCTGGAGGCTGCTCTCCAGCGTGTCCACTTGGTTGGCCGCGCGGAAGTACCACGAGAAGCCGTTGGTGCGTTCGGCCAGCGTGCGCAGCTCGGCCTCGTCGGGGGTGTCCTCGGTTTGGACGCCCACGGTGTAGACCTGCACCTTGCTGGGGTTGGCGGCGGCGATGAGGTCGTTGACTGAGGTCTGCGGCACGTCGCGGCGGTTGGAATCGGTGATGACCAGCACGATGTTCCGCCGGTCGGGGCGGTCAACGAGCGCGTTTACTGCGTCGCGGATGGCGTCAAACAGGCGATTTGTGCCGCCGCTCACGCGCAGGCCTAGCATGTGTTCGTTGACGAGGCGGTTCTTGTCGGTGAAGAAAGCCGTGATGGGGCTGACGTTCTGGCTGAAGCTGATGAGCGCCACCTCGTCGTTAAACTCAAGCTGCGGGAACATCTGCGTGCTGACGACGTTGATCACGGGCAGCAGCGGCATGGTGCTTGTCGCGTCTAACACGAGGACGATCCGCACGGGGCGGCGCGTCGCCCGCGCTGAGCTTTCTAGCTGCGCCTCACCCAACTCAACGGCTTCCAGCGTCACGCTGTCGATAGCGGGCAGCAGCGCGCCGCCAGAGGCGTTCGCTAGATACGCCGACAGCCGCAAAATAGACGGCTGGGGCGTCGCCTCACACCGATACAGCACAAACCCCTCGCGTCGACTGGTGGTCACCGGGCTGGATTGTGCCTCCGTCATGCTGAAAACATGGATCAACAAGAGGAATAAGAGGCAAGCCGGTTTTCTCATGGCGCGAACAATCCTTTCAGGGTGATTACGGGCGCAGGGGCAAGGCAAGCGTGCTGGTAGGTAAAGGAGCTAGGGTGCTGGTGGGCGGGATGACTGTCGCCGTGGGCGTGATCGTCGGCGTGGGGGTGGCCGTTTGAGGGCGGCGCGTGGGCGACGGGCTGGGGGTGAAGCTGGCCGTTGCGCTGGGGCGCGTCGTCGGCGAGGCGTTGATCAGGGCTGTCGTTGGCTGGCTGCGCAGCGCGACCACAGCGATCATTACCACCAGCGCTAGCAGCACGCCCCACGCCAGCAGTGTCCGCGTGCGGCGGCGGCGTTGATAATTGGTGCGCATGGCCAGCGGCGCGTTGAGATGTAGGGTGGGCGACGCGCTGCCCTGCACGTACACACGGTCAGCTGCCTCAGGCTGCCAGAAGGTGCGGCGGTTGGTGGATTTGACGCTGATGTGGATCACTGAGAGGTTGTCCGCGTTGAAGCGCTCATTGGCCAAAACTGCCAGATGCTCCGGCAGGGTGCTTGGGCGATAGGTGGCGGTGAGCGCGGCGAGTTCGTCCTCTTCGACGCGCAGGCCGATGCCGTCGGTCATCAACAGCAGGTGGTCGCCGGGCTGGAGGCGCACCATTGTAAGCTGCGGCTCGATCAAGTCATCCTTGCCAATGGCGCGGGTGAGCAGGTTGCGCTCGAGCTGTTCTGGCAGGGGGCTGCCCTCGGCGATGGGGGCGCGGCGCACCACGCGCACATGATCTTGGGTGATCTTGGTGACTGCGCCGCTGCTCACCAGGTACAAGCGTGAGTCGCCGATGTGGCCGACGAATGCATCCCACCCGCGCAGGATCACGCAGGTGAGGGTTGTGCCTGTCAAAGCTTGGGACTGCATTCCGAAGCGGCGCACCTCTTGGTTGATGTTGACGAAGGCCTGCCGCATCAAATCAAGCCAGTCGTAGTCGTAGCGAATGTTGCGCTCGAACACAGTCAGCATGTAGCGGATGGCGTACTCGCTGATGAGGTCGCCGCGCTCGCCGCCGCCGACGCCGTCGGCCACCGCGAAGAACTGCCCATAAGGCGACTTGGCCACCCCGATGGCGTCCTCGTTCAAGTGGCGCACGGGGCCGCGGTGCGTGTACCAACCGACTTCTAAACGCGGGGCGAACGCGAGCGCCTGCCACGCCAGAAACTCAACGCGGTAGTCCTCGTCGTCGATGCTCAGGCGGCTCTTGTTGGGGATGGGCGTTTCGCCGTGGACAGCGCGCCCGTTGACAGCGGCCTCACACTCACCGCGGATCGTCAGGGCGAAGGGCGCGCCGTAGTGGGCGTCGTTCACGCGGCGAAAGGTGAGCGTGAGCGGGTTCGCGCTGCCCTCGCGCAGCAGCAAGCTGGCTTGGGTGCTGCGCGTCGCCGCACCGACGTGCAGCACGAGCCGCTGATCGTCACGGATGAGGTGAATCTGCGAGTAGTCGGCGGCCTCAGGGCGATAGAGGGCCGGCACATCCTGCTTTTCGAGCCGCGCGTAGGCGCGTTCCTCGCGCCATGCTTGGTAGCTGTCGCGCATGTCGGCCAGCCACGTGCCGCGCGGCGCGAAGCGGCCAAACGCCCGTCCGAAGCGTCCAAGCAGGCTGCGCGTGGAACTGCCAAGCGTCGTTAGCCGGTTGAGGCCTAACGCTTGGCTGATCAGCCGGAAGGGGCTGGTGATGAACCGCAGGATGGTGAACAAGAAGTTGTACATGGTGTCAGTCTTTAAACCGCAACAGCCTCAGATGAGGCAGAATGCTGCTCATTGTGGCGTCAAAGCCAGGTCTGCGCAATAAACTTAGCTCAGTCACGCCCGATCAAGCGCCTCAACTGTCTGATTAAGCGTCGGATGCCCTTCTCTTCTGCTTTAGATGCAGGGGGAGCGGCTTCAAGGTTGGTCGGCGTGTCAGGCTGGGTTTCGCCCCCGGTCACCTCCAGCACGGTGAAGCTCTCGACGGTTGGCAGCTCGCGTGGGGCGCTCGGCGGCGAGTGGGGCTGTGGCGCGGGCGCGGTGGGCATCTGGCGGATCAACTCGTAGGTCTCAGCGTTGAGGATGGCGCGACTCAGGTCGTCGATGAATTCGCCGAGGTGGACGTAGCGCAGCGCTGGATCGCCGAAGGCGCGCGTGAACACCACGTCGAGCGCGGCCAGATCCGCTGCGCGCATGTCAAACGGCAGTTGATCGGGCGTTAGTTTACTGGGCTTGCGCCAGTCGCCTGCTTTAAGCCGATTGAACGCCACGATGCGACTGTATGTGCCCATCGTGCGGGTTTCGTCGTTCTTCGGGAAGATCGGATGTTCGCCAAAGAGCACCTCATAGGCCACAACGGCGAAGCTGTAGTTATCGGCTAGGCGGTCGGGCAGTTCGCCGCCGGGGGTCATGTAGATGGTCGTGCCGACGTTGAAATTGGTGTGTTCGAGGCTCTCTTCTTCGAGGGCGACGCTGAAATCGAGCAGGTAGGGGGTTTCAGTCCCGTGGATGTTGCCGGGCTTGATGTCGCGGTGGATGATGCCGGCCTCGTGCGCGC
>DAOUBS010000246.1:0-3015 GCA_034432435.1 Anaerolineae bacterium
ACAACGCGAACATGCTCGCAAACGCGGGTTACCCGGTCATCCAGCCGGTGTTTTCTTCTACCAAACGCGGCCAGCAGATACTGCTGTACGAGGTGGTGGAAGATCCAAGCGTCTTTGACATCGCTTGGGAGATTGAGACTGGTGTGCGCCCTCTCGACACAGAACTGTCAACGGCACAGAGCAAAGAGGACAAAGCGCTTTTTGATCGGTATTTTCACACCCTCGTGTGGCAGGACGCGCAGAAACACGCCGATGCCCCAATTCATCAGCTCTTCTGGCATCGCCTGACTGGCGGGCGTTTGGCGCTGTTTTACAGTGGCTTCATTCAGCTTCCTCTGGTCGGGGACGTGTCTTTCGCAGACATCCGCCAATGGCAGTGGCAGATCAACGGACAGATTTATAGCCAATCTCTTGAGCAACTTCTCGCTCAAGCTGTCGTTCTACTAGACCCACAGCAAGAAGGCCCGGCCATTATCGGGCACGGTGACGCCCACAACGGCAATGTGTTCTTACGCAGAGACAAGATGGAGGCGAGCCTCGTTTATTTTGACCCGGCCTTTGCCGGTTATCACGATCCACTCCTCGACCTTGTGAAGCCAATTTTTCACAACGTCTTTGCCATGTGGATGTACTTCCCGAAGGAAAAGCAAGCCACAACGCCTATTAGATGGTCGAAGCAAGCCAATACGGCTTACGTGGAATACGACTATGAACTGCCTGACATTCGCAAGATGTTCTTTCAGAGCAAGGTGAACCACGTGCTGCTACCCACACTGCATCAGTTGAAACGCAATGGATGGTTGAGAAAAGACTGGCGGCGGTATCTTAAACTTGCGCTTTTCTGCTGCCCATTTCTCACGATGAACTTGTCAGATCATACTTACTTCAGCCCTGAGATTGCGCTGTTGGGGCTTTGCATGGCTGTGGAGATGGGGGCGGAAAGCGCTGGCCGCCTCAGCTTACTGGATCAAACGCTAGACCAGCTTGAAGCGCTAATCGAGGCCTAACTCGTGCAGTAACTGTGTGAAGCTTTTCGATTGGTGCAAGAAAAGGTACTGCACGGGCGCAACCAACACATGTGCTGCGCCGATTGACCTGAGGTAGTCAACTGCTGCCAAGCGCTCATGATTCTTGACTGTGATCTGCACCGTGTACCAACGTCGACTGTCTGAAGTGTCGTAGATCGGCGCAACCGTTGGACCAAGCAGTCCCCGTGTTGCAATGTTTTCGTTCACAAGTGCGGCAACGGCTTCGGCAGAATCGCCGCAGATGTCCGCGGTAATCTGACAGTGCTGCTGGCCGTTCAGCGTTGCGTCGACGTAGTCGAGCAGTTGACGCACGAGGGAACGCAGCGCAGCATCGGCCAAGAGCGCCGCACGATTGCCGATGAGGCACGCCTGTGATTCAAGAATCGTCCCCCCTTGAACCATCTTAAGGTGATTTTCGCGCAGCGTCGTTCCGGACTGCGTCAAGTCCACGATAGCATCTGCGTAGCCGATGGTGGGCGCTGCTTCAATTGCGCCTTCTGCTCGCACTAGTGAGAAGTGATGGATTCCCACATCATGAAAGAAGCGGCGCGTGAGGTTCGGGAACGTTGTCGCAATCCGCAAATTGCGGTTGTGATGCTGGCGCATATCATCAGCGACTTCCTGTAAGTCAATCAGCGACTGCACATCGACCCATGCTTCAGGCACTGCCACAACCAGTTTACATTGGCCGTAGTTGAGGTTGTCGTGCAGGATGACCACTTCTTCGTTGACGTGCTCACGGACGATGTCTAGGCCGGCAATACCCAGTTGGGCTGTGCCATCAGCGACTTTGTAAGCGACATCTTTTACACGCTGAAACAACACGCCTAGGTGGGGCAGCGCTGGTATGTGCCCTGTGTACTGGCGCGCATTGGGGCGCACCACTTTGAGACCAGCCTCGCGCAGGAAATTATACGTAGGTTCAGCCAATTCACCTTTGCTGGGCAACGCGAGCGTGTAACTTTTCATGATCTGCCCTTCAGATGAGACACCAATTCTTCGATGGTCGCAAACAGCAGGTCGTCTAAAGTATAGGTTGTATCAGCCTGCTGCTTGATGACGAGGCCGTCATTGAACGCAGAAAACGGCACAACGCTGATCTGGTGGCTGCGAAGTGCCTGTGCGAGTACACGATATGCAGCAGGCGTCTCGGCATAAACCTGCACGGGCGCGCTGGGCTGGTACTGCTCGATGTAGGCATCCAAGCTGCAAGCAAACCCAACGGCTGGGATGCTCACCGCCGCGCCCATCATCTGGCTTAAATTGTTGTAGCGACCGCCTGTGATGAGCGATGATTTATCATCACCGATGCTGAAAGTGATCCCGCTGTAGTACTGCCAGTTTTTGGCAGCATTCAAGCGCACAGTGATGAGCTTCTCTCTGACCCCACTTGCTACTAGATTTTCACACAGTCTAGCTATGTAGCGAAGGTGTTCATCAGCTTTGGGGTTATTCTGTGTGTAAACACGCAGCTCATCGAGCTCGCTGACCGTGTACGCAGCTTCATTCCAGCGTCTGATCACCTCCAGTGCATGGCGCATATTGTCTGCTTGACTGTTTCGGCTGTACTTGCGCAGCAGACGATCGGTGATTTCCCCATGCGTGCGACCTCCCATTGTTCGGCTGTACTGTGTCGATTCCAGCAGCACGTTGAGCATTGTCTGGGTTATTTCTGCATCAGTTTGGTTGGTTGCCGTACGGCCAGAACTTTCAATCAGTAATCTTACTTGATCGGGTTGAGAAATAAGCAGACGCACCACAAATGGATCAAGCCCGAACGGCTCAAGCACTGCTTGGATAAACCCTACGTGGTTGAGCACGATTGGTGAATCTTTTTGCGTCAGGTAGGCACTAACAGCCAGCGCCAGCTCGATGATCTCAAGGTCGGCTTCTATGCCATCTGCTTGAATCAACTCTGCGCCAAATGCGTAGGATGACACAAGCGATTGAGTGTTGATATCCTGTTGGAAAATCGTGTCGAAAAACT
>DAOUBS010000247.1:0-117734 GCA_034432435.1 Anaerolineae bacterium
CTTTGCGCTCGCCGTGGATCGCGCCCGACACGACCGCCGCCCCGACGCCGTGTGCTGCCAGCGCCCGCACGATCTGCGCGCCGACAAGGCCGGTCGCCTCCACGAACAGATCGCGCGTGGTGGGGTCGGTGTAGCGGCTCTCGTGGCCGCTGGGCGAGGTCAGCGTGCGGACGGGCACGCCCCGCTCGGCGCACAGGCGGTTCATCGTGTCGCTCACGCCGTGAACGATCACAACAGGGCGCTGACGCGCCACCTGCGCGAGGTCGGCGAGGCAGCGCTCAAGGTCCAGCCCGGCCCCGCCGCCGATCTTGACCACCAGCACATCCAGCACATCCGTCGAGGCACAGCGCGCCGTGTCCATCGCATCAAGCATTACGTTCATGGGTACACTCCACAGAAGGTTAAATTGGTCGTCTCGTCAAAGCCCAACATCAAGTTCATGCACTGGACGGCGCTGCCGGCCGCCCCTTTGCCCAAGTTGTCCAGCGCGGCCACGATGACCGCGTGCGTGCCGTTCGCGTCCAGCTCAAAGCCTACGTCGCAGTAGTTCGTCCCGGCGACGACGCGCGGCTCTGGCAGGCGGTGCAGGCCGGTCTTGCTGGCGACGATGCGCACGAACGGCTCGCCTTTGTAGGCCTGTCGATACATGCGCCACAGGTCTTTTTCTTGCAGCGGCGCGTGGAAGTAGACGTGCCCCGTCAGGTGGACGCCGCGCACCATCTCAATGGCGGTGACGGCGAAATCAACGCGCGCCGCTGCGCCCAAGATCAGCGCGACCTCGGCGCTGTGGCGGTGCTGGGTGGGCTTGTAGACGCGCACCGCGCCGCTGCGGATCGGGTGGTGGCTGCCGTCGTTGGCTTGGTTGCCGCCCTCGCTGCTGCCCACTTTGACCTCGATGGCCGCGTGAGCGAGCACGCCCGTGCGCACCAGGGGCAGCAGCGCCAAGTTGACCGCCGTCGCGTTGCAGCCGACCCCGCTGGCGTAGTGCGCCCCGCGCAGCGCCTCGCGGCTGACCTCAGGCAGGCCGTAGACGAACCGCCCCAGCCACTGCGGCGCGGGGTGTGGCTCGCCGTACCAGCGTTCATAGGCCGCTGCGTCCGGCAGGCGAAAGTCCGCTGATAGGTCGATCAAGCGGGGGGCGAGCGCCGCCCAGCGCTCGATCTGGCGGGCAGCTGTGCCATGCGGCAGGCACAAGAACAGCAGATCGCACGGCTGGAGCGCGTCGGGGTGGATGAACTGAAGCGCGGTCGCGCTGCGCAGGTGCGGGTGCACGCTGTAGACGTAGTGCCCGACGTGCTCGCGGCTGGTGACTTGGGTCACGGTCACGTGCGGGTGGTCGTGCAGCAGCCGCAGCAGTTCCCCGCCGGTGTAGCCGCTGCCGCCGACGATGCCAACGGTGATCGTCATGCAGTCACCCTCGCTTGTGCCAGCACATAAGCTGCCACTTCGGCCGCGATGTTCACGCCGGTCGGGGCGCTGCTATTGCGGAACTCCATCGTGTGGTTGATCTCGTTGACCAGCAGGCCGCGTTCAGGGTCTTCAAACACGTCCAGCGCCAGCACGCCGCCGCCCACGGCCTGCGCCGCCCGCTGGCACAGCGCGTCCAGCTCTGGCGTGACGGGGCAGTTGCTAGCCGCGCCGCCGCGCGCCGTGTTGGTAATCCAGTGCGCCGACGTGCGATAGATGGCGCAGATCGTACGCTCCCCGACGACGAACGCGCGGATGTCGCGCTGCGGCTTGTGGATGTATGCCTGCGCGTAGTAGATGTGCTGCTCATAGCCGCCTAGCGTCTGGCGGTGCTCGAGGATGGCCTCGGCGCTGTCGCGGTCAGAGACGCGGGCCAGCAGCCGCCCCCAACTGCCGGTGATCGGTTTGAGCACGGCCGGGTACGTCAGCGCTGCCAGCGCGTCCAGCGCCGCCTCGGGCGTGAAGGCGACGCGCGCCTCGGGCTGCGGCACGCCGGCCTGCGCCAGCGCCAGCGTGGTGAGCAGCTTGTTCTCGCACAGGCGCGCCGTGTGGAAGGTGTTCACCGTGCGGAGGCCCCACGCGTTCAGGATGGCCAGCGCATACGTGCCGCGGCTGGTGCTGACGCAGCGCTCCAGCACCACGTCGTAAGCACTCCACGGGATGCCCGACGGCGCGAGCTGGTCGGCGCTGCCGGTCAGGTCGAAGTTGAAATCACGGTCGAGGATGACATCCGTCTGCAGGCCGAGGGCTTGCAGCTCCGCGATGAGCAGCTTCTCCTCCGGACGGATGTGGGTGACGAGGACGGCAACGCGCGGCATACGGCTTACTCTCCCCAGTCTTCTTCAGTCTCAGGCGCTTCGACGAGCTGCACCGGGGCAAGCGAGAGGACTTCTAGCTCGCTGCCGCAGTCTTGGCACGTGATGAGCTCGTTCTCCATCACGTCGGCGGGCAGGCGCACGTCGGCGTCACAAACGGGACAGGTGGCGGTAATCATGGTTGTCTCTCCTTCAACAGCATCAACGTTGACCAATTCATAAAAAACCGCCGCTCGGTATCTTCCGGCGGCGGTCAGCTTCCTCAACACTTAGGCAGCACAGACTAGCCAGACGATACCCCTCGTGCGGCGCGGCGCTTCTTGCTCTGCTTCTTGCTAATGTGACCGACGATCATCTGACTCAATCCCTGTTCAACAAAAAACCGCCCGACGTTCGGGCGGTTGTGGTTGGCCTGTGTGTGCGTCTGCAAGCGGCAACGACCCGAACTAATGCGTTGGGTTGTTTTTCTTGGCCTTCTTGCTGACGACACTAATCATGGTTGCATCTCCACAAAGACAATTATGAGTATAGCGAGGCCACATTCACCGCGCAAGAGGACAGGCACTAGGCAGGGTGCATCAATTTTAGGATGTTCGTTTGTGCAGAGTGTTGCCCCCACAGGAATTGAGGGGAATGAGCAAGCCGAGCGTGCCCGCTTCTATGGACTGCCCAACGTCTGAAGATACTCCGCTACGGGCTGGCCGAGCAGGCGGCAGGCAGTTTCGTCCAGCGCCGGCAGATTGGTGCTGCTCAGGATGCGCGTCTCGTCACGGCTGAGGCGCACCTCCAGCACGGCGGCGTCCACGTGGGGGGCAACCGTGTGATAGAGATCCTGATAGCGCTGCCGGTCGTCGGGCGGGGGCAGCGCAGCATCACACGGCAGCAGATGCTCCAGCAGGCTGACGCAGCCTTTGAACGCTGCCGCGGCCGCCTCGGCAGTGGCCACCACGACCACACAATCAAACTCGCTGAGGTACTCCGGCAGCGACAAGCTGCTAGCAGAGACAGGGGACTTGAGCGGGACAGGGTACTCGCGGCGGGTAAGCGCATCGACGGGGGCAGCGCGCATCTCCGCGTCGAGCGCGTCCGTTAGGCCGATGCGCTGGAAGATCGCCTCGGCGCTGCTGGCCGGGCAAATGCGATCGACGATCAGGGTGCGCCCCAGCGGGCTGGCACGGCGCAGCCCGCGCAGCACCGCCGCCAGCGTCCCCCAGTTGAGGGCGGGGGCGGCGTTCGGCGCATAGCCCAAGTTGGCCAGCACCAGCGTCCGCGCGGCTTTCATCGCGGCGGTCGGCGGCATAAACACGAAATGTTCCAGCGGGGCGCTGGTGACGCTTGCGAGCTGTGCGAGTTTGCCCATGTCAATTTCTGAAAAATGCCTTAGAAAGACGCTCGTTTCTAGCTAGGATTGGCTTCAAAGCGCTGAGACGACATACCCAACGCTGCCACAGGATGCTATCATCATTGCGTCTGAAGCATACAATAATATCATTGGATTGTCACGATCATGACTTTTTCAAGAGAGTTCGTCGGCCCCAACGCGGCTTACATCTTGGAGCTGTACGACCGCTGTTTGACCCATCCAGAGGCGCTCGACCCTAAAACGCGCGCCTTCTTCAGCGTTTGGTCGCCCCATGAGGTGGCCAACGGCCACCCTGCCCCCGCCAGCGCCCCGACGGTTGACCTTCAGAAAGTTGTAGGCGCGATGAACTACGCGCAGGCCATCCGCCAGTTCGGCCACATGGCTGCCCAGCTCGACCCACTGGGGACGAAACCGCTGGGCGACCCCGAGCTTGACCTGGCTTTCCACGGCATCACCGAGGACGACCTGCGGGCGCTGCCGCCCGGCCTCATCGACAGCCCTCTGAGCGCCGACAGCGCCAACCTCTACGAGGTCTGCGAGAAGCTGCGCGCCGTCTACAGCGGCAGCATCGGCTTCGACAACGATCACATGCGCGACCCGTTCCAGCGCGCGTGGCTGCGCGAGGCCGCCGAGAGCCGCCGCTATCGCTTCGTGGGCGATCAAGAAGAGGCTCTCGCCCTGCTAGAGCGGCTGGCGCAGATCGAAGCGTTTGAGAACTTCCTCCAGCGCACCTTCCCGACCAAGTACCGTTTCTCGATCGAAGGCCTCGACATGCTCGTGCCGATGCTCGACGAGATCGTGCGCCTCTCGACCGAGACCAAGATTGAGACGATCGCGGTAGCGATGGCCCACCGCGGGCGCTTGAACGTGCTCGCCCACGTCATGCAGAAGCCCTATGACCTCATCCTTGCCGACTTCAAGGACTTCGTCGAAGTACAGGAACGACAGTCCGCGTTGGGCTGGACAATCGACGACGTGAAGTATCACAAAGCGTGGAAGCGCGAGGTCATCAGCCGCGACGGCCACAAGCTGACGCTCACCATGCCGCCCAACCCCAGCCACCTAGAGGCGGTGAACCCCGTCGCCGTCGGGATGGCGCGCGCCGCCGGCACCGACACCTCTAAGCGCGGGATGCCCACCTTCGACCACCGCAAGACGATGCAGATCCTCATCCACGGTGACGCCTCTTTCCCCGGTCAGGGCATCGTGGCCGAGACGTTCAACCTCTCGCGCCTGCCCGGCTACTGGACGGGCGGCTCGATCCACTTCATCGCTAACAATCAAGTGGGCTTCACCACGCTGCCCAAAGATGGGCGCAGCACCCTCTACGCCAGCGACCTCGCAAAGGGCTTCAAAGTGCCGATCCTGCACGTCAACGCGGACGACCCCGCCGCCTGTATTGAAGCGGCGCGCATCGCGTTCGCCTATCAAGCTGAGTTCGAGCAAGACTTCATGATCGACCTGATCGGCTATCGCAAGTACGGCCACAACGAGCTGGACGAGCCGGGCTTCACCCAGCCGCTGATGTACCAAGTCATCCGCCAGCATGACAACGTCCGCCGCCTGTGGCAGAAGGCCTTGCAAGCCCGCGGCCACCACGCCGACGGTGACGCGCTGGTAGCCAAGTACGACGCGCTCCTGCAGCAGACCTACGACCAGCTGCAGCCGGAGGCGCTCACCCTCGAGGCGCGCTATACGCCCGAGCCGGGCATGGCGCGCCGCATCGCAACCGGCGTGCCGATGGAGCGGCTGATCGCCATCAACGACGGCCTCGCCGGCACGCTCGAGGGCTTCAACTTCTACTCGCCGCGCTTCGAAAAAACCATCCGCGGGCGGCGCACTGCGCTCAACGACCCGCACGCTAAGACGATTGAATGGGCCATCGCCGAAGAGCTGGCCTTCGCCACGATCCTCGCGGACGGCATCCCGATTCGCTTGACGGGGCAGGACAGCGAGCGCGGCACGTTCAGCCACCGCCACAGCGTCCTCTACGACGCCAAGACCGGCCAGCCCCTCGCGCCCTTGATGGAGTTCCCCCAAGCGCAGGCCGCGTTTGAGGTGCGCAACAGCCCGCTGTCGGAGGCGGCGGCGTTGGGCTTCGAGTACGGCTACAACGTGCAAGCGCCAGAACGCCTCGTCCTGTGGGAGGCGCAGTACGGCGACTTCATCAACGGCGCGCAGACCATCGTCGATGAGTTCGTCCTCTCCGCGCGCGAGAAGTGGGGGCAGACGCCGTCGCTGGTGCTGCTGCTGCCGCACGGCCACGAGGGGGCCGGGCCAGATCACTCCAGTGGGCGCTTAGAGCGCTTCTTGCAGCTTGCGGCCAAGTTCAACGTGCGCATCGCCAACTGCACCACCGCCGCCCAGTACTTCCATCTGCTGCGGCGGCAGGCGCTGCTGCTCAAGACGGATCCGCTGCCGCTGGTGGTGATGACCCCCAAGAGCCTGCTGCGCAACCCCGACGTGGCCAGCACCCCGCTTGAACTGACGGAAGAGAACCGCTTCCAGCCGGTTATTGACGATCCCATCGCCGACCCCGAACAAGTCACGCGGTTGATCTTCGTCAGCGGCAAGTTTTACTACGATTTGATCTATGGCAACGACGCCCGCAAGCTGGAAGAGCTGGGGCCGCGCGCCGCCACCCTGCGCCCGACCGCGCGCGACGAGCACCCGCACATCGCCATCGTGCGTGTCGAGCAGCTTTACCCCTTCCCGGCCGACGACCTGAGCCAAATCCTGCGCAAGTACCTCAAGGTGAAGCAGGTGGTGTGGGCGCAGGAAGAGCCGAAGAACATGGGCGCCTGGGAGTTCATGAACTACCGCCTGAAGAAGCTGGTTGGCATTCATATCCCGGTGAACTACGTGGGGCGGCGGCGCAGCTCTAGCCCAGCGGAAGGCTCTAAGTCGGCGTGGGCCATCAACCAAGCGACCGTGATCGACGCCGCCTATTACCACATCTTTAACTAACGCCCCGCTCGCGCTGGGCACGGCTATCGGAGGTCTGAGATACTTATGACGTTTAACATCGTTGTACCCCCCCTGAGCGAGTCAGTAGTGGAGGCCACCGTCAGCGAGTGGCAGAAGAAAGTGGGCGACGTCATCAAGAGCGGCGAGGTCGTCGTCATCTTAGAGACGGACAAGGTGTCAGTCGAGGTGACCGCCGAGGGGGATGGCGTCCTCGCTGAGATCACACACCCCGAAGGCGCGGACGTCAAGGCGGGCGACGTGCTGGGCGTGGTCGAGGGTGAGGCCAGCGCCGCCGCACCAGCCCGCGCCACCAGCGAAATCCCGACTACTGTTGAGACGCCTCGCGCCGCGCCGATGACTGCGGCCTCCTCTGAAACGAAAGCGAGTCCTGTCGCGCGCCGCGTGGCCGCGGCCAACAGCGTTGACCTTGCGCAGGTTCCCGCGCGCGACGGCCAACGCGTGATGAAGGCCGACGTCGTCGAACATCTCACTAAGCAAGCCGCCCCTGCGCCGACGCCTGCCCCGGCGGCCACGACCACGCCGGCCGTCCCTGCCCTGCCGCGCTTGATCGACAACAGCCCGCGCGAAGAGCGCATCAAGATGACGCGCCGCCGCCGCACCATCGCCAGCCGCCTCGTGCAGGCCAAGACCGAGGCCGCCATGCTCACCACCTTCAACGAGGTGGACATGAGCGCGGTGATGGACGTGCGCGCCCGCCGCAAGGAATCCTTCCAGAAGAAGTACGGCGTGGGGCTGGGCTTCAGCTCGTTCTTCGTCAAGGCGACTATCGGCGCGCTGAAGGCCTTCCCGCTGCTCAACGCCGAGATCGACGGCGACACGATCATCCAGAAGAATTACTACGACATCGGCATGGCCATCGGCGCGGAAGAAGGCCTCGTCGTGCCGGTGCTGCGCGACGCCGACAAGATGTCCTTCGCCGAGATCGAGAAGAAGATCAAAGAGTACGCCGACCAAGCGCGCAACGGCACGCTGGCGCTGGAGTCGCTGCTAGGCGGCACGTTTTCGATCACCAACGGTGGCGTGTTCGGCTCGCTGCTCAGCACGCCCATCTTGAACTATCCACAGGTGGGCATCCTCGGCCTGCACGGGATCAAAGATCGCCCTGTGGCGGTCAATGGGCAGGTAGTCATCCGCCCGATGATGTACCTTGCGCTGACCTATGACCATCGCATCGTGGACGGGCGCGAGGCGGTGCAGTTCCTCGTCAAGGTCAAGGAACTGATCGAAGACCCCGAGACGCTGCTGCTGGAAGGGTAACACCGCCCACGTTGGGTCAGGGGTGGGCATTGGCTCACCCCGCACACCCGCAATCGCTCGCAAGTCAAGAAAGCTGCGCTATGCGTTACGACACTTTTACGGCGGCCACCCAGTTCATCACCGAGCTTCAGCAGCGTCAGCTCGTGCGCCACATCTACGAAGACGGCGACATCATGTTCTTCAGCCTGATGAGCGGTGAGCGCGTCATGGCCTACATGATCGAGCGGCCCTTCAACCTACAAAACTTGCAGCACCACCTGCGGACGAACACAGCGCGTGGGCGCTATTCGCTCTTCATCTTCTACTTCGACATCTTCCTGCCCGCCCACGGCGACTACTACCCGATCGAGGATTGGATGCAGGCGCTGTTGGCGGTGCAGGGCGGCAAGATCTACGGCTTCGAGGTCGCCAAGAAGCACTCGTTCTTCTTCCCCGTCTACTTTCAAGGCGAGGGCACGCATCGCCACATCATCCACGGCGACCTGCTCGACTTGTCGCTGCTGCGCGGTGAGCTCGTCCAGACGAAGGAGCCGAGTATCGCCGGGCGCTGGCGCGTGGCCACGTTCGACCCGCGTGAGGGCGATGCCGCCGATGAGCCGCCGCCCATCGCCGAGGTCGTGCCGGTGTTAGTGCGCCACTATCAGACGCTGGGGCTGGAGGCGACCGACGACCTCGCGCTGATCAAGCGAGCCTATCGTGAGCTGGCGCGGCAGTATCACCCGGACGTCAACCGCACCCCCCAAGCGACCCTGCGCATGAAGCAGATCAACGAGGCGTATATCCACCTGATGGCGCACCTACGAGGATGAGCATGACTCCGTGGCTGCCTGTGCATTCGGTGGGGTGGCGGGTGGCAGCGCTGACGCTGCTAGTGTATGCCGCGCTAGTGCTGCTGGTGGTGCTGAACCAGCCGCAGGGCGTGCTGGCCTTCGCCCACATCGGCACGCGCTTCAGCGAGGGCGACCCCAACGGCACGGTGGGCTATGATGGGCAGTTCGTCTACTTCATCGCGCGCGACGGGGCCGCCGCTGAGCCGTTCATGGACGGAGCCACCCTGCGCTTTCAGCGCATCCTCTACCCGGTGCTGGCGCGGGCGCTGGCGCTGGGCAGCGCGGACGTCGTGCCGTGGGCGCTCGTTCTGATCAACCTCGCAGCGCACGCGCTGGCCTGCGGCCTGCTGGCGCACCTCATCGCGCGATTGGGCGGGCAAAGCTGGTCAGCGGTGGTGTACGCTTTCTGGATCGGCGCGGTATTTGTGGTTCGCTTTAACCTGACGGAAATCCTGTGCGTGGCGCTGAGCTTGGCCGCCGTCGCCGCCTATCTAAACGCGCGCTGGCGCTGGACGATTGGGCTGCTGGTACTGGCCACCGCCGCCAAAGAGATCGGGCTGCTGGTGGCGTTAGGGCTGGCGCTACATGCCGCGTTCGCCCGCGGGCGGTGGCGCTGGGCGTTTTTGATCGGGGCGGGGCCGGCGCTATATTTCTTCGTGTGGTGGGGGGTGATGCGGCTGTGGTTCGGTCGGCTGCCGTTGGGATACCCGGCCGCCAAGCTGCACGCGATCCCGTTTGAAGGGATGTTCAGCGTGTGGGGCGAGCCGCTGCTGTTCGGGATGCTGCTGTTGTGGCTGGGGCTGCCGACGTTGATCTTGCTGCTAGCAGCGCTGCGCGTGCTGTGGCAGACGCGCCGCCTGACGCTCAGCGTGGCGCTGCTGCTGCCCGCGGCGGGCTTCGTGATAGCCATGCCCGATGTGAGCTGGGAAGACCCGGTGGCGGCTTATCGGGTGGCGATCTTGATCGTGCCGACGGGGCTGCTGTTCGTGGCGGAGCACATGCCGCAGCGCTGGCGCTTGCTGGCGGCGGCGTGGCTGCCTGCGGCGCTCGTCGCCCTGTTAATACCGCGCCTGTGGATCACCTAGCGCAACATAGGTTACAATCCACATCCGACGCACACAAAGGCAGCCATCATGGATCACCTCCTCCTCGCCAACGACACCGGCAACCTCATCCAGCGCGTCGCCGCTGGGCAAGCCGCCTTGACGCGCTTGAACGGCATTGCGATGGCGCTCACGACGGGCAAGAAGTTCGCCTTGACGACCGGCCCATACAACTACGCCGCGGTGATCCTCGGCGGCGTGGCCGAAATCCGCACCAGCGCTGAGACGTTCCTCGACGTCGGGCGGCGCACGGACGTGTTCGCGGGGATGCCCTACGCCATCACGATTGCCCCCAACACGGAGTTTGAGATCGAGGCGCTGAGCGACGATTTTCAGTTTGCCGCCTGCTGGGCGACGGCGGTGCAGCCTGTGCAGACGCGCGTCATCCGCCCGCGCGATGTCAACGTGCACCTGCACACCGTCGGACGCATCAGCTATCAGGTGAACCGCGTCGTGCAGGGCGAACTCAACCTGTGGGAGACGTACATCCCCAGCACGAATTGGGCCTTCTTCCCGCCGATTCGGTATCAGGACAGCGAGGCGCTGCTGCTAATGAAGCAAGACCGCGCCACCGGCTTTGCGCTGCACCAACTGCGCGTTGACGGCCATGAAGAGACCTTCACCAGCCGCCATAATGACGTGGTGATCGTCCCATGCGGGGCGTATCATTCGCTCGTCAGCAGCCCGATCGGGGTGACGTATGCGCTGGGGATGAGCCACAGCCTGAGCGCGACGCGCGACGCTTACCCCGATTACGGGTGGTATCGGCACGTCTACGCCCACGCCACCCCAGACCCGCGCCTGCCAATTGTGGACATCGGCATGGAGCCGCTTGAACCAGCAGACCACGACAACTGAAAGGGAGGGATCCTGATGCCGCAGACCTTCGTGCAGAAAGCGCTGGCGCGCGCCGCGGGCGTGGAGCACGCCAACGTGGGCGACGTGCTCGACGTGCGCGCCGACGTGATGTTCAGCCACGACAACACCGCCGCCATCATCCGCTTGTTCAAAGAGATCGGCGCGACCCGCATCGCCTACCCTGAGCGGGTAGCCATCACGCTCGATCACGCCGTCCCCGCCCCGACCACCGCCCACGCCCAAAACCACGCCGACATCCGCGCGTGGGTGCGCGAACAAGGCATCCGACATTTCTACGAGGTCGGGCGCGGCATCTGCCATCAGGTCATCAGTGAAGAGGCGCTCGTCCTGCCCGGCGAGACGATCTTCGGCAGCGACAGCCACACGACCCACTTCGGCTGGCTGGGGGCGTTCGGGATGGGCGTCGGGCGCACCGAGATGGCCGCGTTGTGGGCCACCGGCGAGCTGTGGATCCGCGTGCCCGAGACGCTCCAGATCACCCTCACAGGGCGCTTGCAGCCCGGCGTGATGGCCAAGGACATCGCGCTGAAAGTGCTGCGCGACCTGCGCTTGACCGGCAGCGGCTATCGCGCCGTCGAGTTCCACGGGGACACGATCGGCACGCTCTCGCTGGATGAGCGCCCCGTGCTGCCCAACTTGATGGCCGAGTTCGGGGCGATGAGCGCCTACCTGCCGCCGGATTCGCTCGTGTTCGACGCGCTAGAGGCCAAGCGCACGCGCGACTACACGCCGATCTACCCCGACCCCGACGCAGCCTACGACCAAACGCACGCTATCGACTGCGCCGCGCTGCCGCCGCAGGTGGCCTTTCCCCATCAGCCAGACAACGTGTTCGACTTGACGGACGCGCTCGGCCAGCCGATTGAGCAGGCTTTCATCGGCACGTGCACGGGCGGGCGCTATGAGGACTTGGCGGCGGCGGCGGCGGTGCTCAAGGGCAAGCGCATCCGCTCGCGGTTGATCGTCATCCCAGCCAGCGCGCAGGTGATCCAGCAGGCGTTGGCGACGGGCGTGCTGGCCACGCTGCTTGAGGCAGGGGCAGCGCTCAACACGCCGGGCTGCGGCCCATGCATGGGCAACCACATGGGCGTGCCTGCCCCCAACGAGGCGACCATCAGCACGGGCAGCCGCAACTTCCGCGGGCGCATGGGCACGCCCGACGCGCCCTGCTACCTCGCCAACCCCTACGTCGTGGCGGCGGCAGCCGTCGCGGGCTGCATCGTTGACCCACGCGCGGTGATGGCCTAGCCTCCAATCGAAAGGACACCCTTCATGACACAGCATCGCGTTCACGTCTACGGCGACAACGTCAACACGGACCTGATCTTCGCCGGTAAGTACACCTACACCCTGCGCGAGCGCGACGAGATCGCCCGCCGCGCGCTGGAAGACCTTGATCCCGACTTCGTGAGGCGCGTTCAGCCTGGCGATGTGATCGTGGCGGGGCAGAACTGGGGCAACGGCAGCAGCCGCGAGCAAGCCGTGACCTGCCTGAAGTGGAACGGCATCCGCGCCATCGTCGCGGCCAGCTTCGGCGGGTTGTACCTGCGCAACTGCATCAATCAAGGGGTGCACCCGATCGTCTGCCCGGCGCTGCACACGCTGGTCAAGACGGGGGACGTGATCGAGATTGAGGACGGCGTGATCCGCGCGGCGGGGCAGACCTTCCCGATCCCGCCGCTGTCGCCCTCGGTGCAGGCGATCCTCGACGCGGGCGGCCTGATCCCGATGCTAGCGCGGCGGTTTCGATCGGAAGGGGATGTAGCTTGTTTGGGGGTTGAGGGATGAGGCCCACGGACGCGACAAGTTGCGTCCCCACTCCGTGTTAAGTTTCCAAACAGCATCAGGGGGCACGTTCCGATTATCTGTAACGCGCAGGTAATTCAAAATATTAAGATTTCATGTTTTTCCTTTACAAGCCATATGAAGCGTGTATGATTACACGCACTGCGAACTCACTGATAGTTGGCTTAACCGCTGGCTGGCATTGAGTTTGTTTCTTTTACTAAAAGTGTTCACAGGGAGGGTCTTGTCATGGTGTACAAGATCATTTGCGCCTTCATCGAGGATGATCTGCCATGGCGCTATGGCTGAGGGGGCTAGCGCGCGGGCGGGGGTACGCCCTGCTGTCGGTTCCAGCCGTCGTTTGGTTGGTCTTGTTCTTTGTCGCTCCGGTGATCATCGTGCTGGGCATCAGCTTCATGTCACGTGGCACTGGGGGCCTGCCAGTTCTTCCCCTCACGCTTGACAACTATTCGCGCACGTTCAACGTCTTTGGCGGCGTCATTGGGCAGTCGGTGCGCTTTGCGCTCATCACGACAGTCGCCTGCCTGCTGCTGGGCTACCCGATGGCCTACTTCATCAAAACGCGCCGCACGCGCTGGGCGAAAGGAGTCGCGCTCTTCCTCGTCGTCCTGCCCTTTTGGACGAACCTGCTCATCCGCACGTATGCATGGCGCTTCTTGCTCGCGCGTGAAGGCCTCATCAACAGCCTGCTGCTCGAGCTGCGCTTGATCGACGCGCCGATCCAAATCCTGAACACCGAATTTGCGGTCATCCTCGGCTTGGTCTATGGGATGCTGCCGTTCATGGTGCTGCCGATCTACGCTTCGATGGAGCGCTTTGACTTCCGCTACATCGAGGCGGCGCAAGACCTCGGCGCGGGGGCGTGGGCGGCCTTTTGGCGCGTCCTGCTGCCGATGACCTTGCCGGGGGTGATTGCGGGGTGTGTGTTGGTGTTCGTCCCGTCGATTGGCTCATACGTCACGCCCGACCTGCTGGGCGGCAACCGTGGGCTGATGATTGCGACGCTGCTGGCCGGCCAGCTCACCGGCAGCGGCAACATGCCGCAGGGGGCGGCCATCTCGATGGTGCTGCTGGCGATGATCGTCGTGCCGTTGGCGGTTTACGTGTGGACAGGCAGAAAGGAAGAGCAGCGTGGTTAGTCAGATTGCCACCCCGCTTGAGGTGCGGCAGCAGCAGATCGTCGACCGTGCGCAGCGCACGCGGCAGTTTCATCGCGTCGGCAAGGTGGGGTTGATCATCGCCCCGCTGGCCGCCTATTTCTTCCTATGGGCCCCGATCGTGCTGCTGGTGGCGTTCTCGTTCAACGCCTCCGGTTCGCTGGCCACGTGGAGCGGCTTCAGCTTTCAGTGGTATCAGACGATCTTTGACGGCGCGATCGGCAGCGGCTCGCCCAACAGCTTCTCCAGCCGCTTGATGCTGACCGCGCTGGGCAACAGCGTCTTCGTCGCGCTGATCGCCACGCTCATCAGCTGCGTGATCGGCACGCTGGTTGCGCTCAGCCTTGCGCGCGGGCGCTACCCCGGCAAGCGGCTGCTCAGCGGGCTGCTTTACGCGCCGATCGTCATCCCAGACGTCACGCAGGGCGTCTCGCTGGCGCTGTTCTTCAAAGTCGTGTTTGACTTCATCCACATGGTGAGCGGCGAGCGGCCTGTGACGGGCTTCACGACGATCATCATCGGGCATGTGGCGTTCAACATCTCATACGTTGCGATTGTCGTTGGGGCGCGTCTGGCAGACATGAACCCGCGCTACGAGGAAGCCGCCGCGGATCTGGGCGCTGGCCCGTGGCAGGCCTTCTATCGGGTGACGCTGCCGCTGCTCATGCCGGGCATCGTCGCGGGCGGCCTGCTGGCGTTCACCATGTCGCTCGACGATTTCGTCATCACCTTCTTCCTGTCAGGGGTCGGAACGACCACGCTGCCGCTGTACGTCTACAGTTTGCTTAAAGTTTCAGTAACGCCTGAAATTAACGCTATAAGTACAGTTATGCTTATAGCATCGACAGCGTTCGTCGGGGCGTCGCTCTTCTTTCAAGGGAACGTCACCAAGACCGCTGCTTAACCAACGTTGCACACAAATGGAGGAGAGCTTATGTTGAAACGTCCGATTTTGGTGGTTGCTGCGGTCGCTGCGCTGGCGTTGGCCGCCTGCGCTGGCCCAGCGCCCACTGCCACGCCGCAGCCAACCAACACGCCAGTCATCACCCCCACCTCCGAAGCGACGGAAGCACCCATCAGCGCTGAAGCGACTGAAGAAGCCACCCCGGAGGTGACCCCGGAAGCCGCCGTCGAAGCCACTGAAGAAGCCACCCCGGAGGTGACACCAGAAGCCACCGTCGAAGCCACTGAAGAAGCCACCCCGGAGGTGACCCCCGTCGCGGTGACGCTGCCCGCCAAGACGCAGACCGGCGGCCTGTCCGTCGCAGTGCTGCGCGCCGCACGACCAACAACCACCCCTGAGCCAGAGGCTACCGCCGAAGCGACTGCCGAGGTCACTCCGGAGATGACCCCGGAGGTCACGCTCGAGGCCACCCCTGAGGTGACCCCCGAGGCTACCCCTGAAGCTACCGGCGAGGCCATGCCCGCGGCGACGGACGCCCCTGCCGCTGTCGCTGAGGGCGGTATCACGTGGACGTGCCCTGAGGACTTCAGCGGCCAGCGCTTGAGCATCTACAATTGGGCGGAGTACATCGGCAATACGACCATTCAAGACTTCACCCGCCTGTGCGAGGGCGTGACGGTCGTGCTGGACTACTTCGACACGAACGAGACGCTCATCACCCGCATGCGCGCCGGCAACCCGGGCTATGACATCGCCTTCCCCAACGACTACGCCATTGCCATCCTCGCCAACGAGGGGCTGCTGGAGCGCATCAACTTTGAGAACATCCCCAACTATGCCAACGTGGCCGAGCGCTGGAAGAACCAATACTTTGACCCAAACAACGAATGGGGCGTGCCTTATCTGTGGTCAACCTATGGCATCATCTACAACCGCGAACGCGTGAGCACGCCGCCCGTGTCGTGGATGGACTTCTTCACCCATAACGGCCCGGTGCAGTGGATCGACGACTACCGCGGCATGTTCGGCCCGGCCTTCTGGCTGATGGGCGTCAGCGCCAGCAGCACTAACCCTGAGGAAATCCGCAAGGCAGCGGAGTTCTTAAAGGCCAATGGCAGCAACGCGGTGAGCATGGCCGGCGGCTTCACGGAAGCGCTTGAAAACGGCGAGGTGGACATGATCCTCACCTACAGCAGCTACGCCTACGCGCTGCCGGAGAAGTGCCAGTGCGACCGCTTCGTTTACGTCGTGCCGCAGGAAGGCTCGGCGGTGGACGTCACGATGGCGGTCGTCCTGCGCGGCGCGCGCAACCAGCGCCTAGCGGAGGCCTTCATCGACTACCTGAACGATCCGTTTGTGGCCGCGCAGATCGTCAACGACACCGGCTACAACACGACCAACCAAGCCGCCCTCGACAGCGGCTTCATCCGCCCAGAGGTGCTCAACAACCCGGCCTTGTTCGTCGGGCCAGAGACGATGACGCGGCTGGAGTTCTACCGCCCCATCACCGAGGCGGAGGGCGAGTATCAGATGCTGTGGGATGAGATCCGCATCCAGCTTGGCATCGGCGGCTAGCCGCGCACCGGCCGGGGGCGTTGGTCGCGCTCGGCGTTTCACGCGGACCATCACGCGGACAGGGGCAGCCCTGTCCGTTTTCGTCCAACCGCGATTTTGAGGAGGCAATCAGAAAAACATGTCCGATGTAAAAGTGCGCTTGGTGAACGTCGTCAAAGAGTTCCCCTCACAGGGGAAATCGGGGCAGACGCGCGCCGTGGACGGCATCAGCTTCGACATCTACGACGGTGAGTTCTTCGCCCTGCTCGGCCCGAGCGGGTGCGGCAAGACAACGACGCTGCGCATGATCGCCGGTTTTGAGCAGCCTACCAGCGGCGAGGTCATCCTCGATGGCGTGCCGATGCAGGGCGTGCCGGCGTTTCAGCGCCCGGTGAACACCGTCTTTCAGGACTATGTGCTCTTCCCGCATATGACCGTGCTGCAAAACGTCATGTTCGGGCTGCAAATGGCCAAAGTCCCGAAAGCAGAAGCCCGCCGCCGCGCCCAAGAGGCGCTCGATCTGGTGCGGCTGCCCAAAGTAGCCGAGCGCAAGCCGCGCGAGCTGTCTGGCGGGCAGCAGCAGCGCGTGGCGCTGGCGCGCGCGCTGGTCAATCGCCCCAGTGTGCTGCTGCTCGATGAGCCGCTTGGGGCGCTCGACCTCAAGCTGCGCCGCGAGATGCAGGTGGAACTCAAAACCATGCAAACCGAGCTAGGCATCACCTTCATCTACGTGACGCACGACCAAGAAGAAGCCTTGACAATGGCCGACCGCATCGCCGTGATGGAGGGCGGGCAGGTGCTGCAAATCGGCACGCCCAGCGCCATCTACGAGACGCCCAACTCGCGCTTTGTGGCCGATTTCATCGGTGAGACGAATTTCCTTGAGGCGCAGCTCATCAGCCGGCAGGGGGCGGATGGCGTGGTGGCGCTGAACGATGACACGCAAGTGCGCGTGGCGCTGCCAGAGCGCGGCATCTCGAATGACCAGATCGTGACGCTGGCCATTCGCCCCGAGCGCTTGGTGATCCAGCCCTACAACGACGCGCCCCCCCTGCCCGACGGGTGGGAAGAGGTGATCGGGCATGTGGGGCAGGTGCAGTACATCGGAACGGACATGCGCTACTACGTGCGCATTGGGGGCCACCACGTGCGGGTGCGTGCGCAGAACGTCAACGCGGCGATGGCCCACCTCATCCGCGAGCGGGAGGTGGTGCGGCTGCGCTGGCAGCGCGACAACGCGCGGCTGCTCATCCAGTGAGCGTAACCGCGCTTACGAGGATAAATCGCGGCGCAGGGCTTCGATTTGACGTTCAGTGTTTTCGAGGATCTTCTTGGTCATGGCCACGCCGGGCTGTTTGTTGGCCTCCATCGTGCTGATGCGCTCGCGCAGCGTCACGGCGGCCAGCTCCAGATCTCGAATTTGCGCTAGCAACGCCTCTGAGGCGGGCGACAGCGTGGTCGTTTTGGGCTGGGGCGCAGCGGTGGCCACAGCAGCGAGCTGGGCAGCCGATTTAGCGGGCTTGTGGGCTTTTAGCGGCTTGGGGGCATCCGTGCTGGCAGCGTTGGTCGGGTTGGGTTCAGCGTCAGTGGACGCTTGGGCCACTTTGCGGGCGGCGTGGGCTTCCTCTTTTTCCTTCATGCGGCGGTAGATTTCACGCTGCTGCTTTTCGCGTTCGGGGGCGGGGTGCGGCACGGGGCGGCCTGGCAGCGCGATGGCCACCTCTTCATCCTCCGCGGTGATCATCGGCTGGCGCTGATCGGCTCTGGCGCGTTTTTGGTTGCCGCGCGTCGTCAAGATGACTGGCAACACCAAGATGGCGTTCAGCTCGGGGTCGAAGGTGCAGATGCCTTCGACGATGAGGCGCTCTTTGAGGCTCTTGTGCAGGGCTTTTTCAATCCGCTCGTACTGCTGGCGGCCGGCCAAGACGAGAAAGCGCAGCGTCAGCGCTGGCGGCTGGGGGATGCCGCGCGGGAAGGGCATCTCTGGGCTGAGCTCGTGCTGAAGCTCAAAGGCGACCGTGCTGCCTTCGCGGAAGACAGGGCCGGGCCGCCCGATGAGGGTGAGGCGCGGCAGCGCGGTCAAGCTCCCACTCTCGCCCGCTGCAGAGGCTTCCAGCGCTTGCCGCGCAATCGCAAGGCGGTCTTCCCACGGGACGACCGGCACGCGCTTGGCTTGATGCGGCAGCGGGAAGATGATGGCGCGCGCCTCGGCGGGCATCTTGCCTTTTGCCAAGTAGAAGAAGACCCCGCCGGGGGTGCGGCGGCGGCTCTGGTCGGCGGTCAACATGCCGCCCGTGGACTCAATCGCCATCGTCTCGCGCAGCACCTCGCGCGCGAACTCAACGCCCATGTGCGTAACGACCATGCGGATTTGGCGCACGGGGCCGTCGAGCGTCTCGTTCAAATGCCTCGCAATCTCCTGAGTGACTTGTTCAATATCAGGGGACGTAGGGTCAGTCATTGCGGGTCTCTCTTCACGTAGATCTTGTGAGCCAAGCTTACCATAATTGGAGCGATCAGACTACTGAAAACGCCCGCAGCAGCAGCCACAATCCCCACCCGACGACGAGCGCAAGGCCGATGCGCCCGTGCAGCTGCGCCGTGCGCCCCTGCGCCCGATGCAGCGCTTGGGGGTCGGTCTCGGCGTCGATGATGCGGATGAGCGCCAGCGCTTCCGGCAGCGTCAGAAGGGTGAGCAGCGTGGTAGGCGGCATCCACCCCACGAGGATCAACCCAAGCTGCGAGAGATACGTGAGCGCGGTCAGCACTTTGTACTCCAGCCGCGCCACGTCGCGCCCAAAGCGGACGGCCAACGTGCGCTTATTGACAGCGCGGTCGGCGTCCATGTCGCGGATGTTGTTGGCGTGCAGGATGTTGGCCACCATGAAAGCAATCGGCAGCGACACCAAGCCCAGATAGACGCCTTGCTCGGCGCTGATGGTCGGATCCATAACGTAGTACGCGCCCAGCACGATCATCGGCCCCATGAACACCCCGGCCGCCACCTCGCCGAGGCCGTTATAGGCCAGCGGGAAAGGCCCGGCGGTGTAGGTGATCGCCACCAGCACGCCGCCCAGCCCGATGAGCCACAGGTACGGCCCGCTGATGGCCAGCATGTACAGCCCGATGAGGCAGCCCAGCGCCGTCACGATCACCGCGCCCATGAGCACCTCCTGCGGCGTGAGCACTTTGTCCTTGAGCGCCATGCCCTGCCCAGCCACCTTCAGTTCATCCGCGCCGCGCCGATAGTCAGCGTACTCGTTGACGAGGTTGGCGGTCGTCTGCAAGAGCATCACGCCGATCACCGCCAGCGCGAACGTGAGCAGGTTGAAGACGCCGTCTTGCAGCGCGATCACCGCCGCCAAGCCCATCGGCACGTAGGACGCGGTGAAGACGCGCGGGCGCGCCGCTTGCAGCCACGCGCGGCGCTTGTCGATTGCAGGGGTCGTTGTGGTCATGTGCGTGTGCCCAGTCCAGTTGACACTTTCACCGACGCACTATAACGCCTGCACGTGAGACGACGATAAATGCAGGGGGCACAGCGCGCCGTGCCCCGTCTAGCCAAGCGCGGCGGGAACGTCTATGATTCGGATGGCATTCACTCACTCATAGGCCGTGCTATGACCCTGCAACAGACCGTCATCGACCAATTCACCGCCCGCTACCACAGCGCACCGCCCCTCGTCGTGCGCGCGCCGGGCCGCGTCAACCTCATCGGCGAGCACACCGATTACAACGATGGCTTCGTCCTGCCGATGGCCATCGATCGCGCGGTGGTGATCGCGCTGCGCCCGCGCGCGGACGACCTCATCCGCCTGCACGCGCTGGACTTCGACGCGCTCATCGAGTTCCACATCAGCAGCATGCGCAAAGGCGCGCCGTCCCCGGCGGAGTACGTCAAGGGGATGATCTTCGCGCTTCAGCAGCGCGGCCTGCCGCTGCGCGGGTGGGAGGGCGTTATGCAAGGGGATGTGCCCATCGGGGCGGGCTTGAGCAGCAGCGCCGCGCTAGAGCTGGCCGTGGCGCGTGCCGCCGTGGCGGCCGCAGGCGGCGTGTGGGACGCGCCACAGATGGCGCTAGCCGCCCAAGAGGCCGAAAACCAGTGGGTAGGCGTACAGTGCGGCATCATGGATCAGATGATCAGCGCCGTCGGCCAGCGCGGCCACGCCGTCTTGATCGACTGCCGCGACCTCAGCACCACCGCCCTACCGCTGCCGTCTGAGACGGTTGTGATCGTGCTCGACACGAACACGCGCCGCGGCCTCGTCGACAGCGCTTACAACGAACGCCGCGCCCAGTGCCAGGCGGCGGCCCGCTTCTTCGGCGTGAAGGCCCTGCGCGATGTGACGCTGGCGCAGTTCCGCGCCCGTGAGGCCGAACTAGACCCCATGACGGCGCGCCGCGCCCGCCACGTCATCAGCGAGAACGAGCGCGTGCTGGCGGCCCAAGCGGCCCTGCTGGCCGACGATGCGGCAGCGTTTGGCCGCCTGATGATCGCCAGCCATGAGAGCCTGCGCGACGATTTCGAGGTCAGCAGCGCGGCGCTCAACCGCGTCGTGACGTGTGCGCTAGAGCACCCGGCTTGCTACGGCGCACGCATGACCGGCGCAGGCTTTGGCGGGTGCGGCGTAGCGCTGGTGCAGGCCAGCGCCGCCGAGGAGTTCCGCCAGCACGTGGCGCGCTGGTATCAGGCGCGCCAATCAGACGGGGTGATCGTGCCTACGGCCTACGTTTGCCACGCCAGCGACGGGGCGGCGCTGCTGTAGGACAATCGCCTAGTTTGCTGACTGGTGAGCCTCTGCGTTCGTAGGCTATAATGCGACGGCAGCGCCCTCATGAAGCGTGTTATTGCGAGGCTTTGAATGGCTGATTTTGACATCGTCGTCTGTGACAGCGGGACGCTCAACCTGCCGGTGGATGAGCGTCTGCAATACAGCGAGAGCGGGCTGCTCAGCCGTACCGCGCGCGGGGTGCTCTACAGTGTGACGGGCAGCGGCCTTGCGGTGCTGTTGCCCGCTCAGCCAGACGACGCCCAAACCGAGCGCTGGTTCCAGCGCACGCTGACGCTCACCCGTGACCTGCAGCGCCAACACGGCAGCCACGCCCTGCCGCTGCTCGCGCTGGCGCGCCATGAGGTGTTTGCCTGCTATGTTGTGCTCATGCCTGCGCCGTTGGGCAGCTTCTTGACGACTGTGCAGCAGCTCCAGCGCGATCACCAGTTCCTCGCGGCGGAGCGGCTGGCGCTCAAGCTGACGATTGACCTGCTCGACGTGATGACCGCCCTTGAGCAGTCCCATGAGACGCTGCCGCTGCACACATTGGACGCCCTGCTGTGCGTCGGCGCGGACGGAGCAGCCAGCCCCGCGCTCATGCCGTGGGGGGACTATCTGCCCGCGTCAGAGGTTGTCGCGCTCAACGCCAACCCGGAGATTGGCCGCTGGCTCTACCGCCTGCTGCTCGGCTTCAACCCACAGCCGCCCTTCAGCCCGTTCGACGACACGACGTGGCAGGGGCGGGCGCTGCCGTACACGCCGCAGGGCGTCCTCAGCGTCGGGCTGCGCTACATCCTCACGGCCTTGTTCCACAGCCCCGCCGATCAACGCTTCTTGATGGCGGACACAGTTACGTTTCAGGGGCTGCGCAAAGCGCTCTTTGAGTGGTACAGTCTGACGCTCACGCTCGGCAGCGTGATCGACCAACAGACGCCCGCCAGCCTCGAACGCTACAGCGCGACGCTGCCCAAGCCCTACCAGTTCAACGCCGAGAGCGCCGAGGCACAAGCGATTTGGCTGGATTTGTGGCTGCGCATCCATCAGACGACGGACGCGCCGGAGCTGCTCTCCAGCCAAGACGTCAGCCGCGGCCACGCGCTGTTGCGGGCGAAAGTGGACCACAACCTCGAGGCGCAGTCCCAAGAGGCCATCAGCCGCGCGATGGAGGCGTCCACCACAGCGGAGGCGCTGGCCATCCTTGAGGCGCAGCAGCAGCGCGTCCAAGAGGCCGCGCTCAGCCGCGACGTGACGCTGTGGGGGCTGTGGCAGCATCTGGGACGCTGGCGGCGGCTGCTGGGGCTGAACGCCCCGCGCGAGGTGATCCGCCACATCGGCACGGTGCTGCATCGCCCCGTCGTCGAGGACACGCCCAACGCCCTTGACGTGCTCGTCAACACGTTGCACGAGCTGAACGCGCCCGACCTGCTGCACGAGGTGCAGGTGCGCCAGTCCGCGCTAGCCTACCGTCAAAACGGGGCGTGGGCGCAGTACAGCCCACACTTTTTAGGGATGCTAGCCAGCCTGCCAAACTATCTGCAGCTGCCGACCGCCGTGCAGTACGATCTGCTCGTGCTGCCCTACACGCTGCAAGGCCAGCTCATCAGCCGCCTGAGCGAGGTCATGGCGCAGATGAGCGAGGCGCTAGCCGCGGGCAACTACGACGTGGCGCTGGCGTTGGGCGAGTACGCCCGTGCGCTGCCGCTGCCGCCGATTGAACGCCAAGCAGCGGATGAAGCCCTCGCGCCGCTCAACGCGCTGGCGGCGTTCCTCAAGCGGACGGAGAAGCCGCTGGCTGACTTCAGCGAGGGGGTGCGTCTGTTAGAGACGCCGCCTGTGCAGGCCAACGCCGCGCTGCGCCAACAGTTAGAACGGCATCTATTGGCGCTGGCTGATAGCGCCATGCAGCAGGTGCACGCGGCTGCGGCCGCCCGTGACTGGCAGAGCGTTCGGCGCGCAGCCCCGGCCCATCGCCTGCTGACGTGCAAAGAGACGCGCCACTTGATCGAACAGCTGCGCTTGACGCATCGGCAAGCGCCTCGCTCCCTCGAGCAGAGCGCCGCGCTCAACGCCTTTGAGCAGATCTACGAGACGTATCAAGACCTGTGGTTAATCATGCGCCAGCACACGCTCAGCCAGCCGCTGGAGACGCTGGAGCCAGCCCAGCAGCAGGCCCAAGCCCACCGCATCATGCACAAATTGCAACAAGCCCTAGAGTTAGGACTGCCTATGGACGACATCATCCACAGCGACGAGACGACCCGCCAGCAGTGGCAGCAGATCGTCCATGAGTCGATCCAAGCCTTGCAGCGCGTCGAGCACGTCACGCAGGACGTGGAACAGATCCGCCAGCGGCTGCAAGGCGACGGCGGCTTTGCGGCACAGCTGCAAGCGCTGCAAGCCAACCTTGAAGGCCTGCGCGAGCAGATCGACGGCAGCAGCAGCGCCAGCCCCGGCCTCCTGCGCCAGCTTCAGCACCTGCGCGCCCAGCTCAGCGACCTTGAGCGCGCCCAAGCCAACATGGTCGAGCAGGCCAAGCGCGAGCTGCGCGTGACCCAAGACGACATGCAGCGCCAGCTTGAAGCCCAAGAGATCACCCTCCAGCGCCACACCCAGCAGATCACCAGCAGCAGCAACCTGCTGCAAGATGCGCGCGAGCGGCTGCAAACGCTCGAGCAGCGCCTTGAGCGCATCCAGCAGCACGAGAGCCAACTGCTGTGCACCTATCTCGACGCGATGCCGCGCGCCGAACGCCTCGACAGCCTCGACACCGTGCTCGACACGGTTGATGGTCTTGTCTACGCACTGCGGCGCTGCCCTGTGCAGGCCTACGATGAGGGCTGCCACGCGGCGTGGTTGGCACAGTTCAACGCCCTGCGCCAGCGCTTCGACGCGCTGGCCAAAGGCCGCCTCTCATGGCGCGACCGCCAGACCCTCAAAGCCAACCTGCGCAGCATCCTCGCCTTGTTCAACGAGGTGGAGCAGGAAGCCGCGGCCAAAGCCGCCGCCTACATCCGCTTGAACACCCGCCCAGCCGATCACCGCCCATGAGCACCGACCCGAACAACGTCCCACCGCGCCCGTACGTGCCGGCCAATCAACTGCCCGGCGCGCTCTGGCGCAAGAGCAAACGCGCAGGCTACCACGGCCCGTTAGGGCTGTTGCTGCTGGCAACCGTCATGGTGACGGCGGTCGTCGTGGCTGTGTTCGTCACCGTGTTGAACAACAGCGGCAACAACCTCGCTGTGCTGGTGGGGGCGATCACAGTGACGCCTAGCCACACGCCGACCCCCACGCACACGCCCACCATCACGCCCTCGCCCACCCCGATAGACAGCGACGGCGACGGCATCATCGACGACCTCGATAACTGCGTGTTCGTCCCTAACCCTGACCAAGCCGACATGGACGGTGACGGCATCGGTGACGCCTGTGACGACAGCGACGGTGACGGCATCGTCGACGCGCTCGACAACTGCCCGTTCGTCCCCAACCCCAACCAGAGCGACATCGACGGCGACGGGCTGGGCGACACCTGCGACGAGGCCATCAACCTGACGGGCATCCGCCTCGTCCCGCAGTCCGCCCGCCCGCTGTTCCTCGGCAGCTCAGCGGGCAGCGTCGTGCTCGACGTGCAAGGTGAAGCAGCGCAGCCGCTGGTGATGCAGGCCACCGTGGGCGGCTTCGTGGCTGAGGACGCCGCCTGCAACAGCCCCTCCCCTACGTACCCGCTGGCAGAGGGTGAGCGCCGCGTGCGCTACTGCGCGCCGCCGACAACCGATGAGACGACCGTCCGCTTGATCGTCCGCGAGTTGGGGCCAAGCGACCGACCGACAGGGGTCGGCGGCTTTACGTCGGTGGACTTGGTGACCGAGACGCTGACGCTCAACGTGGAACCAGCCGCCGTGCTGAACGGGACGAGCGTCCAGCAGGCGGGGCGCTGCGTCTACCCGGAGCCGCTCGGCACGGGCGCGCAGTTGGAGGTGGACACGATCCCGTTTGTGCTGCGGCTGGCGACCACTAGCATGGATCGCACTGAGCGCAGCTACCGCGTGGCGCTCACGCTGCCGGGCGGGGCGATCTATCTCGCGCGGCGCACCGGCGCGCAGTGTGAGCTGCTCACCCCGCTCGACCCGCTCGGCGGCTCGCCGATGATCGATCTGACGCTCAACGCCGATTACACCCTCTTTTACCTGCCGCCGGCCACCGCGGGGGACACAGCCCCCAATCTCGGTTTCAGCGTGATGGGGCGTGACCTGCCGCCGGTGACCGTGCCCGTCCCGCCGCTGCTGGTGGCCGTCATCTCGCTCAACGTGCGCGAGCGCAACCAGTCCATCGCCTTCTCGTTAGAGGCCGGGGGGCGCGTGCGCGTGTTAGGCGTGGGCGGCAGCGGGACTGGCCGTTGGGCGCAGGTGCAAGCCGACAACAACGAGCGCGAGCTGTGGGTGAACATCGGCCAGTTGGGCGGCAGCTACCGCGTCATCGGCTCGCTGGAGGCCGCGCCGACGATCACGCTGCCCACCAGCTTAGGCGGGTGAGGCCTCATCCCCCACCCCCCTTCTCTCGACGGAGAGGAGGGCGCACGACGGCAGCTGCCCCGCTCTATATGCCGAGGTAGGGACGCGACCTGTCGCATCCGTCGGCCGCATCCCCAGGCGCGTGGTTGAGCGCTTGGCGAGATTGTGCGCCGGTTAGGCGTCGCCGCACAGCGGCTCGATGCGGTAGAAGTCGCGTTCGAAGCAGCTTAGCTCGCGGATGTAGCGGTTGGCCTGCGCCCACCGCACTGCCTCGCCCGCGCGGAACACCACCCACGTTGCAATCTCACCGTCGTTGTGGCCGCTGTAGATGGCGCTGCCATCTGGGCTGAACGAGAGGGCAAAGACGCTCTCTTCGAACGTGAACTGCTGCACCTGATCGATTGTGGCCGTGTCGTAGACGCTGATCTGCCCGTTGGCCGTGCCGACGGCGAACTGATCGCCGCTGGGGGTGAAGGTGACGCTCCAGATCGTCGCGCCGTCCTCGGGCAGGCGCGCTCGCTCTGCGCCGGTCTGCGCGTCCCAGACGATGGCGAACCCGTCGCGCGCGCCGCTCAAGATTGTGCGCCCATCGGGGCTGACGTCGACGCTGTAGATGCTGCCGCCGTGGCCGCTCAACGTCAGCAGAGGTGCGCCGGTAGCCATGTCAAACACCCCGATCGTGTTATCCCCCAGCCCGACGGCGAGGCGCGTGCCGTCGTCGAAGATGCCGAAGCTGTAGACGGGGCCGCTGACGTTCGTCTCGAACTGGCGCAGCAGCTCGCCGCTGGCGATGTCCCACAGGAACACCTCGCCGGTTTGCGAGCTGCTCACGAGCTGTTGGCCGACGATGGCCACATGCAGCACGTTGCCGCGATGCCCGCTAAAGCTGCGGATCACGCGGCCGTCGACAAGGCTGACCCGCTCCAAGCGACCATCGCGCCCGCCCACCACCGCGAAAGTCTCTGACGGGTCAACGGCCAGCGTCAGCACCGGCAAGCCCGACAGCCCAAGCCGACGCGGCTCGCCCTGTGGCGGGTGGACCCCCAGCGCCCCATCCACCCCCACGGAGTAGAGGGCGTTGGGCATGTGAACAAGCGCCGTCACGCGGTTGGTGTGGAACAGGCGCGCGTCCACCAGCCCAGGGCTGGTGATGTGCCACACGCGCAGCGTCGCATCGCGCGAGCTGCTGACGGCCAGGCGCCCATCGACCGAGACCGCCACGCCGAGCACCTCCGACGTGTGCCCCAGCAGGCGATCCTCCAGCAGGCCGGTCGTCGTTGACCAGATCTGCACCTCACCGTCGAGCGTTCCACTGACGACATAGCGCCCGTTGGTCACAAAGGCCACCGTGCGCGCCTCCTGCGCCCGCCCGACGAACGCGCGAATCGGCACGGCCTGCGCCAAATCCCACAGCACCATGCCGCTCTGCGCTTTGGCGATGACCGCTTGGCGGCCATCGGGGCTGATCTGGAGGTCGTTCAGCGCGCCCGGCGACGCGCTCAGGTCGGCGATAACCGCGCCCGTCGTCAAGTTCCAATAGAGCACGCGCCCATTGCGCGAGCCAGAGAGGACCGCCGTGCCGTCAGGCGCGACGTCCAACCCGTTGACGGACGCGCCGTGCTGGCTGAACGTCAGCAGCGGCGTGCCCGTCTGCCAATCCCAAACGATGACCGTGCCATCGTTCGAGCCAGTCAAGACGCGCTGGCCGTTCGGGGTGAACACCGCGACGTTGACCACGCCGCTGTGCCCGGTCAGGCGGCGCGCCTGCTGCCCTGTCGCCAAATCCCACACAATCGCCGTGAAGTCCACCGCGCCGGTCACCAAGTGACGCCCATCTGGGCTAAAATCGGCGCTGGTGACGTCGCCGCCGTGGCCGGTCAGCGTGTAGACCAGCTCCCCCGTGGCGATGTCCCACACGCGGACGCTAGCATCGGTGCTGCTGGCGGCGGCCAAGCGCGCGTCGGCGCTGATGGCAGCAGATGTGAGGGCGGCCTGCCCGCCGACGAAACGCCGATACGTTGAGCGCGCCAACACGGCCTGTGCAAGGGTGCTGCGCGCCTCTGAGGGCGGGCTGTCGATGCGATTGGCCTCCAGCGCTAGCAGCAGCGCAAGGTCGGTGTCGTTGTTGGCCAGCAGCGCCTGCGCGTTGGAGGCGAGCGCGATGCTGCGCGAGATGGTGGCGTTTTCGTCGGCGGCGCGGGCAGCTTCTTCGGCGCGGGCGCTCTCGCGCAGGGCAAAAGCCGTCAAACCCACTGCGCCGACCACGATCACAATGAGGCCGGCGATGATCAAGCGCAGCAGGTTCAGCGTGCGCCGTTCGAGGCGGCGCTCGCGTTCGAGGCGCTCGGCTTCTTCCCGCGCCAAGCGGTCGCGCACAGCGATGCTGGCGTCCAGATAGGCGCGCTCTTGCGCAGTCAAGCTGACCTGTGTCGTTTGCAGCCAGCGCTCGTACTGCTGAAGGCGCACGCCACGCAGCAGGAAGCTGTTGTCGCCGCCGCTGGTCTCCCATTCGTGGGTCATGGCGCTCAGGTTGCGCTCAAGGCGTACGTCCTCGCGGCTTTCGTCGAGCCATGTGCGCAGCCGCCCCCACTCGCGGATAATGGCTTCGTGGGTCACTTCGACGGTGGGGCTGCGCGTGATCGGGTCACGGTCGAAGGTGATCAAGCGCGCCTTCCCCAACACCTCCACCACGGACTGCATCACGGCGCTGGCGTCGGCGCTGGCGAAACCGGTCATGCTGGTGATCTCGGTCAGCAGGGCGCGGCGGCGGGTATCCTCTGTGCCTTCGCCCAGGGTGATGAGCCGCAAGAAGAGCTGGCGCATCGCCTCTTGGTACGCTGTGTCAAAGCTGCTGTAGATCTCGTCAGCGCGGCGCGCCAGCGCCCCTTTGACGCCGCCGATGGCGCGGTAGGCCTTCTGGGTGATCTGATGGCCCTCGCGCTGTTCGAACAGCTCAGTGAGGGCGTATTGCAGCAGCGGCAGCGCGCCCGGCTGGGACTGCACATCGGCAATCATGATGGCCACCAGCGCCGGGTCAAACTGCACGCCGACGGAGCGGGCCGGCTCGACGATGACGCGCTCTAGCTCGGCGGGCGAGAGCGGCACGACAACTTCTGTCCGCTCGCGCACCAGCTCGGCGATGCGCGGCGTCAGCAGTGGGCGATCGTAAAAATCAGCGCGTATGGTGACGATCAAGCGCAGCCGACTGTTGGGCATGGTAATGGCGTGGAACAGCGCGTGAATGAAGCGCTCAGCTGTGCGTTCATCGTCGTTGAGGGTGAAGACTTCTTCGAATTGATCGACCAGCAGAAAGACCTCAGAGCCGTCGTCAGGCAGCACTTCATGGAGCATGCGGCCGAAGGCTTGTTCGTCGTGGTAGATGCGCTCGAAAAGGTCCTCTGGGGGCGTAGTGGCGAGGCTGTTGATGAAATTGACCAGCTCTTGCAGCGGATCGCGCCCGGGGACAAACTCGCTGTAGAACCAGTTTTCGCTGCCAGGGAGCGCACCCTGCCGCAGCATTGGGATCAAGCCGGCCTGCACAACGCTGCTCTTGCCGCTGCCGCTGGGGCCAACCACGGCCAAGAAGCGCGAATATTCCTCATTCTGCATGAGCCGGTTGATCAAGCGCCGCACCAACGACTCGCGCCCATAGAACACGTTGGCGTCACGCTCGGCAAAGGCGCGCAGGCCGCGGTACGGGTTGGGAACCAACTCGCGGATGAGGCGCCTGCCGTTGGTATGGGCGGCAGCGCTCAGCGTGCCGAGCGCCTCGCGGAAGGCCTGATAGAAACTGAGGGCGTCTTGATAGCGATCAGCGGGGTTGAGGGCGGTGGCGCGCACGAGGACGTCGCTGAGGGCGCGCGGCAGCTCTGGGCGGCGGGTGAAGAGCGGCGGCAGCGGCTCGGTCGTGCGCAGCCGCAGCAGTTGGGTGTAGGACAGCTCTTCCAGGTCAGGGAACGGCGGCTCGCCACACAGCATCTCAAACACGACCACGCCGAGGCTGTAGATGTCGCTTTGGGTGGTGATGTGCCGCCCCAACATCACCTCCGGGGCCGCATAAGCGGGCGACCCCATGTTGCTAAACTCGTCATCTACCGCTTGCGACTGGCTCACGATCTGTGCGATGCCGAAGTCTGCAAGGTAGGCGTTACGCTCTTCGTCAATCAGGATGTTCTCGGGCTTGATGTCGCGGTGGACGACGCCGTAGCGGTGGGCCAGCGCCAGCGCCGCCGCGAGCTGTTCCAACACGTGCAGCACTTGGTCAATCGGCAGGTCGCGCCCCGCGCCGAGGCTGCGCAAGTGTCCCCCGCGCAGGTAGCGCATGACGATGTAGGCCCCCTCCGGGTCGCGCCAGTAGTCGTAGACTGGCACGATGTGTGGGTGTTCCAGCGCGGCGACGAGCCGCGCCTCGGCCTCAAAGCGGCGAATGAAGTTCGGTTGGTTGGCAAAGGCAGGCCAGATGATCTTGATAGCGACCTCGCGCGCCACGCTGGCCTGCCGCGCGCGGTAAACTGCGCCGAAGCCCCCCATCCCGACCAGCCCCTCCAGCTCATAGCTGCGAATGACCTTGCCCAAATCGATGTTCACAAGACACCGCTCTTTCTCAGGTTAGTCAGTTGTAACCGTGCGATTTTCGCCCGTCTCAGTTGAATCAAGGTCCATCAGCCAGCGCAGCGCCTTCCCGCGATGGTAGAAGGTCTTGTACTGAATCGAGGGATGATCGCGGTTCAGATAGCTCATCAGGGTGCGGTTCGTCTGGCCAGACAGTGACAAGTTGAACTGGATGGCCACCCGCGCTGACCACAGCGGTTCCGCGTCGAACAGGTCATCACAGGCCATGCGCCCTTCCAACGTTATGCCGATGTTCATCATGTCAAAGTTGACTAACGCGGCATATTGCAGCGAGATACCCGGCTGAGACAGATCGTGAATCGCCAAGTACGGCGACGTGCGCGGCCACGTCCGCAGGCAATCCTGCACTGCCTCTGCCCAGATTTCAACCACTTCGGGCGTGACCAGCGTTAGCTTGTACAACACGACACGCTGATCATAGAACCACTCACGGACTAAGCCCTCCACCAGCACTTCTGATGAGTCTGGCAAGGGAACCATGCGGTCAACTCCCACGGCCTATTCCTCGCAAATGAACTATAAGCGATAAATTATGAAAAATCTTAAACGGTTGATTGCAAGCAATTGCAAGTATTTCATTAAGAAAATGTTAAGAATTATTGAAATCTGCCACGCGCGAGACCTCATCCTCCAACCAATGGACAGCGCAGCGTCTTTCAAGGCTGCCGAGGGCTTCAAGCACAAGTGAGCGGGCGCGGCTGCGGCTCATCCTCCAACCGCAGGCGCAGGCCGAAGTACGGGGATGGGTCGAGCGTGTTTTCGATCGCGGCCTCATTCAAGAATTGGCCATTGGCGCCACTGAGCGTGATGCTGAAGTGCAGGTGCATGGCGATCGGCGCGCCGCTGCCCGCGAACTCGCCTTGATAGCCTAATAGTTCCCCTTGACGGACGAAACGCTCGGCTGTGCCACGCGGAAATTGCTCGCTCACGTAGCTGTGCGCGCCGTCGCGGCTGGCCATGTGGGTGTAGTACGTCCAGATGGTGCGGCCCGGCTGGAGCGGGTCATCGTGGCGGATGATGACGGTGCTGCGCCATTCGGGCAGGCGCGTCAGCCAGCCGTCGAACACCGCGTAGACCGGCACAGTGCCTGCCCTGCCGTCGCCGAAGAGGTCGATGCCGGTATGCCGTCGCCCAGCGGTGTAGGGGGCTGCCGTGTCGCCGTACATCAGGCCGATCAGCCCGTCACTTGGCAGAATGAAGGGCGCGCCAGCGCACTGGGAACGGGCTCGATTGCTCAGCGCAGGCCGCCGCTCTGGGAACAGCAGATACTCACGGATGAGGTCGTTGCTGCTGCTTGCTGACTGCCCGCCCCCGCTGTAGCGCCAGACGAGCGCTCCCCCCAACAGCGCCAATGCCCCACCGAGCACAATCAGCTTCATCCAACGCGACCTGAGCACAATCGTCTCCATCCCATGTTGACTGCAACGCCCCAATGCTCGTCAATGAGCGGCCTTTTTTCAAGTCAGAGTGCATCCGGGCCTCATCCCACAATGGGTCTCATCCCCGCTGCGCCGCGCGCAGGCGCTGCGAGTTAGCCTCGCTGCGCAGGAAGCTGACCACGAAGCCCGCATAGTTGTAGATGTTGCGGCGGCTTTGAAGCACTTTCTGACAGCTTGCGAGCAGTTCCGGGCCATACGTCACGGCTAGTTGGCGCGCGTTGGCGATGCTCAAGGGCGCGCCGCCCTGGCCGCGCGCCTGTGCCACCAAGTCACGAACGAGGGCGTAAAGGCGGTTGGCAGCGGCCTCCAACGCTGCATCTGCCAGCACGCGGCGGAAGCTGCGCGGCTTGAGGGTTGGGCGGTAAGGCGCTGGCGCTGCTCGCGACGGCGCAGCAGGCTCGTAGGCCGCGTGTGGGGCGTTTTGCGGCGTTTTTGCCGCTTTTTGGGGGTTGGGTACGGCAGGCTCGATATAAAACACGCTGTCAGGATCTTCTGTGGCCGGGTTAGGCTTAACAGCAAGACCGGGGACCATGTGACGCCCTTCAGGATGGGTGTAGAGGCTGAACCCCTGAATACACAGCAGCGCCCCCCTGTGCTGGCGCAGCAAGCGCTTGGCGATTTCAGGCAGGCAGGGATAGCGCTTGCCGCGCGCGTCCTCAAGGAACATCCCCCTGATCGGGGCGGCGATGACGTGCATCATACCGTTGTTCACCGGGTAACGATCAAACGTGGGCACGACCGACACCCCACACACGTGGTTGTAGCGCTGGATAGTGCGATCAACGACGTTCAAGCGGCGCGCCAGCCATTTAACATGATAAGTTCCGGGCCGACGCTTGATCAACTCACGGTGCAGCGCGCGCCGATACTGGGCGGGGGACTGCAAATCGGCTGGCTGGACGGGATCTGAGCGCGTCCAGCGCACGCCTAGCAGCCGACACAGCCACTCAATTGACGGCATCTGAAACTGTTTGGCCGGGCGCCCTCGATTTTTGTCTGACAGTGTCACCCCCAGCTGTTTGCATTTTTTCTTTTCCACAACGCCGGGGGGTGTAGCAACGTTAGTCTGGGTATGGGGTCTGGGGAAAGGGGGCTGAACGGCAAAAACGGGCTGGCCGTTGATTGTAGTGCGCAGCGCTTGCAAGATCGAATAACGCCCCACGCGGCCAGAAAGTCGCTCGACAATCTCTTTTTCCGTCATTAGCGCACCTGTAGGTACGCTATCCATCAGCAGCCCGTCCAACACGCGCAGCAGCGCCAACTGCTCACGCCCTAAAAGCGCCTCGCGCAGGCTGTTTGGCAGCCCGATGGTGGATTGCTGCGGCGGGCGTGCGGCACGGCTGTAGGCACTGCGAATGGTCGCCTCAGCTTCGCGTTCACGTTGTGATGGTCTCTCGTTTGGGCGCGCCAGCGCGACGTGCAGCGGCTGAAGCACCGCCAGCGTTTCATCCACTGGCCAGCCCGTGTCACGCATCATCAACGCGGCACGGAACAGTGCGTTGTTGCGGCCTGCGTAGGGCGCGACGGCAAGGTAGTAATTGCGACATTCCTCAGCTGTTCGCATGGTGATGAGGGGCGCTTTGGCATCAGCCGCTGCCTGAACTTGTATGGGAACCGCTGTTTGAACGGACGCTTGAACGCTCGCCACCTCCTCAATGAAGCGCTGAATTTGCCGAACATCGTCACGAGACAGCTCACGCGGTAAGCCAGCGCGATCTATGCGGTATTTCATACCGTTGATGGTGGTTGGTGGGGTAACGATATAGCGCCCGTCGCTCTGGATGTCCAGCCCTTGCAGCCGTCGGCTTGGCAGGGTCACCCCAACTGGTAGCCGAAAGTAGACATGCGGCAGGTTGCGCTGGGCGGAATAGACGATGCGCGTTTTACAAAGGTGAGAGAAGCGCCGCAAGAACGTTTGTGCTATACCTTCGTCGTCGAAGTCAAGCACCAGCAGACGGCTGATCCTGCCGGTGACAATTGCGAGGCCCTGTGCGCCCATCTCGAAGAACCAGTGCTTTAGCTCGGGCGGCCTAGCAAAGCGGGTCTGGTAGGGTTTCCAATCAACCATGGCCACTTTGGCTTGGTCTGGGTTTTGGTCGCCATACACAGGGATAACCGAAAATCTCGTCTGCAGGAAAATATCGGCTGCGTCGAATAGAGCCTTTGCGATTTGTTCTGAACCTGATGATGACATTTCTTATGCCTCTCTTAATCAGGTTCGGGGTAATTGGATGTTGCAAACTGCGCGGTACTGCGATACAATCCGATCAAATCAGATGCTTAACTGCCAAACGACGCATCTGGTGTTATGGATTGTGACAGTGTCCCGGGGTAAGTTTCTTCGCAGGAGTTTAACGGTGGGACACTTTTCGTTTCTAGCGCTCGTTACATCAACCCCCGAACGTTCCTCAGTCTCACTTACCTTTTGCGGTATACTGCTTCAACACGCGCTCCTGCTCGTCCAGCCATTGACGGAACTCACTCAAGAGATTCAGCGCTTCGGCGTTCACATCTGGGCGGCTTGGCCCTGCCTTGCTGATGAGGCTGGCAAGGCGGGTGTAGTGCTGGCGCGTCCCTGGCACGATCTGTGTGGGCTTGGCCGCCTTGCGTTTTCTTTTGCTGCGCCCTGCCTGCTCGGACGGTAGCGCACCTATCGGTACGCTATAGCCCACTTGGCGCGCTTTTGAGACGGCCAACAGGATGAGCTTGGTGGGGTCATCCTCGGCCTGCTCGCGCAGGCTGCGGATGGCGTACTCCGTCCAGTTCAGGTCGTCGGCGATCTGCCACACGGGATGCGGCAGCTTCAACAGCGCGCGGTAGTCTCTGAGCTGCTTAGTGTTCTTCAACCCCATCGCCGCCAGCAAGCGCTCGCCGGTGTTGCGCGGCACGGTGAACCGGTCGCCATCTGCCACCTGTGCGTAGAAGTCCTGCTCGCGTTCGAATTGGTCAATCGGCTTGAACTGATCCCCGCGTTTTGTTTCTAACAAGTCCATCAACAGCACCGCAAACTGCCGCGCCTTGCTGATGGCGTTCAGGTTGGCGCGGGCGCTGTTCTCGGCGGCTTGCCGCCAAATGTTGACGCGCTCCACGGTGCGGGCGGCAATTTGGGCGTATTTCTTATCCTCTGTGTGTAGGAACAGCAGGTGGTACGACAGCCAGCGCCGTTCGCCCGTCTCAAGCTGATACTGCCTGCCGAGCGGCGCGACGGTGATCGGGTTGGTCAGCCCATCGTTGCGGATGCTGACGGCCAGCTCGATCAAGGTGAGTAGCGCGTCCTCTAGCGGCCCGATTTCGTCCGGCCGCGTGATGTCCTGCGTAGCATCAAGGTACGGCGCAATCTCAAATGGCGTGCCGCCGCGCTCAGCGCTGACCAGCTCTGCCCAACGGTTGAACAGGGACGCCATGTCTTCAAGCTTCCCCGACCATCCCGCGCGCACCACAAAGGGGATCGTGCGGCGTGGCTGGCGCGGGTCGGGTTTGATCTCGAAGATGCTGATGGGGCTTGCCGACTGCCGATTAGCGTCGATCGCTTGGATCGCCCCGAACAGAGCGCTGTCAATCGAATGAGCCGACGTGTCGGAAACATCTTCGATTAAACTGAATGCGTCAAGCTCACGAAGGCCCTTCTTGCGGCTCATGCTAACCCCTTTTCAACGCGGTTGACCACGTTCCAAATCTCTTCTGACGCGCGGCTGTCTGGCGCAAGGTGGAAAACGGGGCGGCGGCGCTGCGACGCCTCCCCCCAGATCGTCCCAAGCGACAGCGGTTCCCACACTTTATCACCGTAGTAACGGTGTAGGTTCTGCAGATTATGGCTGTGCAGCACCGTCGAGGCCCGGTACTTCATCGGCACGATGCCCATCACCTCTAAGTATGGCAGCCCCCACTGCTCACGGGTGGGCTGGATGCTGTCCTTATGCTGCAGGCTCATCTTGAGGCCATCCAAAGAGAGGAACTCACACTCGGTCGGATAGACGATGCTGTGCGTCGCCATGTAGATTGAAGCGTGCAGCAAGGACGGCGTCGGCGAGGTGTCGAAGATCACCACATCGACGTGATCCCGCAGCTCAGCGAAGCGCTTCAAGACGATCAAGCCGTCCGACGTCATTAGCGGGATGGCGCGCGTCTCGTTGTTGCCGGGGATGACGTAAAGCTGCCCCTTAGCTGGCTGGCCGGGCACTTCATAAGTCGAGGCGGGAACGAAGTGCAGATTCTCACGGAAGGACTCTTCGCGCACCAGCAGGTTGTACAGGCCGGGCAGCCGGTTGACCCCCAGCGCCACCGTGGCATGGCCTTGTGGGTCGGCGTCTGCCAAGACCACACGGTAACCGCGGATGGCTAGTCCGGTGGCGATGTGGGTGGCGAGCGTTGTCTTGCCTACCCCGCCTTTTTCGTTGAGCAGTGTGATGATCTTCATGGCCGCCGCTTCTACCTAATTGAGGTTACTCCACTGCCAGCTTCAACGGTGGACGATACGATTCAGGAATGTAAGAGGCTTGCAGCTCTTGGGCGCGCCGCTCTGACCACTGCTGGACGAGCACGGCAATCTCATCGGGCATGTGATACACATACGCGAAGTCAGATCCGGGCGCGTTCGTCTCCTGTGTCCCCTCTTCAATCAGGCGGCGCTGCGCCAGCATCCTCAGACAGTTGATGTCGTAAGGGGTGAGACGACGTTTGCCCAGTGCTTTCGCCACCCGCGCGCGAGTCAACCACGTGCCACCGCTGTCATACACAATTTGCAGTATACGCAGTTGATGCGCAGTCAACTCCCCTAGGTGATTCGAAACTTCTTGCAAGTCCATAGAAATGCCTCACCGATATGTTAGCATTACAGTGCAAGCATAACCACCATTGTAAAAATGCGCAAGTCCCCTATTGGTGGGGTAGGGGAGTCAATGATAATATACCACAAGAACTTTTGTTCTGTAAAGCCCCCTAATTCACTTATCATACCCCTGAACATTTATTCGATAGGGCAGAGCATTCTGTTATTTAATGAGCGGTTGATGTTCTTCTAAAAACTTATCAAGGCAAATTAATAATGGCAAAAATTCGCAATGTATGATTAACTTGCAAACAGCACTTTTTATCAGCCTGCGTGATGGGATCATCTGTTGATGGACAGCATAGAACCGCGCAAACAGGAACATCGCTCCCGCGAAGAGATGCGCGAACTCATCCTTCACTTGATGGCCATGAGTCGGCGACCACTGTCGCGCAGCGAAATCTCGCGCGCGATTGGGCGGCAAAAATCGCCGCACATCAGCGCCTTCATTGAAGAGCTGGTGGCCGAAGGGGTGCTTGAGCGCAGCGTCAAAATCTACCACAACAAGGCCAAAGGCTACGTCTATCAACTGCGCCGATGAAGCGTCTGTCTTCTTTTTCAAGTAGTGATGTCTAATTCGTAGCCAGTCGCCTCTCGGATGGCCGCCTGAAATGCCGCCGCTTCTTCTGAGCTGAGCGCGCCGTTCAGCGTCAGGCTGATGCGCGCCTTCGCCGTGCGAATCCCCGGGCCTTTCTTGATCAAGTAGCCGTGTCGCTCAGCATAGCGTTTCACCTCAGCGGTGATGGCCTGCTGGTTGGGTTGATCGTGGATCACCAGCGGGTAGCCTGTCTTTTGGCTCAGCGCGTGGATCGTGTCAAGCGCGCGCTGGCCTTTCTGCGGGCTGATGAAGTACAGCACGATCTCACTGCCGCGCAGCCCCGCGCGGTATAACCCCAGCGGCTCCAGCGCTGCCCGAATGCAGTTGTACGCCGTGTTGATCTCCATTAGCGTACCTGTAGGTGCGCTATGAACTGTCTCCGGTGGTTTCTTCTGGTTGACAAGCAGCCGAAACCCGGTGAGCGCCTCATAGCGCGCCGCCAGCGCCGCTGGGTCGTCTAAGTTGACAATCTCTGCGCTCACCTCACGCCGATCCATGAAGTAGGACGGGCGTTTGACCAGCTTCGCTCCCTCCGGCAACAGCACGCTCACCATGCTCACGAGCGCTTCTTGGTTGACCGTCTTATCGACGGTCACGCTCCAGCCGGTGCGCGTCGCAGCCTCTGCAATTAGCGTCTGGTAGGTCGTTGCGGCCACGTCGGGGAAGTCAAAGCTGAGGGTCATCAAGCGGCGCTGTGGGTTGAGGCCAACTTTGCGAAGCTGCGCCTCTGGCGGGAAAAGGCTTATAACCACGCTGCGCGCCTCGTTCTGTTCGAGCGCGGCGTGCGCAGTGACCTCGCGTGCCACCAGTCCATCCGGCTGCCATTCGGCGTGCTGTTCAGCCAGCGCGAGCACGGCGGCCAGCGTATGCAGTTGGCGCTCAGCGGGGGGTAGATCAGGCGTGAGGTGGGCGTGCGGCAAGACAGGCTGACCAACGCGATAGCCCACGGCCTGCGCGGCTTGGGGCTTCAGCCGCTTGGCTTCACGCAGCAGGGCGTGCAGCGTGGCCTCATCCTCGCTCGCGTCCCACGGCCCCAACGCCCACAGCAAGCGGTCTGCCATGTACTGCCGCCCTTGAGAAGTGCTCATGCCGAGGGTAAAACCGGCCTCTGTGGCGCTCTCTACGACGCCGATTTCGACGTCATTTTTGCCGCTGCGGAACGCGATCAGTTGGCCTTTTAGGTCGGGATGCGCTGCCATGATAGCCCGCTGCCGCAAGCCGCGCGTCACCTGTTCCAGCGTGTTCACGCGGTAGTTGTTGGGGGTCTTCCAATCGCTGCTGAAGTACAGCCCATTCTGCTCAGCCAGCGCTTGAGCGGCCTCGCGCGTCTGGCCAGCGCTGCCATACCAACGCTGCGCCAGCTCAGCCACGCTGTAATAGCTGCCCGCGTTAGATCTCATCGCCTCCCACAGGGCGGCGGGGTCGAACTCACGATCTTCGCCGTGCGCGGTCACTTGTTCGACCAGTGCCCACGGTCGCAGGCCAAAGTGATACTCATGCACCGAGCCGATGCGCGGCAGCGCCACCGCGATCTGCCGCTGGCGCAGGCTGTTGGCGAGGCTCGCGCGCGCGCTGCTGTCCCCGTGCACTAGCAGCACTTCCTCGGGTTTGAGCGCGCGCGCGATAGCGATCAGCTCGCTTTCGTCGGCATGGGCAGAGAGCGAATACGTCCCGACCTCCGCGCGCACGCTGACCGTCTGTTTGCCGAGTCGGATGCTGCCTTCGCCACGCTCGCGCGCTCTCATCATCTTCTGCAGCAGCTTGCCCGGCGCTTCTTCGTCTTGATAGCCGGTCAGAAAGATGGCGCTGCGCTCATCTGGCAGCAGGTGCTGCGCGTAGAATTGCGACGCGCCGCCCGTCAGCATGCCCGAGCTGGCGACGATGATGCACGGCGTCGCATCCTGCGCCAGCGCCTGCCGCTGCGGCATCGACAGCACGGGGTGAATGTCCTTGCGGAAGAAGAGCGGTTGATCCTTCGCGGCGTTCACCATCGCCTCTGGCAGCAGGTCAACAAAGCTGGCATACGCGTGGCACACTGCGCGCACCATCCCATCGACATAAACGCGCGCGTCGATCTGGTCGCGGTAGGCCAAGATAATCTGCAAGATCTCCTGCGCCCGCCCAAGCGCAAACGCCGGGATCAGGACGCGCCCGCCGCGCTCGATCACCCGCTTCAAGCTCTCGATCAAGCGGCGCTCTTCGGCTTCGCGGTTGGCGTGCAGGCGACCGCCATAGGTGCTCTCCAGCACCAGCACGTCTGCTTTGAGCCGCGGCACGCGCACGCTGTTCACCGTGCGCTGGGGCGATTTGGAGACGTCGCCGCTCATGACGAGCGTGCCTTCCACGCTGTCGATGACTAGCATCGCCGCCCCAGCGATGTGCCCGCTGACGTGGAACGTCACCCCTAGCCCCTCGCCGAGGCGTACCTGTCGGTTGTACTCAACGATCTGTACTGCCTGCATCAGGTGCTCCACGGCCACCTCGTCGTAGAGCGGCAACTCGCCCTCTTCTTCGTAGTGGCTGCTCATAATGCGCTGGGCGTCTTGCTGCAACACGCGCACCAGCGCCTCGGTCGGGCGCGTCATCAGAACGGGTGTGGATGGGTAAGCAGACAAGACCAGCGGCAGCGCGCCCGTGTGGTCGGTGTGGGCATGAGTGACTAGCACGTAGTCAACGCCGCCCAAATTGCTGATGTGGCTTAGGTCGGGCAGTTGGCTGCTGTCAAGGTCGCGCTGGGGGCGGGGGTTGATGCGAATGCCTGCATCAACCAGCAGCCGCTTGCCGGCAATCTCAATTAACGTGCAGCTTGCGCCGACTTCATCAGCGCCGCCAAGGAATGTAATCTTCATAAAATCTTTCCGCTTCCAGATGGGTCTTCCCGTCGATCTTCTCAAAAAAACTTATCAGGAGTGTAAATTTGTTCTATTCATGATGGCGCTAGCGTGTATGTTTGAGCCTTTTATTGTGCGCAATTGGCAGCGCATTTTCTACCTCAAAAATTGGCGCAAAAACAAAAATGAGAAAATTATGAGAGTTTTTTTGATAGGGCTTTTAACGCCTGCGCTCGGCCAAAATTGTGTGGGTGCAGCAATTCGTTTATTCCCATCCGCTAGCTATCATGCTATCATGTCGGCGCTCAGTTACCGCAAAGAGTTGAACTTGACTGCATCAGACGCTTCTGCTTCAACCGACACGCCATTCGTCATCATCGAGCCGAGCAAAGGCTTTGTCCCTCTGCAGCTGCGCGACCTCTGGCAGTATCGAGAGCTGCTTTACTTCCTCGTGTGGCGCGATGTCAAGGTGCGCTACAAGCAGACGGTGCTAGGCGCAGCGTGGGCCATCATCCAACCGCTGATGACGATGGTCGTCTTTTCGCTGTTCTTCGGCGGCTTGGCGCAAATCCCATCCGACGGCGTGCCGTATCCGATCTTCGCCTATGCGGCGCTCGTGCCGTGGACGTTCTTCGCCAACGGCCTGAGTGGCAGCAGCGACAGTCTCGTGGGCAGCGCCCACCTCATCAAGAAGATCTACTTCCCGCGGCTGATCATTCCTATCGCGTCGGTGCTGCGCGGCGTGGTCGATTTCGCGCTGGCGTTCAGCGTGCTGGTTGTCATGATGCTAGCGTATCAAATCCCGCTGACGTCTAGCGTGTTGACGCTGCCGTTCTTTTTGCTGCTGGCGTTCGTTACTGCGCTTGGGGTGGGGCTGGTGTTGTCTGCGATGAACGTACAGTTCCGCGACGTGCGTTACACCATCCCGTTTCTGATTCAGATCTGGCTCTTCATCACGCCCGTCGCTTACCCGAGCAGCTTGATCGAGAACGAGGCGCTGCGGGCGCTCTACAGTTTGAACCCGATGGCCAGCGTCGTCGATGGCTTCCGTTGGGCGCTGCTGGGCGGGGTGAACCCTGAACTGCGCCCCCCCAATGTGACGATGCTTGTTTCCAGCGTGGTGGCGCTGGCGGTGTTGGTCGGCAGCCTCTTTTACTTCCGCCGTATGGAACGCCGCTTTGCGGATGTGGTGTAGCGTATGGGCAGCGTAGCAATCCGAGTTTCTGGGCTGAGCAAGCTCTACCGCATCGGGGCAGCCCAACAGCGCCAAGACACCCTGCGCGAACTCATCACCCACGCGCTGACCGCGCCGCTGCGCCGCGCGCGCGCGCTCGCCCGCGGGGAGAGCTACGGCGCGGCTGGCTTGACGGAAGAGCTATGGGCGCTGAAAGACGTCTCGTTTGAGGTCAAGCACGGGGAAGTCGTCGGCATTATCGGGCGCAACGGCGCGGGCAAGTCGACGCTGTTGAAGATTCTCTCGCGCATCACTGAGCCGACAGCTGGCCGCGTTGAGCTGTACGGTCGGGTGGGGTCGTTGCTGGAAGTCGGGACGGGCTTCCATGGCGAGCTAACCGGCCGCGAAAACATCTATCTGAATGGGGCGATCCTCGGCATGTCGCGCGCCGAGATTGAACGCAAGTTCGATGAGATTGTGGCTTTCGCTGGCGTTGAACGCTTCATCGACACGCCGGTCAAGCATTACAGCAGCGGGATGGGCCTGCGGCTGGGGTTTGCGGTGGCCGCGCACCTTGAGCCGGAAATCCTCATCGTGGATGAGGTGCTGGCGGTGGGGGATGCCGAGTTCCAGAAGAAGTGCCTCGGCAAGATGCAAGACGTGGCCGGCGAGGGCCGAACGGTGCTCTTCGTCAGCCACAACATGGCGGCGGTGCAGAGCCTGTGTCGCTCCTGCATATGGTTGAAAGATGGGCAGGTGGTGGAAATTGGCGAGACCGGCCAAGTTGTCTCACGTTACTTGAGTAGTGGAGTCAGCAGTTTGACGGATCAGTTCCATCCAGATATCGAGACTGCTCCGGGCAATGATCGCATCCGCGTGCGCCGAATAAGAGTAGTTCCGGCAGAAGGGGATCCCACCGCGCCGATCACGATGGTCACGCCGATTCGTCTGGAGTTTGAGTATTGGAACTTGCAGCCAACCTACCTAAACCTAAGCCTAGTCGTTTACAGCTCAGACGGGGGGATTGCCTTCAACACAGTGCCCGTGCATGACGTCGAGTGGCTTCAGAAACCCTATCCAGTTGGGATGTTTAGAAGTACGTGCTACATTCCGGGGTACTTGCTCAACAGTGGCACGTATCGGATCGATGTGCTGTTTGTGGAAGACCAGTCACGTATTATTCTTAATTTGCCCAGCGCATTGGTCTTTGATGTTTCCGAGGCAGTGGAAACGCGCGGTGCGGCCACTTGGTTCGGCCGATGGGCCGGGGCGGTGCATCCGAGGCTCGATTGGGAAACCGTGCAATTAGATGTAGTCTACTCGTGAGGTTGTCACATTTTATGAAGCCTAGCAGCGGTTACAAGTTATATTGGAGTATCTAGGTTGAACCCCCTCATCATCCTCGGGGCGGGCGGCTTTGCCCGCGAGACGCTTGACGTAGTCGATGCCATCAACGCTGTGTCGCCCACTTGGGACATGCTTGGCTTTTTGGTTGATCCTGAATACGCTGAGGTGGGCAAGATCATCCAAGAGAAGCCAATCCTAGGCGATCTGACGTGGTTGGCCGACCATCCGGAAGTTTACGTCGTGTGTGGGGTCGGCGCGCCAGAGGTGCGCTACAGAATGATCAAAGAGGTTGAAAAATATCAAGTAAAATTTGCCACGCTCATTCATCCCAGCGCCATCACAACTCGGCATAACATGATCGGCTCAGGCAGTGTTATCACAGCCGGTTGCGTGCTGGCCAATCAAATTAAAATTCTGACTCACGTGCACATCAATCGTTTGGCAACAGTAGGGCATGATGTCGTGTTGTTTGACTTCGTTTCTATTGCGCCCGGTGTGAATATTTCTGGAAATGTGATTGTCAATGAGGGCGCATACATCGGCACAGGTGCGAGCATCATTGAGAAGAAGACCATTGGTGCGTGGTCGATTGTTGGGGCAGGTAGCACAGTAATTGAAGACGTTCCGCCGAACACGACGGTTGTGGGGAGTCCAGCAAGAGTGATCAAACAGCGTCCTGCCGGATGGCATCTCACATGAAACATACCCCCTCAGATCTCGCGCTCTACGGTGGCCAACCGGCCTTTGCTGAGCCGCTGCACGTAGGGCGGCCTAACATCGGCAACCGCGAGCGCTTCCTTGAGCGCGTCAATGCCATGCTAGATCGGCGCTGGTTCACCAACAATGGCCCCTACGTGCAAGAGTTTGAGCACAAGCTGGCAGAGTACACGGGCGTCAAGCACGCAGTGGTGATGACAAATGCCACGCTGGCCCAAGAGATCGCGGTGCGGGCAGCGAGTATTAGCGGTGAGGTGGTGCTGCCGTCATTTACGTTCATCGCCACGGCGCACGCGCTCCAATGGCAGGAGATTACGCCGGTGTTCTGCGATGTGGCGCCCGGAACGCACCACATCGACCCTAATCGCGTTGAGGACATGCTCACGCCGCGCACCAGCGCCATTATTGGGGTACACGTGTGGGGTGCGCCGTGTGACATCGACGCGCTGACCGAGATCGCTCATCGGCGCGGGCTGCACCTGATGTTCGACGCCGCCCACGCTATCGGCTGTTCCTACCGCGGCCAGATGATCGGCGGCTTCGGCGAGGCGGAAATTGTCAGCTTCCACGCCACCAAGTTCCTGAATAGCTTCGAGGGTGGGGCCGTCCTGACTAACGATGACCAGCTAGCAAATCGCATGCGCTACATGCGCAACTTCGGCTTTGCTGGAATCGACCGAGTGGACTACGTGGGAACCAACGGCAAGATGACCGAGGTTGCTGCAGCGATGGGCCTTACGTCCTTAGAATGCATTGACGACATCATCGCAACGAACCTGCGCAATTACCGCGCCTATCAGCAGGGGCTAGCCAACCTGCCCGGAATCAAACTTTACACCTACGACGAGGCAGAGAAGAACAACTTTCAGTACGTGATCGTCGAAGTGGATGAAGCTGAGGCAGGCGTCAGCCGCGATCTGCTGGTGCGCATCTTGCACGCCGAGAACGTCCTTGCGCGGCGCTACTTCTACCCGGGCTGCCACCAGATGGAGCCGTACCGCTCGTACTATCCGCATGCACGGCTGCTGCTGCCCGAGACGGAAAAGCTCACCCAGCGTGTGATGAGCTTACCCACCGGCACAGCTGTCGATGTTGAAGCGATTGCGCAGATTTGTGAGATCGTGAAGGTGGGGATGCTTGCAGGAAGCTAGGGACACAAAAATGATCGTCGCGCTGCACCGAAAGCTTCGAACGTTTTTGTCAAATCCTGTGCGAGTGGCGCAAGTCAAAAAGCGAGTCTGGCGTCGTAAGATTAAATACGCAGCTTGGAATCGTTACATCGACTGGATACGACGCGGCGACCAGCAATATCTTGAAGCCGCTAGGGCAAAGTGGCCGTTGGTTTTCCTAGATGATCGTCCTTTGGTGAGCATCGTCATTCCAACTTACAATCGTGCTGCGATCCTTGCCGAGAGAACACTGCCTAGTGTTCTCAATCAAACATATCAAAACGTTGAAATTATCATTGTAGGGGATCACTGCACAGACGATACGGCTGAGAGGCTGCAAGCACTACAAGATCCGCGAATCGTTTTTCACAATCTTCCAGAGCGTGGCAAATACCCGAAAGATCCTAAACACAGGCGAGCCGTCGCTGGCGTTGATCCTCTCAACAAGGCGCATCAACTAGCCAACGGTGACTGGTTGGCACATCTCGACGACGATGATGTGTGGAAAGATGACCACCTTGAAACGATGCTGAAGTTCGTTTCTGAGTATCAGCACGAGTTTGCATATGGGATTACCCTGCGTGAAAGAGTGCCCGGTGTTTGGTTCGAAGTAGATGGACACTCTACGTTCTTTTACAGTCGGCGATTGAAGGCTATCCCCTACATGAAAAACTGCTGGTATGTTGGCTTAACAGCAGACACTACGATGCTCATGCGGTTAGAAAGATCTGGTGTGAACATGGGCAGACTTCAGCAAGTGACCGCTTACGCGCCTTTACGTCCGGGCATAACGCGACATGATTATCTCGCAGAGGACAGAGATTAAAAATACCACTCGCCTGGCCGCGGCCCGTTTCCGATCCGATAGCCGATCAATCGTAGCTGGGTGGTTCGGACGAGTTGCAGTGTTATAGGTGAAGGTGGTCGTCTCCCTACAGATCTAGCAGCGCTTTTTGAACAACCCAAGCCCTCCACGCTGCTGCGTCTTCGCCAAATCTTTGAAAAATAGCTATAGTTGTGCCATGGATAAAGCATTGCGCACGGAATACATGGCACGCCTTCAACACTTCTACTATGGCCAGCTCATCCACCACGGCCAGCCGAAAGGCGACGCCCGTGTGTTGGCGCGCTCGGCCGGCCTGAAGGATGAGCAAATCCAAGCGGCGCTGCAAGTGCCACGGCCAACGCCGCTGCTGGATGCGCCGCGCTTGAGCTGGGCGGTAGTGCGCGGCAGCCGAGAGGCTCCCTACGTGCTGGTGCACGCCCAACAGACTCACCCCACCCACACCCTCTACCACTACATCCTCATGAACGGCGACGTGCCGCGCGCCGTGCAAGGCAACCTGCGCGCGTATCTGTCGTTGATTGAATCTCGCATGCCTGTTTTTGAGATGCTCGGTGACCTCATGTCCCCACTCACGTTGACCACTGAGCCGCCCACCCAAGCCAAGCAAGCCGACGACCTGCTAGAGCTGATGAGCCTGACCGGCAACAACACCCGCAAGCTCGAGCCGCTCATCGCTGCCATCGTCAATGGGCGCCCGCTTGTTGTGCGCCATGCGCCCCCAGACCTCAACCAGCGCCTGACCTTCGTGCAAGGCCTGCTCACCACGCTGCCATCGTCAACGCGCTTCGGCGTCAGCTTCTGTTTAGAGTCGAACCACCCCGAGAGCGCTCAGATCGTGTTCAGCGCCGCGCCGGTCGATGACCGCTTCACCGTGTTCGACTGGCAGACGAAAGAGGTGAGCAGCGCGCCCACCAACGACTACGCACGCTTCATCGTGAGCCAACTGCGCCTTGACTGCGCGCTGGCCGTCGAGCAGGCCGAAAGGCTGACCCAGCCGGCCGGCTGGCGCTTCCGCAGTGGGGATCGCCTCGCGGATGCGCTGGCCTATGCTTCCAATCGCAGCAAGATCGACCAAGCCGTTGAGAACAACCTGCCCGTCTCGATGGAAGAGGTGGCGCGCATCCTGCGCGAGGATCCGACCTTAGACGAGCCGCTCCAAATCGCCTACGCCAGCCACCTGCTCAAGTTTGCCCTAGCGCTGGACGACGTTCAGCACACCGGCGTTGTGGCGGTGCTGGCCGGGCGCAGCCCAACGCTGGCCAAAGCCTTGTTTGCGCTGCTGCGCGCCGCCACCGACGGGGGCAAAGCGGCTACAGTGTTCACGTTGCTCGCGTCGTGGCTGCGCAGCCCTAATGCTCCCCATACCGCTGAATGGGTGGAGCTGTTCAACCGTGCGGCGCTGCTGCACCTGCGCGACATTATCGGCAAGCGCGATGTCCCCGCGATTAAGGCTTTCGTCCGCGAGGTTCACGACTTCCCAGAGCGCGGTCTGCTTCAGCGCGCGCTGTCCAAGATTATTGAAGTCACGCTGCCCTTTGCGGGCGAAGATGCCGACCTGCCGGTTCTGCTGATGCTGCTGGCGATGAGCGTGCTGGATCGTGGGCGCTTCCAAGCGTTGCTGACGCAGCCTAACTTCACCCGCTACCTGCCAAAGGACATCAAGCACTTCTTGCAGATGCTGCCCGCGGGGGGCGCGCCACCTCAGCCTGGCGCGCTCATGGCTGCTGTCGCCAGCCTGCAGCCCCAAAGCCGCGATGAAGCCCTCATGCAGTTTGCAGACTTAGCCTTCAGCGCTGATCGTATCGACCTCATCGACACGGATGTGCTGCGCGAGATGGCGCGCATCAGCACCCTGCCCATCGGCAAGCCCTACATCAACACCACCCTGAACATCGCCCGCGCCATTAGCGATGACCATCTGCTGCGCATGGCCGACCCCGCGCCGCGCTACGTGCTGAAGATGTTCGCCACGTCTTACCGCTACGATCTGCTGTTGAAGGCGATGGGCGAGCAAAGCCGCGAGCTTTACGGCGGCGAGCGGCAGGTGGATTACGTGCGCATGCTGCAAGAGGTCTTCAGCGACATTCACCTGCCCACGACGGACTTGCGCCAAATGCTCGTCAAAATCCGCGAGCACGGCGTCAAAGAGATCCCCTACCTGTGCATCATCTGCGGCGTGCTGCAAGCCTCAGGGTGGGCCTCTGACCTGCAAGAGTACGCTGATGTCGTCGCCAGTGAGCTAGTGGCTAACCCCATGTACTGTGAGGTGATCCACTTTGAGGCGCCGCTGGCTATCCTCAACTTCTACTTAGAGACGCGCAACACCGCCGGCATTCAACAGATCACGCGCCTGATGCCGCTCGTCACCAGCAGCAAAGACGACAAAGAGAGCTTGCGGGGCATCCGCGCCACCTACAACACGCTGCGCCGTCACGAGCGGCTGCAAGGGCTGGCGTTTGAGGTGCTGCGTCAGTACGTGCGCATGGCCACCCCGCGCGCCGCCCAGCGCATCATCGAATACTATGGCCGCGAGTTAGGGCGCGAAGCAGGCGCGACCCTTCAGCGGTCTTACGATTTCAGCCTCTTTCTGAACCGAATGCCGCTGCCTGATTACGCCTTCGCTGTGGAGAACACGGCCAACCTGCTGGAGGGGGCGCTGGCCGTCTACCTGCGCGAGAAGCCCACTACCACCAAGATCGAGACGTTCTACGAATCGCTGCGCTTCCTCATGGACGCGCCAACGCGCGAGACGCTCGGCGTGGAAGTGCTCAACTTCGCCCGTAGCGTGTTGAACTTGGGGCGGCAGGTTGACACGCGCACGATGACCACCGGCATGCTCGGCGCGCTGACCAGCGGCACAGAAAACCCGCGCACCCTGGTTGACGTGTTCCGCGTGGGGGGCGGGCACTTGCTGCGTGGCCAGCTCGTGCGCACCACGCTCAAACCCAGCGCGCACATCACCCCCTTTGCTGAAGTGCCGCTGCAAGAGCTGCTCCATCAGGTGACGCTGGCGAGCGCCGTGCTGCGCGCGCCGTTTGTGGTCTTCCCCAACGGCAAGGGCCTCACGTGGACGGCTGCCGTCATCGCGGACGAGTTGGAGAGCATGTTGAAGATGCTGCCTGAAAGCGTCGCGGAGGAAGTGCGCTTGCGCTTGGGCACCGCGTGGCAGCGCCTCACGGAGTATCTGCCGTTGATGGTCAAGGATGTTGAAGCGGGCATCCTCGACCCTGACAACAAGACGGGCCGCAAGCTGGACAAGTTCAACGCCCTGCCGCGCAACCCGATTGAGTTCTGCCGCTATCTGGCCGCTATGCTGCGCTAATACCCCATTGATTGAAGGAGTTTGCACGATGACCCACACAGAAGCGGAGGTTTGGGCGTTCGTCGAGCGCCACCTGACCGCCATCTTTGAAGGCGACTGGCCGACCTATGAGGCCACCACCAGCGCCGATCTGTCGCTGTATGAGTGGTGGATTGTGCCGCACCGCCAAGATGGGCTGGCCTTCCACCAGTTCATGATCGAAAACCGCTGGACGGGCCGGGTGCGCGCCCAGCGCTTTGACCTGTTCGAAAAGCGCTGCCAACTCTACGGGGACACAGCCATCGTCACCTACACGCTGCACCTCGCCCAAGCCACCGAGGCGGGCATCCAACACCACACCCACAACGAGTCGCGCGTGCTGGTTTACTTCCCCGATGGCTGGAAGGTCGTCCACGTTCACAAGTCACCCGCGGGCGTGACGTAGGGCCACGGCACGCCGTGCCCGCGAGGGGCGGCCGGCGTGAAAAACCCAACAAACGCCCACGTTGACATTTCGCTGCTTTGTCACACAATCACTGCAACCAGTACTGCTTGAGGAGCTAAGATGACCACCCTGCACGGGTTTGAACTGCTGAAAGAAGCCACCATCGCTGAAATCTCGTCGCGCGTGCGGCTGTTTCGCCACGTCAAGACCGGCGCGCAGCTGCTGAGCGTCGAAAACGCCGACGAGAACAAATCCTTTGGCGTGGCGCTGCAAACCCCTGCCCCAGATGACACTGGCCTGCCCCACATTCTGGAGCACGCCGTCCTCGCGGGCAGCCAAAAGTACCCGCTCAAAGAGCCGTTCGGGGAACTCATCAAAACCTCCCTGGCCAGCTTCATCAACGCCATCACCTTCCCCGACATGACGATCTACCCCGTCGCCAGCACCAACACCCAAGATTTTTACAACTTGATCGACGTCTACCTGGACGCCGTCTTCTTCCCGCTCATCGAAGAGCGCACCTTCCAACAAGAAGGCTGGCACTACGAACTCACCCCTGACGGCAGCGGGCTGATCTACAACGGCATCGTCTTCAACGAGATGAAGGGCTACTACTCGTCGCCCGAAATTTTGATGCAGTCGCTCGTTCCTGCCCAGTTGATGCCCGATACGCCCTACGCCTACGAAAGCGGCGGCGACCCGGCCGCCATCCCGAACTTGACTTATGAGCAGTTCCGCCAGTTCCACGCGACCTACTATCATCCGTCTAACGCGCGCTTCTTCTTCTACGGCGACGACGACCCTGAAGAGCGCCTGCGCCGCATCGACGCCGTCATCAGCCAGTTCGAGCCACATCCTGTGGCCAACCCCTTCAACCTCCAGCCGCGCTTTGACGCGCCCCAGACGGTCATCAAGCCCGTGGACGCCGGCGACAACCCTGAGTCGGCGTTGAAGGCGCTCATCACCGTGAACTGGCTGCTCGGCGACGTCACCAACACGCGCGAGCTGATGGCCCTCACGCTGCTGAACAACATCTTGATCGGCACGCCCGCCGCGCCGCTGACCGTAGCCCTGATGGAGAGCGGCCTCGGCGAAGACTTGACCGGCGGCGGCCTCAGCCCCTACAGCCGCGAGGCGCTCTTCAGCGTGGGTATGAAGGGCGTCGGGCCGGACGACGTCGAAGCCGTCGCTGCGCTCATCCTTAAGACGCTGGCGCGGCTGGCCCAAGACGGCCTCGACCCCGACACGATCACAGCGGCCATCAACACCGTGGAATTTGAGCTGCGCGAGCGCAACACGGGCCGCCTGCCGCGCGGGCTGGCGGTGTTCATGGGGATGCTGCCCGTGTGGATGCACGGCGGCGACCCCTTTCAGGCCCTGTCGTTTGAGACCGACCTCAACGCGGTCAAGGCGGCCTACGCGGCCAACCCGCGCTTCTTTGAGGGCTTGATCGAGCGCTACCTGCTGGACAACGCCCATCGCGTCACGCTCATCTTGAAGCCTGATCCGAACGTGCGCGCGGAACGCGAAGCCGCCGAGCGTCAGCGGCTCGAAGAGGCCAACCGCGCGCTGACCGACGCCGACCGCGCCCAGATCGCTCAGCAGGTGGCCGCTCTTAAGGCTTATCAAGAATCCCAAGACAGCCCCGAAAAACTGGCGCTGCTCCCCACGCTCAAGCTCAGCGATATTGATCGCAAGATTAAGACCATCCCGACAGAACACCTCGACCTCGACGGCGTGCCGCTGCTCTACCACGACCTCGACACCAATGGCGTCATCTACCTTGACCTCGTGTTCGACCTGCGCAGCCTGCCGCCGCACTTCGTCCCTTACCTAAGCTTGTTCAGCAAAGCGCTAACGGAACTAGGGACCCACGCGCAGGACTTCATCGCCTTTCAAAATCGCATTGGGGCGCACACCGGTGGGATCAACGCGGGCGAGGCGGCGTATCTGCACCGCGCCACGCGCGAGCCGATCATCAAGCTCATGGTGCGCGCGAAGGCCATGCGCCCCAAAGTGGATGAGCTGCTGGCAATCCTGCGCGATGTGCTGTTGAACATCAACTTCGACAACCGCGAGCGCTTCCGCCAGATGATCCTTGAGGACAAAGCGCAGTTCGAGTCCTACTTGGGCGTGTACGGCCAGCGCGTCGCCGGGCTGCGCCTGCGCAGCCAGTTTGACCTCAGCGGCTGGTTCAGCGAGCAGACCAACGGCATCAGCCAGTTGTTCTTTCTGCGTGAGCTGGCCAAGCGCCTTGAGACCGATTGGTACAGCCTCTTGGCGACCTTCAACGCCATCCGCGACCACGTGATGAACCGCGCGACGCTCATCGTCAACCTGACGGCTGACCACGCGATGCTGGCTGACCTGCTGCCGCGGCTGCGCGGCTTCGCAGCGGGGCTGCCGGCGCACAGCGCTGAGCCGCAGGTGTGGCCGTTCGAGCCGACCCCGCGCTATGAAGGCCTCGCCGTGACGACACAGGTGAACTTCGTCGGCAAAGGGGCGAACTTCTTCGACTTGGGCTATCAGCTTCACGGCTCGCACCTCGTCATCCTCAACCACTTCAACATGGACTACATGTTCAGCCGCATTCGCTTGCAGGGCGGGGCTTACGGCGGCTCGCTCAGCTTGAACCCGACCACGGGCGTCGGGACGTTCCTCTCGTGGCAGGATCCCAACATCCGCCGCACGCTCGAGTCTTACGACGCGGCAGGCCCATACCTTAAGGCGCTGGAACTCTCGCCGAGTGACCTTGAGCGCGCTCAGCTGGGCGTGTTCAGCATGCTGGACGCCTACCTGCTGCCGGATGCGAAAGGCCTGTCTGCGCTGGTCAATCACTTAGTCGGCAACACAGATGAGATACGCCAGCAGCGCCGCGATGAGGTCTTTAGCACCACGCTGGCCGACTTCCGCCGTTTTGGCGAGGTCTTGGAAGCCGTCGCCCGCGAGGGGGCGGTGGTGGTCGTCAGCAGCGAAGAGCGCCTCAAACAGGCCAATGAAGAGCTGCCTGTGCCGCTTCAGATCACCAAAGTCCAGTAGGGGCATGGCCTGCCATGCCTGTTGAGGGAACGACCGACATGATCCGTTTGATTGCTTGTGCTGTCCTACTGCTGGCGCTGGCCGCGTGCCAAAGCCAGCCGACTGCCCCCGCTGCCTCGCTCACGCCCGACAACGCCGCCGGCGAGGCCGTCCAGCGCTATTTGCAGGCGCGCATCGATGGTGACGCGGATGGGCTGGCGCGCCTGCTGTGCGCCGAACGCGAGGGCGACGCCCGCCGTGAAGCCGCGTCCTTTGCCGCTGTGGAGGCTAGCCTCAAGGATGTGACCTGCACCGCAGACGCGGCCACCGCCACCGTGACTTGCACCGGCGCGATTGTCGCCGTGTACGACGGTGAGGGGCGCGACCTTGACATCCCGCGCTACCGCGTCGTCCAAGAAGATGGCGAGTGGAAGGTCTGCGGGGAAGCCTGAGCGCGATGAAACGCTTCCTAACCCGTGAGAACGCGCTGGCGCTGGGGCTGTGCCTGCTGTTGATCGCCCTGACGGTCGTCTTGACGGACAGCGCCCCGACGTGGATCTACCAAGCCTTCTGAGCGGCGGGCATGGGCTTTGTGGAGATCCTCGTGCTGTTGGGGCTGGCGGCGCTCTACGGGGCGTTGCTGCCGGCGGCGTGGCGGGCGTGGGCGCTCATGCTGGGCAGTGCGCTGGCGGTCTATTGGCTCCAGCCGTTGCTCGTCGTCCGCTGGCTGGATTACAGCCTGCCGACGGCCATGCTCGGTTTGACGGTGGGCGGCTGGTGGCTCACCAAGCCCTATGATGCGCGGCGCGTTACGCGACAGGATGCGCTGGCGCTGGCGCTCATCGTCGCGGTGATCGTCGGCCTTGCCCTCGCTCGCTACGTCGAGTTCCCCGCGCCGCTGCGCTTCACTAGCCGCCCGCCGGAGCTGGTCGGCGTCGTGGGGGCGCTGGCGCTGGGGTGGGGCGTCGCGTGGGGGAGTGGGCGCTTGGCCCCGCGTCGCGCGGTTGGGCTGGGCCTGCTGCTCGTGATCGGCCTGCTCGTCGTCCTGCAAACGCCCGCGCTGTCAGGGGCTGCTGCCGCTCTGCTGCGCGCCCAAGCCGGGCAAAACCCCGCGCTGGCCAGCCCGCTCGATCTGCGCTGGTTGGGCTTCTCATACGTCGCGTTTCGTCTCATCCACACCCTGCGCGACCGTCAGACGGGCGTCCTGCCGGACCTAAGCCTGCGCGACTATGTGACGTTCGTCGTCTTCGCGCCTGCCTTCACCGCCGGGCCGATCGATCGGGCGGAGCGCTTCCAGAGCGACCTTGCCGCGCTGCCCGCGCTGCGCCTGTGGGACGCGGAACGCGTCACCAGCGCGCTGGAGCGGATCGGCGTCGGGCTGTTCAAGAAGTTCGTCATCGCCGACAGCTTGGCGCTGTTCGCCCTCAGCCCACAGAACGCCGACCAAGCGCTGAGCGGGGCGGCCTTGTGGGTCATGCTCTACGCCTATGGGCTGCGGCTCTTCTTCGACTTCAGCGCCTACACCGACATCGCCATTGGCTTGGGGCGGCTGTTCGGCGTGACGCTGCCGGAGAACTTCAACCGTCCTTACCGGCGCGCCAACCTGACGGCGTTCTGGCAGGCGTGGCACATGAGCCTCACGAACTGGGTGCGCTTTTATATCTTCTCACCGCTCTCGCGGGCACTGCTCAAGCGCGACCCCAAGCCACCCAACGCGCTGATCATGTTCGTCTGCCACCTCAGCACGATGGCGCTCATCGGCGTGTGGCACGGTGTAACGCTGTCGTTTTTGCTCTGGGGCGTGTGGCATGGGCTGGGGCTGTGGATCCACAAGCTGTGGTCAGACCGCACGCGTGCGTGGTATCTGCGGCTCAAGCAGCAGCCGCGCCGCCTGCAAGCGTGGACGGTCGCCGCGTGGTTGCTGACAGTTCACTTCGTCATGTTGGGGTGGGTGTGGTTCACCTTGCCCGACGTGGAGCAAGCCCTGCGCGTGTTCACGCGGTTGATGGGAGGGTGAGGGATGAGAACCTTCGATATGGACAGGGGAGGCCCTATTCTGCGAGATGAGCGATCCCATGCTTGAGGGGCTGTATCAGCATCCTGCTGAGCGTGTCGCGTTTGCCACGCCTGATGAGGTCGTCAGCTACGGCGAGCTGGCCGCGCGGGTGAGCGGGGCGGCGCAGGCGTGGCGCGCAGCGGGCGTCCAGCCGGGGGATCGCGTTGCGCTGCTGCTGGCGAACGGCGCGGCGGGGGTGATCTGCTTTCACACCGCGCTGGAGGTGGGCGTGACGCCGGTCATGCTCAACACGCGGCTGACGGGGGCCGAGTTGAGCGCGCAGATGGCCGCCGTTGGCTGTCGCTGGCTGGTGGCGGACGCCCTCACCGAGCCGCTGGCGGCGCAGATCGACACGCCGCACCTGCGCCTGCGCGCGGGGGCATTCCCTCCGGCAGAGCCGCTGCCGCCGCGCCCGCTCGACCGCGCCGCGCCCGCCGCGGTCATGTTCACCAGCGGGACGAGCGGCACGCCCAAAGCCGCTCTGCTGACGGTGGGGGCGTTCCAAGCGAGCGCGACCGCCAGCGCCGCCCGCATCGGCGCCCTGCCGGACGACAACTGGCTGTGCGTGCTGCCGCTCTACCACGTCGGCGGGCTGAGCATCGTCTACCGCTCAGCGCTCTATGGGACGGCTTTCACGCTGCTGCCGCGCTTTGACGCCGCTCAGGTGGCAGGCGCGATGCTGCGTGGCGCGGTCACGCTGGCCTCGCTCGTGCCGACCATGCTCTATCGACTGCTCGATCACCTGCCGAGCGCGCCGCCGCGCCTGCGCTTGATCCTGCTCGGCGGGGCGGCCCCGTCCGCAGAACTGCTGGAGCGCGCTCATGCCCTCGGGCTGCCCGTGGCCACGACCTACGGCCTGACGGAGGCGGCCTCGCAGGTGGCAACAGCGCTGCCGGAGCTGGCGCGGCGCAAGCTGGGCACGGTCGGCCAGCCGCTGGACGGCACGGAGGTGCAGATCGTGGGCGCGGACGATCAGCCGCTGCCGCCCTACGCCGAGGGCGAAATCTGCGTGCGCGGCGCGACGCTCATGCAGGGCTACCTCAACGATCCTGAGGCGACGGCGCGCGCCCTACGCGGCGGCTGGCTGCACACTGGCGACATCGGCTACCGCGACGACGCGGGCGATCTGTTTGTGCTGGTGCGCCGCAGCGATTTGATCGTCAGCGGCGGAGAGAACGTCTACCCGGCCGAGGTGGAGGCGGCGCTCAAGTCGCACCCTGCAGTGGCAGAGGCGCTGGTCGTGGGCCTGCCAGACGCCGAGTGGGGGCAGATCGTGGGGGCGCTGGTGACGCTGCACGCGGGGGCAGCGCTCACTGAGGCTGAGCTGCTGGCACACGTGCAGGGGCGGTTGGCGCGCTACAAACAGCCGCGCCGCCTGCGCATCGTCTCGGCCATGCCGCTCACCGCGACCGGCAAACCCAACCGTCCCGCCGCGCGTGAGCTGTTAGCCAACTCGTAGGGGGCATGTCGCAGGCACGGCGTGCTGCGTCTGCGGGGATCGAAAAAAAAACGGACAGGGCAGGCCTTGTCCCTACAGGTTGACGCAGGGACGCGGCCTGCCGCGTTCTCACTAGAAGCTCTTCCAGAGCTGCTGGTTGTAGACCTCGTGGTGGTATTGAATCTCTGAGACTTTGATCAGGTCGCCTAGCAGGCGCGGCGAGCGGTGTGCGGCGTCGAGCTTGAGTTCCGCGTACTTGGCCTGCACTTCAGCGCCGAGCATTTCCTTGACGCGCGCGCTGCGAGTGAAGAGGTTGATCGCGTCGTAGATGTTGTCGGGCAGGATGCGGTTGGGGTTCAAGCGGCCAGTAGGCAGCGGGCCTTCGAGCGCGGTCTTGAACAGGGTGTAGATCGCCATGTAGGGGTTGCAGTCTGGGCCGACCGAGCGTACTTCGATACGGGCGCTGCGGTGGTTGCCGAACGGGATGCGAATCATCGACCCGCGATCGACCGGGCTAGACTTGATCTGGTTGGGGGCTTCGTAGTTCGGGTCGAGGCGGCGGTAGGCGTTCACGCTGGCGTTGAGCACCAAGCAGATGTCCAACGCGCTGTTAAGGATGCGCTTGATCGCGTCGTGCGCCATCTCCGAGATGCCGTGCTCGCCGTTCGGGTCGTAGAACAGGTTCTTGCCGTCCTTGTCGCTCACGCTCATGTTGGTGTGCATGCCGCTGCCGTTCACGCCGGTGACGGGCTTCGGCAGGAAGCTGGCGGTCAAGCCCATGTTGCGGGCGACTTGGCGCGCCGTCAGCTTGTAGAGCATGATCTGATCTGCGCCGATGGTGGCCTCGCTGTAGCCGTAGTTGATCTCAAACTGCGACGGGGCCACCTCGGGGTGATCTTTCTCGTTCTCGAAGCCCATCGCGCGCTGCGCCTCGGCCACGGCGTCGATGAAGACGCGGATGCCGTCACCGGGCAGGGTGTGGTAGTAGCCGCCCTCGCTCAGGAACTCGAATTTGCCGGTCTTGGCGTATTCCTGTTCGGCGTGCAGCCCCTTGAACAAGAAGCCTTCGATCTCGTTGGCCACGTTCATCGTGTAGCCGTGCTTCTCATACATCTCTTGGGCGTAGCGTTTGAGGGTTCCCCGCAAATCTGCGTGATAGGGGGCGCCGCTGCGCTCAAGCACTTCGCCGAAGACCATCACTTTGCCCGGGCCGAACACATCCGAGGGTAGCAGGTAAAAGGCCGACCAGTCCACGCCCAGCCGCAGGTCAGACTCGGACAGGACGCTGAAGCCGCGGATCGACGAGCCGTCAAAGGTCAGGTTGTCGTAGGACTTGAGCAGGAACTTTTTGTCATAATCCAACAAATGCAGGCGGCCTTCCAGATCGGCAAAGCAGATGGTGACGGCCTTGATGCCTTTGTTGTCTGTGAGGAACTTGAGGCGCTCTTCACGGATGGTATCCATCGGCACGCGGTCTTTGCGCTGCTGTTTAAAGCTCAGATTCATCTCTTCAAGCTGTTCATAAGGAAGTTCGAGGAAATCTCGGATAGCCATGCTCATATCCTTTACGATTGAGTGTAAACACCAGGCAGAATTGTAGCCATGTGTTACGTTGTGTTCTTGCGCCATAGCGACTGAATTTGTACGGTTTTATTTTGTACAAATTTGCCAAAATAACGCGAAATGTAATACGCCTGGCACGACATGAGGGTGTTTTTGAGAAAAGTAGACAAAAAGGAGCAAGGCCTATTGAATTCTCATAGTCAAAAAGAGCAACGCCGTCTACGTCGAAAGCAAGACGCTATAGGGCGTACGCGGATGAAAGAGAGGAGCTTAGGTGCAAACAAGCCGTAATAAATGCCTTTAAAGACCTAAACGCCGGTCCTTAGACGCAGCAGCTTTTTACACACCGTTTTTGTCAAAAGTGTACACTGCAGGGATAGGGTAGGGGGGGCACAGCCTGCCGTCAGTGGACGACCACGCCACGAGCACAGCATGAGAACACAGCGACATAGCCTGCCGCGCTCGTCAGGAATAAAAAAAGAACAGGGCTTGCCCTGTCCTCATTGGTGTAGCTTGCGCCCCTGCGCCATCCACTCCAGCAGCAGGGCAGGGGGGGCATCAGCCGCAGCGTCTCGCCGATGTCGAGCGGCACGCGCAAGGCGCTTACCCTCCCCCCAGCGCGCGCACCGGCTCATAGCGGAAGCACGTCACCAGATGATCGTTGACCATGCCGACGGCCTGCATCAGCGCGTAGCACACCCGCCCGCCGACGAAAGAAAAGCCGTGCTGCTTCAAGACCTTGCTCATCGCCAGCGATTGAGGCGTCTCCGCGGGCAGCTCTGCGACGGTGCGGAAGGCGTTCTGAATTGGGCGGCCATCGACGAACTGCCACAAGAAGGCATCGAGCGAGCCGTACTTAGCCTGCGCCTCCAGCGCGCGGCGGGCGTTGTTGACGTGGCTTTCGACCTTCGCGCGGCTGCGGATGATGCCGGGGTCGGCCAGCAGTTGGGTGATCTTGGCGTCGTCGTAAGCGGCCACGGCGGCTATTTCAAAGTTGTCGAACACCTCACGGTAGCGCGGGCGCTTCTTCAACACGGTGATCCACGACAAGCCTGCCTCTGCGCCCTCTAGGCACAAAAACTCAAACAAGGCGCGGTCGTCGTGCAGCGGCACGCCCCACTCTTCATCGTGATAGGCCACATACACGGGGTCTGTGCCGCACCACGGGCAGCGGACAACGTCAGTCACACATGGCTCCGATTTAATTGTTTGCAGTGAGTTATGTTTATAGTGAAAAATCTACGTCTACGCAAATTGAGGTGCGGACTGCCGCGCCGTATTGGTGCGGACTGCCGCGCGTATGGTATGCTTGGCGCAGTGAGGAGCATCATCCGATGGACTTTGACCTATACGATCTGCGCGTGACGGTGGAAGCGATTGAAGGTCGCAGCGTGTGTGGCCTGCAAGTGGGCGACTACTTTGAACTGACCGACAGCAGCCGCTTGCGCATCCCGCCCGACAAGCACTTCTGCATCTACGCGCTCAGCAGCGTGCTGCCGCTGCTGGCCGCCAAACAGCGCCAGCTGCACCCCAACGACTGGCTGGAACGCGACGCACTCATCGCCTGCCCCGACCCAGAGGAACGGCTCATCATGCGGGTGGAGCGCATCGCCAAGAAAACGCTCAACAGCGAAGAGTTGACCTAGCAAGGCAGATGAAATCCCGATGAGTTTTGAAATCAGCGTTGCGTTTCAGACCGACAAACGCGCCAGTGAGTACGTTCGGCTAGCAAAATTGGTGAACGAGTACGACTTCGACGCGGTGACGGTCTACTGCGATCTGCCGTTTCACCCGTCGTTTATGCCGCTGGCGCTCATGGCCCCGCACATCACCCGCGCGCGGGTCGGCGTCAGCGCCGTTCCGCCCAGCCGCATCCCACCGCTGGACATCGCCGCCAACGGCGCGCTGCTGGAAGACTTGGCCCCCGGGCGCGCCTACATCGGCGTCTCGCGTGGGGCATGGCTGGAGCAGCACGGCATTGCCGAGGACGTGCCCCCCGTGACGGCCATCCGCGAGGCAATCGAGGTGATGCGCTACCTGTGGGCGGGCCGCACCGAGGGCTATCAGGGGCGCGTCTACCGCCTCGCGCCCCACGTGCGCGCGGCCTACCCGCTGCCCGAGCGCGACCTCCCGATCTTGGTCGGCACGTGGGGGGAAAAGCTGTGCGCCGTGGCGGGCGAGCTGGCGAACGAGGTCAAGCTGGGCGGCAGCGCCAACCCCGACGTTGTGCCGCTCATCCAGCGCTATATTGCCGTCGGTGAGCGCAAGGTCGGGCGCCCCGTCGGCAGTGTCGGCGTCGTGGTCGGCGCGGTGAGCGTTATCGACGAGGATCGCAAGGCCGCGCGCGCCGCCGCCCGCCGCGCTGTCGCGCTCTATCTGCCAGTTGTCGCCCCGTTGGATCCGACCGTGCACGTCGAGCCGGAGCTGATCGAACGGCTGCGCCAGCACGCCGACCGCGGCGAGTTCGACGAGGGGGCGCGGCTCGTCAGCGATGACCTGCTGGACAAGTTCGCCTTCAGTGGCGACGCCCACGACCTGATTGAGCACGCGCTGCGGCTCAAGGCGGCGGGCGCGGCGCGTGTCGAGTTCGGCACGCCGCACGGCTTGCACGCGCCTGATTCGGGGCTGCGCTTGCTCGGCGAGCGCGTGCTGCCCGTGCTCAAGCGCGAGGCCGTTTGAGGCCGTTTCGATGGTTACACAACTGCTATAGTCGCGTAACCTAATTAACCGTTCAACTTTGGGGGCGCTTCACACAGAAGAAGTTCCCAAGCACGAGCGCATCCATCTTGGTCCGCAGGAAACAATCGACTGCTTCCTGTGGGGTACAGATGATTGGCTCATTCTCGTTGAAGCTTGTGTTGATGAGAACCGGAATGCCAGTGCGCTCCCCGAATGTTTTCACAAGGTCGTAGTACAACGGGTTTTCGTCGCGCGATACGGTTTGTAGCCGTCCTGTGTCGTCCACATGGCGAACTGCTGTCAGCCTGTCATGCCATTCAGGTTTGATCTTGTAGACATGCAGCATAAACGGTGATGGGTGGGTGTGTTCAAAGAGGTCGTTCTGTCGTTCGGCCAGAACGACCGGCGCAAACGGGCGGAACCACTCACGCCGTTTGATGCGCGCGTTCAACACATCTTTCATGTTGCTGAGGCCGGGATGCGCCAAGATCGAGCGATTGCCCAACGCGCGCGGCCCCCACTCCATGCGCCCGTGAAACCAACCCACTACGTTGCCTTGCTCGATCTGATCAGCGGTCGCTTGTAATAGATCGTCGCGCTCTAGTTCTTTATATTCAACGTGAACAGCGTCCAGTGCGGCTTTCATCTCATGACGTGAAAACTCTGGCCCAAGATAAGCATCTTTCATCACGAAACGCTGCTTTTCACGCAGGATGGTTTGGCTGACGTACAGTGCCGCCCCAAGCGATAGGCCTTCATCCCCAGCCGCGGGTTGGATGCACGTCTCTCTGAATGGCGTCTGATCAAACATTTTCCCATTGGCCACGCTGTTGAGCACAGCGCCGCCAGCCATCGCAACCCGCTCAGTGGGCACGAGTTGATGAAGCATGTTGAGCATGTGCATGTATACATCTTCAAAAACCTGCTGCAAGCAAAACGCCATGTCCATGTCTCGCTGCGTGATCTCCGTGTATGGCTCACGAGGTTGCCCAAAGATTTTCACCATGTGGTCAGAATACTGGCGTAGCACCTCCATTTCCCCTTTTTCGTTCATCTCAATCCCTTGATTTGAACCAAACGGGAGAAAATAGTGAGGGTTCAGAGTGAAACCGTCTTTTGTTGCCGAGACCATGTCACGAAACGTGTCAAGATACGTTGGCTGTCCATACGGGGCCAGACCCATCACCTTACCTTCATCCCCATACTTGCCATAACCGATGAACTGGCAGACCATCGCATAAAGCGACCCCAGCGAGTGCGGCACATAGATACGCTTTTTGACCTCAATGTCTTGGCCTTTGCACTCGGCTAACATGCAAGTCACAAAGTCACCAGACCCATCCATGCTGAAGCCTGCCGCATGATCCCACGGCGAGATGAAGTAAGCGCTGGCGATGTGAGCGAGATGGTGTTCTACGTTGACTTGCTCAAACCGCAAGTCACTAGGGTTTACATCACACTCGGTAGCAATCAGCGTCTTCAAATCCCCCAATGCCAAACGTGCGGAACGCATACGCGCCAAATTCAGCAGCTTGCTCGGGTTCCGAATCACGTATTCCAGCTTTTTGTTTAAGTTGGCGCTTTCATCACGACCAAGCGCCACATAATCAATGTCCTTGAACTGGACGTTGGCCATCTCCATCACTTTAAGAATGCTCAAGCGTGGGAACCCGGCATAGTACTTCACGCGATTCAGGCGCTCTTCCGCCACAGCAGCAACAGGAATGCCGTCTATCACAATTGCAGCCGATGAACCAGCGTGATGCGTGTTGATGCCTAAGATAACTGCCATATTGAGGGACATCCTTTGCTCAGAAGTGAGAGAAGGAAGTCTAAGTTTTTTTTGCGAGAAATGCGAGAGAAGAAGCGCGTACACAGCCTGCTTGGCTGGTCGATGAGCTGGCTACTTTCAGATGCCTGCCCTACCCTTGCGCGCGTTGGCACAACCAACGCATCTTCTGGATGCTGTCATCAAGACCGCCGCGCCGATGCCGCGCGAGCCAGTTCGATCGCTGTTGATCGATCAAGCGCTGCGCCTCTTGCGCCGATGGCCGCCTTCCAGCGCCCAACTGGTGCAGCCCGCGCTGCGCCGCCACCTTGAGCAGCTCCGCGACTTGCACATACTCCGACACGATGCGCTCACTGTCGCGCTTCACCAACACAGACTTCAACTCATCAAGCATCTCATCAAGGCTGTGGTCGATCGCTTGCAGCGCTTGCAGCATCTCAGATGTGTGGTACGCTGGCTTCAAAAGCGAGTGGAGTTCTTCGTCCTCCACTTGAAGCAAGTAAAACAGCGCCGTCCCATTGCCGATTTGCAGCGGCAGATGACGGTAAAGGTTGCCCATCCGCAGCGCGATCTGCCCCATTTGTTGAGATGCATCCTCAAAGGCGTACAGGTTCAACGCCTCCGCAAGGTCAAGCGTTTGACCCTGCTCGTAGTTCCACGCGACACTTGCCCCGTAGAGGAACCCAGCATAGGCCGCGCTCAGCGGCTGCCAATGGCCGTTGTCGCCCCACTCGGTGATCAAATACCCCCTTGACCCGTACTGACGCGCTAGGCGCGCTGCGTTGTTCAAATTGGCGATCATGTTGTCGGTGCGGCCTGCAAGGCTGTTCCACGTGGACGTGCCGGGAACCATGTAAGTTTCCAAGCCTGACGCAGCAATCAGCTTGACCTCTTCTTCCTTTGGCTCATCGGCTTCATAGCCCCAGATCATGGCGATGGCGTCGCGTGGCAGTTCTTCCACCAGCGCCGGATACTTGACGATGATATCTGCCCAGAACTGCATCCGTCGCCCGCGCCGTGTGACGTCTACGTGCAGCCCTTTCAGATAGTCTAGGTAGACGCGCCCCGGCTCAGCCTCCCACGCGGCTTTGCTCGCGCCCTTGCCCAACTCCCACGGCTCATCCCCACCGACGTTGACGTACTCACTGCTGAAGTGTGGCAGCAGCTCATCCAGCAAGCTGCGCACGAGGGCCGCGCTGCCCGGGGCGTTGGGGTTGAGGGTAGAGGCAGGCAAGAGGCGCTGATCGTCGTGCCACGGCGACGGGAACCCCTGCGGCATCTCAGCCAGCGGGTTGTATGGCGCATGCTTCAGCCAGCGCTCCATGTGCCCTAATGTGTTGAGGTTCGGCACGAGGTCGATGTGCCGCTGTTTGCAGTACGCGTTCAGCACAAGCAGGTCTTCGCTGGTGATCGGGCTGGCGTCCTGCCAAACTAACGGGTGGGCTTGATAAGCGAACGTGTGCTCCGTGTAAAGCTGAAGCTCGTTGATCTTCCAACTGGCGAGCAGATCGACGAGTTCGAGCAGCGTCGCCAGCGTGGGCACCCGGTCACGGCTGATGTCTAGCATCACCCCACGCCGCCAAATTTCAGGGAAGTCGAGAATGGACAAGCACGGCAGGCGCGTTCCGTGCTGCTTCAGAAGCTGCGCCAGCGTGCACACCCCGTAAAACACGCCCGCAGCATCTGACCCGTGAATGCTGATGTGATCCGGCCGAATCGACAACGTGTAGGACTGCGTCAGCAGCGAATCCATCCCCACCGCCAAGCTGAGGCCGATGCTGCCCTGCGACGTCAGTGCGATCTCCCAATGGACGCCCACCGCCGCCAGCGCGTCGCGTGCGCGCTGCGCTTCGAACAGCAGATCCGGCTGCTGAATGGCGATCAGATGCCCATCGTTGAGGTGAAGCGAGCCGCCCTCAAGGGTCAGCTTCTGTGGCGGGGGGGCAATCAGCGTCATGTGACAGGCCTTTCTGGAAAAATCATAAACAATTGTAGCCCAGCCCAATGGTTTTGGCTTCAGCAGGAGACCTCACTACAATCAAGCTGTTACCCGCTGTCAACAAGGTTCAACTCACATGCGCCACCGGATGCGTTTCACCCTAGAGAAGATCGCACAGAGGATCACCCTGTTGTTGCCGCTGGTTCATCGCCAGACGACCCCAATTCCCGCGTTTAAAATCCAGTACCTAGCGGATGAAGCGATCCCACATGATCTGCCTACGCTGTCGCCAGACAGCACGTGGCAGACGATCCAGCCCGGCCAATATTGGGGGCCAATTCAACAGAGTTTTGTCCTGTGCAGCACGTTCACCGCGCCCCCAGCGTATGCGCCCAACGCAGCACTTTATCTGCCACTTGGGGACGCTGAGGACTTCGTCCACCCGGAAGCTCTCATTTACATCGATGGCGAACCGCTGGCTGCCGTTGACCGCGCGCACCAAGAGATTGCCCTGCCCGCGCGCTACTGTGACGGGCGCGAGCACCGCTTGACGCTCTATGGCTGGACGGGCTACAGCAACTATCGAGGCCGCGACGCGCTGCTGCTGATGCGTCAACCGCAGGTCGTCCAAATCGATCAAGCACTGCGCGCTTTCCTCGTCACGGCGTCAGCAGCTTTAGACCTCGTCAAGCGCTACGCCGAGGACAACCCGCTCCACAGCGCGCTGCTCAACGCGCTGGACGAGGCGTTCTTGACCCTCGACACGCGCGACCCGCTCGCGGAACACGTCTACGCCACTGCGGCGGCGGCTCACGCGCAGCTTAAGGAACGGCTAGCCACCGCAGGGGACCCGCTGCCTGTGTACGTCTGGAGCGCAGGCCACGCTCATATCGACGTCGCGTGGCTGTGGGTGCTGGCACAGACTCGCCACAAAGCCAGCCGTACATGGCACACCGTCTTGCACTTGATGGAGCAGTTCCCTGAGTACACCTTCACCCAGAGCCAGCCCCAGCTTTACGAGTACGTCCGCCAAGACCACCCGACCCTGTTCGAGCGCATCAAAGACGCGGTGAAGGCCCGCCGTTGGGAACTCATCGGCGGGATGTGGGTTGAGGCGGATTGCAACGTCAGTGGTAGCGAGAGCCTCGCGCGACAGTTCCTCTTGGGCCGGCGCTTCTTCCGTGAGCACTTCGGCCTCGATCAAGATTCACCCGTCCTGTGGCTGCCGGACGTGTTCGGCTACAGCGCACAGCTCCCGCAGCTGATCCGCCTTGCGGGCATGCAGTACTTCTTCACGATCAAAATCGGCTGGAGCCAATACAACAAACTCCCCTATGACAGCTTCTGGTGGCAAGGGCTGGATGGCTCGCGCGTCATCACCCACTTCAGCACTACCCCCGAGAGCGACGATCCGCGCTATGCTAGCACCTACAACGCCGCGGCCATCCCGGCCGATCCGCTGCGCACGTGGCAGCGCTTCAAACAGAAAGAGACACAGCGTGACTTGCTGATGGTCTACGGTTGGGGGGACGGTGGCGGCGGACCCACCCGCGAGATGCTGGAGAACATCCGCGAGGTAAGCCGCTTCCCCGGCAGTCCACAGGCCAAATACGCCTTCGCGGGCGACTTTTTCCACCACCTAGAAGCCGCGTATGGCGATCAACTGCCGACGTGGAACGGCGAACTGTACCTAGAGTACCACCGTGGCACTTACACAACCCAGAGCCGCAACAAACGAGCCAACCGCAAAGCCGAGATCGCCCTGCACAACGCGGAGTTCCTCTGCGCTTACGCCAAGACGCTCAACCCTGATTTTGCCTACCCCCGCGAGGCTTTCACTGAGGCGTGGCGCTTGGTCTGCCTCAATCAGTTTCACGACATCATCCCCGGCAGCAGCATCGGCCCCGTCTATGTCGAGAGCTTGCAGCAGTACGAGCGTGTGATGAGCATCGCCGAGCAGGCGCAAGACGCCGCGCTGGACGTGATCCGCCAGCACGTCGCGGGCGATGTCGTCGTCAACCCCTCCCCTGTTGCGCAGCGCGGCGTCCCGCCTTACGCAGTCACTGCGGCGCCGCAGCCCCACCCAACAGCAACGATCACGCTGGACGAGGTTTACACGCTCAAGAACGAGCACTTGCTGGCAGCGTTCAACGCGGCGGGCGATCTGGTGCGGTTGTACGACCAGACCAACGCGCGCGACGTGCTGCCCGCGGGCGCAATCGCCAACCAGATGCAGGCCTTTGAAGATCGCCCGCAGATGTGGGATGCGTGGGACATCGACATCTTCTACCAAGATCGCCTGTGGCTGGCCGAACCCGCTCACAGCATCGCGCGCGAGGGGGATGCACTCATCGTCCAGCGCCGAATCTTAAACAGTCCGTACACGCAGCGCATCTACCTTGAGGGGGACGTGCTGCGGTTTGACACCGAAATCGACTGGCGCGAACGGCACATCTTGCTCAAGGTGGCGTTCCCAGTGGAGGTATTGTCGTCAGCAGCGTCGTATGACGTGCAGTGGGGGTACGTCCAGCGCCCGACCCATTGGAACACAAGCTGGGACTGGGCGCGGTTTGAAGTCGTCGGCCACAAATGGGCAGACCTGAGCGAGGGCGGCTATGGCGTCAGCTTGTTGAACGACTGTAAATACGGCCACGATATCCGCGACAACGTGATGCGCCTAACCCTGCTCAAATCTCCGACGTGGCCAGACGAGACAGCCGATGCAGGCGTTCATCGCTTCAGCTACGCGCTCTACCCGCACGCGGGGTCTGATCTGCGCGCGACGCAAGCCCGCGGCTACGCTTTCAACAACCCCGCCTTCAGCTTGAGCGGCTGCGGCACACAAGCCGCCCTACCCTCGCTTATCAGCGTGGAGGGCAGCGCGCTGATCGAGACGATCAAACTCGCGGAGGACGACGACAGCGTGATCGTGCGCCTATACGAGCCGAATCGCGTGCGCGGCGCGGTGGTGCTGCGGCCAGCGTTCCCCGTCACCCGCGCGCAGGTCGTCAACCTGCTGGAGGATCCGCTGTCTGACCTGCCGCTCAACCCTGACGGCAGCCTGACGCTGCGCCTGACGCCGTTCCAGATCGTCACGGTGAAGCTGCAGCGTATCTGACTTCGAACAGAGGCCACATCTCCCAACATCCTTAGAGCCTTCGAGAGAAAGGGAGGATTAAGTCTCCCCTCTCCATGGATGACCGTGGGGGGTGAGGCCTGTGACAGGCAGCGCTAGTCTGTTTTACTTTAGACACTCCCGTGAAGCTGCATTGGTTGGCGGTTTCACGCGGAGGGTGGTAGTCTAATCTTCAAAATCATAAAAACGCTGGAGTTATTATTGTGTCGCTCAAGTACGAAACTCGTTCGTTGACCGTTGAAAGCCTTCTCGGCTGGATCAAGTCGGGTGATATCGCGATTCCCGAGATTCAACGTCCCTTTGTCTGGACGAATATACAAGTCCGTGATTTCCTTGACTCGCTCTATCGGGGGTATCCCGTCGGCTACATCATCACTTGGAAGAACCCCGACATCGTCACGAAAGACGGAAGACTCTCAGACGGCAAGCGAATTCTGGTTGACGGTCAGCAGCGTATGACAGCGTTGATGGCCGCCCTGCTCGGCCACGAAGTATTCAACAAATATTACAAGCGAGTGCGCATCCGCATCGCGTTTAATTTGAGAGAACAACAATTTGACGTTTGGGATCAAGCGATTCATCGCGATCCACGCTGGATTGAAGATATCTCGATCCTGTTCGCCTCAGACGCCAAAATACATCGCATTGCTAGGGAGTATGCAGACAGAAACCCCGACGTAGACCTAGATGACGTTCACGAGCAGTTGGCTCAACTGCACAGGATCATCACCAACCCCATCGGCATCATCGAACTGGACGCAGGGCTGGATATCAACACAGTGGCTGAAATCTTCATCCGCATTAACAGCAAAGGAACGCCCCTCAACCAAGCAGACTTTGTGATGTCTAAACTCAGCGTCAACACGCGCTACGAGGGAGACAAGATGCGCCGCGCCATCGATTATTTTTGTCAGCTTGCGGTCTCACCCGAGTTCTACGACAAGATCAAGTCGAACGATCCTGAGTTCATAAAAACGGATTACTGCCACCAGATGGCATGGCTGCGCCGAGATAGAAATGACCTATACGATCCGAAATACTCCGACGTGATCCGCGTGGCGTTTACGTCCGAGTTCGAGCGCGGCAGGCTGAGCGAGCTAGTGGCGCTCCTCTCTGGGCGTAATTTTGAGACGCGGCAGTATGAAGAGGCCGTCATTGAAGACACCTTCAGACGCTTCAAAGTCGGCATCATGAATTTCATGAACGAGACCCACTTCAAGCGGCTGATCAACATCATTCAGTCAGCGGGGTTCATTCGCCCTAATTTGATCACATCCAAGATGAATATCAACTACACATATGTGATCTACCTTTGGATGCGCAAGCAAGGCTTACCCAACAACTGGATCGAGCAGTTGGTGCGGCGCTGGTTTGTCTTCTCAGTCTTGACGAGCCGCTACACCAGCTCACTCGAGACGCAGATTGCTCAAGACCTATCGCGTATGCGCGATTTGGGCGTACAGCAGTTCATCGACATGACGATTGAAGGCGAACTGTCAGATGCTTTCTGGGAGTCTATTCTGCCCGACAATCTCAACTCGTCGATCATCACGAACGTTGGATTCTCTGTTTTCGTTGCAGCTCAAGTCAAGTTAGGCGACTATGCGTTCCTCTCGCGTGATATTCGCGTGCACGACTTGTTGAGCACTGACAGCTTCGAGAATCATCACATTTTCCCCAAAGCAGCTCTGAAGCGCGCTGGCATTCCAGAGCGTTCGTACAATCAAGTCGCCAATTACGCTGTCATCCAGAGTGACATTAACGTTGCCATTGGCGAACAACTGCCCCACCGCTACTTCGAGAAGCTGAAGCGCCAGTGCGAAACGGGGAATTTATCGCTCGGCAACATCACAGACGCTGACTTGCTTCGAGAAAATATGCGCCAGCACTGCGTCCCAGAAAGCATCTTCGAGATGACGATTGATGACTATGGCGACTTTTTGCAGCAGCGTCGTCGCCTGATGTCCCAACGAATTCGCGAATACTTCCGCTCTCTTTAGCTTTCGCCCTCGGCCGCTGGGGCAGGCTCAGAGGCTGGGGGGCTAGATGGGACAATCGGAAACGTAGGCGCAGGGACGGCGTAGCTGTCGAGATCTTCACGCCAATCCGGGGCGAACACACGCAGCCCAGCGCAGTCGGCGGCAACGGTGGCCGTGGTGCTCAGCACCCAACCGAACCAGCCGCGATAGGCGATGCGATACCACCGCCCGCCTTCCACGATGCCATACGCCAGCGTGACCTCTGATGGGCTGATGATGCCCACTAGCGCCGTTGACGCGCTCGGCCCTTGTCGGACGTTCAAGCTCACGTCGTCGGGAGCGCTGACGCTGATCGTGCAGCCGTCGATTGCAGCGTCTAGCTCAGCAAACGTGGTCGCGCGCACGACGTCGGACAGCCCTTCGCCCACAGTCGCCCGAATGCCAAACCCAGACGGGACGAGCGCGCTGTCTGCGTCTTGTGTGCTCTGCACCTCACCCTCGCTGACGAGCATCGCGCTGCGGCCGGTTTCCTCAACGCGGATGGCAAATGCTGTCCCACGCGCGGCCAACGTCATCCCGGGTGTGCGCACGTCGTAAATCGACTCGGTGTCGATTAAGCGCGCCAGCCGTTGAATCGTCTGCCCGATCACGACGGTCACAGATAATTGAAACGACTGCTCTGTGCCGCTGAAGCGCTCGATCACATATTCTGTGTTGGGCAGCAGCTCGGTGTCGGTTCCATCTGTGAAAAAGGTGATGCGAGCGCGGCCAGTGTTGTCTGTGCGGATGACATCCCCCACCCCGACGATGGCTTCTTGTGTTACTGCGATGAACGCAGCCGTGTTCACGCGGCGCACGCTCACACCAGTATCGAGCACTTCCAACGTCGCCGCCAAATCTGTTTGTGCTTTGACTCCCAAGACACCAGCAAGCAAGCACACGATCCACAGCCAACGACGCATTTCATCTCTCCCTATGGTTTTCTGATACTCAGGCTAGTATTATAACGCATTTGATTTACCTACAGACTGCTCATCTGTTCGAGATTATTTTACACTTATTTTGCTGGTTTACACGCGCTCCACAAGGATTTTTCCGCTATGACTGCACTTCCGCTGGGGATTACGATCATCTTGGCTACACACAATCGAGCTGAGTCACTGCGTGTGACGCTTGACTCGCTGGCCACTGTTTATTCACCTGCTCTGCCGTGGGAAGTGCTCATCGTTAATAACGCCTCGACCGATCACACGAAAGCGGTGATTGCTGCGTTCATGGATCGCTTGCCCATCGTTGCGCTGGATGAACCCCGCCTCGGCAAGAGTTTCGCGCTCAACACTGCCATCCCCCGAGGGCGCTACGAGTTGAAGCTGTTCACCGATGACGATGTGCTGTTTGATGCAAATTGGCTGCTTGCGTATGAGCGCGCCTTACATGAACATCCTGAGGCGGGCTACTTTGGCGGGCCGATTCACCTCAAACTGCCCAACGACGAAATTCCCCAGTGGGCGCAAAACAGCCACGGTCAAATGGCCGTTTGGATTCGCAATTCGCTGTCCTATCTCGATGAGACGATTCTTGTCAACAGTCCTAATAGTTACTATGGAGCCAACATGGCTGTGCGCCAGCAGACGTTTGATGAATATGGTTTATATGAAAGCAACTTAGGTTATGTTGGTCGAAAGCGTTTAGGCGGCATGGAAACGAAATTGCAAGCTCGCTTTACTGCTGCTGGGGTGCGCAGCGCCTACGTGCCAGACGCCCTAGTTTATCACTGCATTCGCCCAGATGAGATGACCGTCCAAAGCCGTCTGAATGCACGCCTATGGACCGGACGGTCACGCGCGAAGAACAACTACCTTGCAGGGACGCAGAAGCGCCTCAACCTACGCCGCGCATTCAGTGTGCTCCGTTTCGCCCTCTCGCTAGGCGTCAAATGGCCCTTTTTGCCGCCTTATGCCCGCCTCGAACAGCGTGGCGAGTTGATGTTCCGTTGGGGGTATGAGTATCAGATGTGGCGGATGCTGGTCTCTGATGAAGATATCCGAGGCAGTTGAGTGAAGACTATCGTGAGCGTCGTCGGCACGCGGCCTGAAGCCACCAAGATGATGCCCGTCCTACGTGAACTGGAGAAGCATGAAGACGTACGCAGCATCCTTGTCTCGACTGGCCAACACCGCGAGATGCTGCATCAGACGTTCGCCACGCTGCGCTTGACCCCAGACTATGACCTTGACCTGATGCAGACGGATCAAACCCTCGCCCAACTGACTGCCAACTTGCTAAACGGCCTCGATCCGCTGCTAGATAAGCTAAAACCGGATTGGGTGGTCGCGCAGGGCGACACGACAACCGTCATGGTCACGGCGATGTTAGCCTTCTATCGGCGGCTGCGCTTTGCACATGTAGAGGCGGGCCTGCGCACCGGCGACCTTCACGCCCCCTTCCCTGAAGAGTACAACCGCCGCATCGCCGACCTTGCCGCCGCCGCCTACTTCGCGCCTACGGAGCTCGCCGCGGAGGCACTGCGCTGTGAAGGGGTTGAGGCGTCGCGCGTTCACATCACGGGCAACACCGGTGTAGATGCTGCGCTTATGGTCAGCGGGTGGCCATTCGACTGGTCAGCTAGCCCGTTGGCGGGCGTCGATCCAGCTCAGCCCTACGTCCTAATCACCGCCCATCGACGCGAAAACTTCGGCGCTCCGTTGGAACGCATCTGCGCAGCGATTGCGCAGCTGGCGCAGCGCTGCCCACACGTGACGTTCGTCTACACCGTCCACCTCAACCCGAACGTGCAGCGCGTGGCGCATGAACAGCTTGGCGGCCTCGCCAACGTCAAACTGCTGCCCCCGCTGGACTACGTGAGCATGATTCACGCGATGCGTCACGCCCACCTCATTTTGACCGATTCCGGCGGCGTGCAAGAAGAAGCCCCCAGCTTTGGCGTGCCCCTGTTAGTGCTGCGTGAGGTTACAGAACGGCCAGAAGGCGTGGCCGCTGGCTGCGCGGAACTCGTGGGCACAGACCCTGAACACATCATCGCGCGGGCTGCGGCCTTGCTCGATCAGCCCCCCAAGCCGCGCCACACCATCCCTAACCCGTTTGGCGATGGCCACGCAGCAGCGCGCATCGCCGCCATCCTGCGCGAGCACTAGCCTTATGCCGCGGATCAGCGTTGTGCTCCCTACCTATAACCGCGCACACTGGCTGCCACGCGCGGTTGAAAGCGTGCTAGCGCAAGACACCCCCGATTGGGAACTCATCATCGTGAACGATTGCAGCACAGACGACACCGCCGCCGTTGCGGACCGTTTCGCCGCCCAAGACGCCCGCATCCGCGTGATCCACAATCCCGTTAACCGCAAACTGCCCGCCAGCTTGAACGTGGGCTTTGCCGTGGCCAGCGGCAGCTACTTCACCTGGACGAGCGACGACAACCACTATCGCCCTCAGGCGCTGCGCGTGTTGGCCAACGCGCTCGACGCGCGCCCGCACGTTGGCATCGTCTACAGCGCGCTGACGCTGATCGACGCAGAAGATCGACCGGTGGGCACGCGCCCGTCGCTGCCCATGCGCTATCTGACGTTCAAGAACGTGGTAGGTGCGTCGTTCATGTATCGGCGCGCCGTGCACGAAGCGCTCGGCGGCTACGACGAAACGCTGTTCCTCGTTGAAGACTACGACTTCTGGCTGCGGGCGAGCGTCCAGTTTCAAATGCTTAGCCTACCCGATGACCTGTATCTGGCGCGCATGCACGACCAAAACCTGACGATCAGCCGTAAACAAGAGATCATCTTGCTGCGTGAGAAGCTGCTGCTGCGCCATCTGCCGCAGTTGACGTGGGCGAACCGCAAAGATCGTATGGAGGCCTACGCCCTCATGGGGCAGGAGCTGCGCGAGATTGCGCCGGAGCGCGCCCGCCGCTACCAAGTGCAGGCGTGGCGGCTCGCCCCCCACGTGATGGCGCGGCGCGCCTTGCTGCGCTGGCTACGACGTTACACATCCCGCACCTCATCCGCGTAGAAGGCCAGCCGCTGCGCCAGATAGGGGTGATGTTGGCGCGTGTGGTCATCGATGAGCGCAATGGTGTGGGCGTGAACGCGCGTGTTTTGGATGGTTTGCAGCACGCGCGCCAGCGTTTCTGGGTCAGCGCTGGCGCTCACCGGCAGCAGCGCTACATCAGCCGCCAGCTTCCACACAACCGGGATCAGGGAACTGGCTAGCGTGCAGCAGACACACCCGCCAGCGAACCGAGAACGATCTACCCCGTCTAGTTGGATGGGCTTCTCGGTGTTGTCTAGCAGCGCAACGCGCCGACCAGCAGCGCTGTGCTGCTCGGCTAGCTCGCGCACGAGCGCCACTTTGGGCGCATAGCGCAGGCCTGTGATGGCAATGAGCTGCACGATCGGCCTCCCGAACAAAGAACCCCCTTCACGCGGAAGGGGGCTTGAGTGGGTGAATGCAAGCGCCTGATTTAGCGCGTCGTCTGTGGCAGGCGTTCCTTGATGTTCATCAAGTCGCGCAAGAAATCCTCTTCGCGCTCGAACTCTGGCAGCGGCAGATGGCGAATCGGCGTCAAGAACGGCGTGTTGAGATTGCCCTCGCTGATGATGTCGTTAAACGCTTTGACGAACCCGTTGTACTGCTGCACGATAGCGTTGAGGTAGCGATCATCTTCATAAACGCGCCACATCTCGCCCGCGGCTTGGATGGCCTCCATCCAGTGCAGCAGCGTGCCGGTCTTGTACTTATATTCTGCCTCGCTGGCGTAGCCATTCCTGTTCAGCTCTGCCAACAGCGCCTTGACGCTGTTGATGATCACCGCTGCGTCCACGCCCACTGGCGCGTTGATCTGCTGCCAGTAGTCCACGTAGTCGAAGAAGGCCGGACGACGAATCTCAGACGGCTTGGCATTCAACTGATTGCCCGGCTTGGCGATGAAGAGGTTCTCGCGCAGGAAGGCGATGCGATCTGCTAGGTTTTCCTTGCGCGTGGCCACTACGTAGTCATCGATCATCTTGGCGGTCATCAAGGTGTTAATGGTGTAGTGACCGTCGAAAACGGGCAGTACGAAGCTGTCAAAGGCGTTGCGCCCGATGGGTGACTCTTTCAAGAAGCCTTTGCTGCCCGCCACCAGCAAGTTCTGTGATTGCAGCTCGTTCATGCGCAGCAGCAAAAACGACTTGAGAATCGTCCCGTGGAACTGCAAGAAGCTGCCATCCGAGAAGGCCGTGGCGCGATAGAACATAAACTCGTAGAAGGCGCGGTTCAGCACGATGTTGTACATCTGGCGGAACACGTTGGAGAAGCGAATCGGCTCGTTGTCGAAGATATGCTTGGTTGAGAGATGCTGAAGCGCCGCATCGACCGCATGCACCATCATCCGCACGCCGACATAGGTGCAGATGAACTTGCTCGGCATGGCCATCCGCTGCAAAATCGTCAGGCCATGCCCAATCTTGCCGATGAGCCGCCCCGGGCCGTCGATCTCAAACTTCGTCAGCACCATGTTGGGCAGCACAACGGTTGGCAGCCGCTCCCAATTCTTGCACGAGCTGCGCGGCACAATGAACAACGACAGAGAACGTGGGCCATTTTGGTTGGGGTCAATCTTGGCGACAACGAGGTGATAATCAGCATGGTAACTGTTGTTGATGAGCCATTTGCGCCCCTTGACGTGGTAGTTCTTCTCGTTGGGGTCATCGCTCATCGGGGTAGCCGTGGTGGTGTTGCTCAGCAGGTCGCTGCCTGCGTGCTCTTCCGTCCAGCCCAGCGTCCACAGATAATCTTTTGCCCACTCGGCCAGCTCGTGCTCGTCAGCCGCCAGAATAATCGAATATGCCAGCAGGCTCGCCCCACCCGTGACCATAAACGGGTTTGAGTCGTTGAACAGCTCTGTCCCCTTCTCGACTGATTTGAGCATGTTGAACTCAGGGTAAATGCTGTCATAGCTGGCACGCATTGCCTTACGGGCGAAATCGAAATCGACGATTTCGCCAAACTGCGGATCATTCACAAAGTCTACCATTTTCAGCCTCGTCGTTTTATCTCTCACCAGTTGTCATAATTATAGGGAGCACAAGAGACGTTTGAATACCCTCATTGTGACAACTATCACAATTTATGATTTGCTATCTATAACACAAAAAGCAAAGAATAGTTGCAGCCAACGAATCACTGTGTGTTGTCTTCACTTCACTGCGCCGCTCGTCAGGCCGCGCACCAACTGGCGGCTGAAGAGAATATACAGCACGATCACTGGAACCATCGATAGCGTCAGCGAGGCCAGAATGGCGTTGTAGTCATTGGCGAACTGCCCCATAAAGGCCTGCGCCCCGTAAGTAATCGTCTTGACACGATCGCTGTTCGTCAGCACGAGCGGGAACCACAGATCGTTCCAGATTGGGATGATGTTGAACACCGCCACCGTCCCCAGCGCAGGCCGCACCAACGGCAGCACCAATAAAAAGATGCGGTACTCACTCGCCCCGTCGACGCGCGCCGCGTCTTTCAAATCTTGGGGGATGCTCTGCATGAAGCTCGTCAGGACGAACACTGCCAGCGGCATCCCGCTCGCCACGTACACCAAAATGAGCGCTAGCAGCGTGTCGATGATCCCCAACGTGCGCATTAGCACGATGATGCTCACCGTCCCCAAGCGGATCGGGATCATGATCCCAGCCGACATGTACAGCGAGAGCAGCGTGCTGCCAGGGAACTTGTACTCACTGAAGGCAAACGCCATCATCGCTGCGAAGAGCATGATGCACACCACCGAGACGATTACCACCACGAAGCTGTTGAAAAAGTACAGTGGGAAGTTGCCGCTGGTGGCCAGCGTCTCAAAGCCGACGAGGGTAAAGGTCTCTGGCGTAGGCAGCGCGAACGGATCACGGAAGATCGCACGGCGGTTCTTGAAAGCGTTGATCAGGATGATGATGACGGGATAGATCGCCAGCGCCGTATAGGCCAGCAGAATAGCCTGTGCGGCGACTTGCTGCACCCCACGAGACAAGAGCGTGCCGCGCATACGCTACATCTCCACTCGTGTGATGCGCCGCTGATAGCCGAACAGATAGATCAAGACGCCAGTCAGGATGATGAGGAACATCACCCCCGCAATCGTCGCACCCATCGTTGGGTTGCCCGCCTGAAGCTGAAAGCCGAAGTACGTGCGGTAGAAGAGCGTGCCCAGCAGATCAGTGCTGAAGTTCGGGTTGCCCATCGCCGATTGCATTGTGTACACCAAGTCGAAAGCGTTGAAGTTGCCGACGAACGTCAACACGCCGACGATCCCCACTGTCGGCAGGATGAGCGGGAACTTGATCCGCCAGAACACTGTCCAGAAGTTCGCGCCGTCTACGCGCGCTGCCTCAATCACCTCGTCCGGGATGCTGATGAGCGCAGCGGTGAAGAGCATCATCGGGATGCCGACGTACTGCCACACGCTGACGAGCGACACAGCAATCAGCGCCGTCGATTCCTGCCCTAAGACCGGCTGATACAGGTCGCCCAATCCCACGCTTTGTAAGAGGCTGCGTGCGATCCCCCACAGCGGGCTGAGCATGATCTGCCACACGAAGCCCACCAGCACGAAGCTGAGCACGGTTGGCGTAAAGATCAGGGTGCGGTAGACCGTCCGCAAGCGCACAAATTGTGAGCTGATGAGTGACGCCAGCAGCAGCCCGATCGGGTTCTGCACCAGCATGTGAATCGCAAAGAACACGAAGTTATTGCGCACTGCGCCGATGAGTCGATCTGTCCACTGTGGCGTAGTGAGCAGCGTTTCATAGTTGCGCAGCCCGACGAAGTCCAACTGCTGAACGTTCTGTGGGTTAGGCGCGTAGAGACTGGTGAGAAGGCTGCCGAAGATCGGGTAGATCATAAAGACAGTATAGATCAAGAACCCCGGAGCCAAAAAGACCACGATATGCCACGGGAAAGGCCGCCGCACGCTGTGTTTTAGTTTGGTGGTGGATGCTGTCAAAGTTGCCATGCCGCAAGATATACCGCATTTTGGCGCAGCCGTCGACAAGTTCCTAGACGAGGAACGCGGCCACGACGCACCCCCTACTCGTCGCGCGCAAACCAGCACTTGAGATACGCGCCCTCAGGGAAACCGATCGGATGGTCAAGCGCGTGGTCTGTGCGGAGGAGCTCGGTCAGGTCGGGGCGGTGCCCCCTGGCGGCCGGGATGATCGTCTCGAAGAACTGCTGCTCGTCGACCCGGCTGCTGCACGACGCCATGACGAAGATCCCGTTCTGTCGTAAGAGTTGTGCCCCTGCTTCTGCTAGTTGACTGTACGCATGCAACGCGCGCGGCACGTCCGCCTCACTGCTGGCAAACGTCGGCGGATCGATGATGACCATGTCGAATTGGCGGCGCTGACGGATGAAGTAGTTCAGCGTCTGGAAGGCATCGCCTGTCACCGTCTCGAACGGCACGTTAGGGATACGCCCCTGACGCTGATTCAGGGCGTAAATCTGCTTGGCTGTCTCTAGCGCGGGGGCGCTGACGTCCACGCTGGTGATGTGCGCTGCCCCACCCCGCGCGCAGTAGACCGTAAATGCCCCTACGTAAGCGAACACGTCTAGCACGGTGCGCCCCTGCGCCAGCTTGCCCGCCAGCGCGCGGTTGTCACGTTGATCGAAGAAGAAGCCCGTCTTGTGCCCACGGATCACATCGGCGGTGAACAGCAGCCCATTTTCTTGAAACGTCAGGGGCGCTTTAAGCGGCGTGCCCTTCAACACAGTTCCATCTTGCAGGCCAAAGGGCTGCCCCACCGTGCGCGCCAGCCGCAGCACCCATCGCTCAGCGTAGATGGTCTGCTCTAGCGCGGCCAACATCGACCGCAAATGTGGCAGCCATGCGGTGGTGTAAAGCTTGATCACAAGGGTCGTGTCGTAGCGGTCGATCACCAACCCCGGCAGGCCGTCGTTCTCGCCGTGTACTAGCCGATAACCATTCGTGTCGCTGTCGAGCAGCGGCGCGCGCAGGTCAGCCGCGGCTTGCAGCCGTTCCCGAAACCAGTCGGCGTTGATCTCCGCGGGGTGTTTGGTTTGCAGCACCTTCACGCGGATGGGCGACGTCGGGTCGTATAGCCCTACCGCTAAGAAGCGATTCTTCTGATCGTAGATTACTGCTAGATCGCCGGGCTGCCCCTGATGGCTCTGGCGTGTGATGCCCTGCTCGAACACCCACGGATGCCCCTGCTTGACGGCGCGTTCTGCCGCTGGCTTCAAATGGACGGCGACGCGGCGCGCGGAAGGCGTTGGAAGGGGTGACAGCGTGTTGTTCATTGATAACAGCATCCAGTGGGCACAGAATTTATTATATCGCCGCGCGGGTTTGCGGTACACTTGGCGCGTTTTGACGCACCAGGAGGCTCACCCATGACAACTCCGCGCTGGTGGCAAGCAGGCGTAGTCTATCAAATCTACCCACGCAGCTACCAAGATAGCAACCACGACGGCATCGGCGATATCCCCGGCATCATCCAGCGGCTGGATTACCTCAAAACGCTTGGCGTCGGGGCCATCTGGCTCAGCCCGTTCTTCAAGTCCCCAATGGCCGATTTTGGCTACGACGTGGCCGACTACTGCGACGTGGATCCGCTGTTTGGCACGCTGGCCGACTTTGACCGCCTCGTAGCCGAAGCGCACGCCCGCGACATCAAGATCATCATCGACTACGTGCCCAACCACACCAGCAATCAGCACCCGTGGTTCCTGGAGAGCCGCCAAAGCCGCACCAACCCCAAAGCCGATTGGTACATCTGGCGCGACCCAAAGCCCGACGGCAGCCTGCCCAACAACTGGGGCAGCGCTTTTGGCGGCGTCGCCTGGACGTGGGACGAACAGCGCGGCCAATACTACTTCCACCAATTCGCGCCTGAACAGCCCGATCTCAACTGGCGCAATCCTGAGGTGAAAGCGGCTATGTTCGACGTGCTGCGCTTCTGGTTCAAGCGCGGCGTCGACGGCTTTCGGATGGACGTGATCTGGATGATCTGGAAGCACCCCGACATGCCCGATCAACCGCCCCTCCCCAATGCCACGCCGCGCGGCGAAAATGACATCTTCAACAGCCAGCAGCACCTCTACGACTGGGACTACGAGGGCATTCACGGGATCATGCGCGAGATGCGCCTGCTGGCCGACGAATTCGGCGACACGGTGTTGATCGGCGAGATCTACCTGCCGCTCGAACGCTGGGTGCGCTACTACGGCACAGCCGATGAGCCAGAGCTACACCTGCCGTTCAATTTCCGCTTGATCGAGCTGCGCGAGTGGACAGCCGACGCCCTTCGCCAAGAGATCGCCCTGCTAGAAGCCGCCGTCCCACGCCACGGCTACCCGAACTACGTGTTGAACAACCACGATCAGCCGCGCTTCTCGTCGCGCTTTGGCGTGCAGCACACGCGTACGGCGGCCATGCTGCTGCTGACGCTGCGCGGCACGCCGACTCTCTATCAAGGTGAAGAGATCGGCATGGTGAACGGGATCATCGCGCCGCATCAGGTCAAAGACCCGCAGGGCATTAACTTAGGGGTTGAGCACACGCGCGACGTCGCTCGAACGCCGATGCAGTGGGATGCCAGCCCCCACGCAGGCTTTAGTACCGTCGAGCCGTGGCTGCCCGTGCACCCGGACTACCACACGGTGAACGTTGCCGCGCAAGTCGTCCACCCGCGCAGCGTCTACGCGCTGTACAAGGCGCTGCTCAAGCTGCGCCGCGAGCACACCGCTTTCAGCGTCGGCAGCCTCACGCTGCTTGATCTCGCGCCAGAGGTGGTGGCCTACGAGCGCCACAGCGACGATGAGCGCTTCATGGTGGTGCTCAACTTCAGCGACAAGCCGTTAAGCGTCGCCCTGCCGACGGCGGGCGTCAAAGTGCTCAGCACGCACCCTTTCGCCCCACATGAGCTGATTCGCGATCAGCTTGAGCTGTGGGGGAACGAAGGGGTCATCTTACGCGTTGTTTAGTGAGCGCCGCGCTGCCATTGGCCGGTGACTTGGCCTGCGCGCGGGGGCGTGCAAGCTCAGGCTGCTGGCTCGTTTGTCGGTTCTCCGGCATATGCCAGCACGATCTGTTCGCGGGGGATATTTGCTTGAAGCAGCGCGTCTACCAGTGGCTTATCGTTCACGTCGCGCTCAATGACGATTCGATCGCCAACTAGCCGCACGATCAAGCTCACATCGACGATTCGCTTGTCTGGCAGATACCCGACAGAGACGACGGTGAAGGCTGTCCCATCTTTGCTCTCGGTCAGATAGCTGTAGCCGTTCAGCGCATCCCCGACATAACCTTCTAGCGTTTGCCTGAGCGTTTCAATCAGTCGATCCACACGATAAGCTCCTCACGCTCGGGGTCAAACACAATCAAACGGACTCTGTTGTGCCTGAGCGTTTGCTGTGCAATTGTCTCACTCAGAATACCACGATAGGCAGCTTCAGGCACAGCCATGTAAAGCGGCAGATCGATTCTAAGATACTCAAGTGCCGCGCGGCACACGATGTACTTGCCGATAGCACTTGCGAGATACTCGACCGGCGAGGCTCCCCCTTCAAAGCCTTTGACTTCGATCAGGATAGTTAGGCTTTGTTCTGCTTTGCCAGCCTTGATGTCGATCCACAATCGGCGCTGCTCTAAGACAATGGCGACCTGTTCGGTGATCCGCGACCAACCTGCTTTCTGCAAAGCGCGGATCACAGCGTCATGGTGGCGGTCTTTGGCGGGCAAGGGCTGCTCCGAAGCGAGTTCTTGCGCGCTGTTAGTGAGCGCCGCGCTGCCATTGGCCGGTGACTTGGCCTGCGCGCGAGGGCATCGGTTGGGTACAGGCTTCCAACATCGCGCGCAGCGCTGCTGCGTCTACCCCGCCGTGCGTGCCGATGAAGACGATCTGATTGCGCGGTCGCGTGTCGCCCCACTGGTCGGCCAACGTCAAGCCCGCGCGCTTGCCCACGAGGTGAAAAACGGCCATATGCTCAGGGATATCTTGTAAGTAGACCACCCCCTTGGCGCGGTAGATCGTCTTGGGCAGCTTGTTGACAAAGTCGCGGAAAGCGTCCAACGAGATGGGCTGCTCCGATGACCAGCTCCACGTGCTGTAGACCAGCGTGTGATCATGATCATGATCGTGGTCATGGTCATGATCGTGGTCGTGGCCCTCGGCGCTGTGGACGTGCACATCGCGCGCCTCGCGCTGGTAGACACGCTCGGGCGCGAAGTGACCTACCCCAACGACCAGCTCCGGCGGGACGTTGGCATAGGTGGCCTCTAAGATGCGGGCACGCGGCGAGAAGCCTTCAATCGCCTCCCTCACTTGCGCCAGATACTGCGGCGTCACCGTGTCGACTTTGTTGAGGATGACGATATCGGCCATCTCAAGCTGAGTGATGCCGAGGCTGAGGTCTTCCGTCCCCAGCGTCAAGAAGTTTTCGGCGTCCACAACGGTGATAATGCCCTCGAGCTGAACGAAGTACTGCAACTCTGGCATGCGGAAGGTCATCGCCACCGCCACAGGGTCGCTCACGCCGCTCGTCTCGATCACGATATAATTAGGACGATCCTTGCGGTTCACGAGTTTGAGGATCGCATCGACGAGGTCGCCGCGGATCGTGCAGCAGATGCAGCCGTTCGAAAGGCTGACCGTCTCCCCTTCCACGCCTACGACCAACTGGCTGTCGATGTTGATCTCCCCAAAGTCGTTGACCAACACAGCCACTTTCAGCCCGTGGTCAGCGTGCAGGATGTTGTTCAGCAGGGTCGTCTTGCCGCTGCCCAAGAAGCCGCTGATAATCGTGATCGGGATCGGATGTTGAATCGGCACGTAACTCATGGGTGATCTATCCTCATCAAATCGTTAGCTTTTACGACGCAGCCAGTTGAGCGCAAGATCGGCAAGGCGGCTGAGTTCGTTTTTGGGGGCGTTTCTGGCAAAGCAGGCTTCAAGGCGGCGTTCCATGTCTTGCGGGTCGATCGAGCCATGCGCCCCGATGAACACCAACTGGCTGTAGGGGGGGTGATCGTCCCACATTTGACCGAGGAAGGTCAGGCTAGCGCGCTTGCCCACCACTTGCAGCACTCCTGCACGATACGGCGATTCCAGCAGGTAGAGAAATCCTTTGGCGCGGTAAATCGTGTTGGGCAGTTGATCGACCATCTGCTGCACAGCGCGCGCGCTTAGCGGCTCATGGCTCGTCCAGCTCCATGTGTCAAAGATGAGGCTGTGATCGTCGTGGTGGTGATCGTGGTGAGGTTCCCCTGCTTCATGCACGTGGACATCCTGCGGCTGGTGGCTCGGCGGCGTCAGGCCGCTGTAAAGCCCCACGTCAAGCAGCACCTCCAGCGGGGCGCTGCTGTAGGTCGTCTCGATGATGCGGGCGCGCGGGGTGATCTTGGTCACGAACTGGCGCACCTTCTGGCGCTGAACGTCGTCGATCAAATCGATCTTGTTCATCAGGACGATGTCGGCTGTGCCGATCTGGTTGAGCGCGAGAATCTCGTTCTTTTTCGGGATGTCAAGAATTTGGTCGCTGTCGATAACGGTCAGGATGCTGTCGATGCGGACACGCGGGATGGCCTTGAACGTCAACGCGACGTCGATCGGGTCGCTTACGCCGCTCGTCTCCACGATGATGTACTCTGGCGCGTCAGGGCGATCCAGCAGCGCGAGGGTCTCTTTGAGAAAATCCTCGTTGATCGTGCAGCAGATACAGCCGTTCGACAGGCTAACGGTGTTCGTCTTCTCGTCAACAGCAACGATCATCTGGCTGTCGATGTTGATCGACCCAAAGTCGTTGACCATCACCGCTACTTTGAGGCCGTGGTCAGCCGTCAGCAAGCGGTTCAAGAGCGTTGTTTTGCCTGCGCCTAGAAACCCTGTCAAAATAGTGAGTGGGGTCGGCTGTGAAGGGATGGTCATGGTTACCTCACGATTATGATACTTAGTATCATTTAAGTTGTCCAGTAGGGACATGGCCTGCCGCGTCACCTGAAGAGGATAACGCCGCTCTTGTGTAATGAGAGGCGTCTCCAACTTGAAGACGTCTCAATCACACACTCACGCCTTAACACGACGATAAACGACCGCATGCTATAGTAAGCAAATTGTGCCCAATGATGAAAGCCTAATCGTGTCCAACTATCAAAACCTGCGAGAGGTGACAGCGCTTTTTCTGCGCCTCGGGTTGACTGCGTTTGGCGGGCCAGCCGCGCACATTGCCATGTTTTATGACGAAGTCGTGAAGCGGCGTGAGTGGGTGAGCGACGAGCGCTTCATGGATCTGTTAGGCGTGACAAACCTCATCCCCGGACCGAACAGCACCGAGATGACGATGCACATCGGCCATGAACGCGCAGGCTTGCTTGGGTTGATCGCGGCTGGGGGGTGCTTCATCCTGCCCGCGGCGCTGATCGTAGGCGTGCTGGCGGCGGTTTACGTCGAAGCGGGCAGCACCCCCGCGGCGCAGGGGCTGCTCTACGGCGTCAAGCCAGTAGTGATTGCGGTGATCCTGCAAGCCATTTACTCGCTGTTGAGCAAAGCACTGAAAACGTGGCTGCTGCGAGGGGCCACGCTGATCGTGTTCGGGCTGGCGCTGCTCCACGTTAACGAGATCGTGCTCATCTTGGTCACAGGTATGGCCATCCCGCTCATTCAACGCGCGCAGCGCTGGAAGCAGCAGGGCACACACAGCGTCAGCTTGTGGGCGGTTCCGCTGCTGTTTCAGATCGGGATCGGCGCGGCTGGCACTGTTCCTGTATCGCTCGGGACGCTGTTCCTGACCTTCTTGAAAATCGGCAGCGTGCTGTACGGCAGTGGTTACGTGCTGCTCAGCTTCCTGCGCACGGATTTTGTCGTTGAGCTGGGCTGGCTGACTGAGCAGCAGCTGCTTGATGCGGTGGCTGTGGGGCAGCTGACGCCCGGGCCGCTGTTCACAACGGCAACATTTGTGGGCTACCTCGTGTTGGGCGTGCCGGGCGCGATCGTCGCCACAGTTGGAATCTTCCTGCCGTCGTTCTTGCTCGTCTGGATGATCCGACCGCTCGCGCACTACCTACGCCAATCTGAGGCGGCCAGCCACTTTCTGGACGGGGTCAACGCGGCAGCGCTGGCCTTGATGGCCGCCGTCACGGTGCAGCTCACGCAGGCGGCTATCGTCGACTTGCCGACGCTGCTGCTGGCCGTTGTGGCCGCGGTAGCGGTCATCCGTTTCAAGGTGAACAGCACGTGGTTGATCGTGCTGGGGGCTGTCATTGGGCTGGCGATCAATTCGTGGTAACGCCTCATAGGCAGATAGAACGTCGCTATTTGGTCAAAACAACTAAAAAAGCGCGTGTGACGCCTACATCTCGATCACTTGCAAAAGTCTTAAAACAATGGACAATTACCGATGTGGTGAAACCATTTTGTTCACACGCCTTTTGTTTAAGGAGAGAAGCTTATGCTTAAGAAACTGCTGTTTGCTGTGCTTGCGGGCCTGTTGATCGTTGGAGCGCTGCCCGCCGCAGCCCAAGACATCGACAATGTTTGCCTTGTCACGGACATTGGTCGCATCAACGATGGCACGTTCAACCAATATGCCTATGAAGGGATGATGCGGGCGGTTGAAGAGTTCGACCTCGATTCTAGCTTCATCGAGACCACCGCTGAGACGGACTACGCCGCCAACATCAACACTTGCATTCAAAGCGGCGCACAGATCATCGTGACGGTGGGCTTCTTGATTGCAGATGCCACGCTGACCGCAGCGCAGGAAAACCCCAACCTCTACTTCATCGGGGTTGATCAATTCGTCATGGACGGCCCGACCAACTACGTCGGCATTCAGTTCCGTGAGGATCAGGCGGGCTTCCTCGTAGGCACGCTGGCCGCGCTGGTGGCAGAAGATCAAGACCTGAGCGCCGTCGCGGGCGTCTACGGCGTCGCCATTCCGCCGGTCGTGCGCTTCCGCAACGGGTTTGAGCAAGGCGTCCGTTTCATCAACCCTGAGCTGCCTGTGCTGGGCACTTATATCGACAGCTTCATCGCCCCTGACCGCGGCGCAGCAGCGGCAGCGCAGTTCATCGGTGAGGGCGCAGGCGTGATCTTCGGCGCGGGCGGCCCGACTGGCTCCGGTGCGATTCGCGCGGCAGCCGAGGCAGGCGTCTTCGTCATCGGCGTTGACCAAGACGAATACTTCACCACCTTCGGCGGCGGCGAAACGACCGGCGCGGAGTTCCTCATCAGCAGCGCCCTCAAGCAGGTCGATGTGGGCGTCTACGACATGATCGCTGCGCTGGTAAATGGTGACATGGACGCCTTCCCCGGCGGCTCCAACTACGTCCTCGACGTGGCCAACGGCGGCATCGGCTTCGCGCCCAAGCACGACGCCGACATCGACGACACGATCTATGAAGCAGTCGCTGGGATACTCGAGCAGATGATTGCCGGTGAAGTCGAGACTGGCGTTGATCCCGTCACGGGCAACTTGATCGAGGAAGAAGAAGCTGAACCGACCCCCGAGGCGACGCCTGGCGCGTAGTGACCAGTGCTTTAGAACGCCCTCCAAAAGATGGGGGGCGTTTTTTTGTTGATGGCTGCTGCTGTCATTTTCGACGATCGTTGTTAAAATTGAACCTAAATGAGCAGCTTCTCAATTTATCTTGTTTTCAAACAAAGGAGAACACTTTATGGCTCAAAATCGTGTTACAGTGCTCCGCGCGTTGGCGATCATCGCCATCCTTATGATGATGATTGCCCCCGTCGCGGCGCAGTCGGCGTCTAGCCCGCTCATCATCGAAAGCTGGCGCAATGACGACCTGCCCATCTGGCGTGACGTCATTATCCCAGCGTTTAACGCCCGTTACCCCGATATCCGCGTTGAGTTCCAGCCATCCCCCCCTGCTGATTACAACGGCCTCTTGAACGGCAAGCTTGAGGCAGGCACGGCAGGCGATTTGATCACCTGTCGCCCGTTTGACGCCTCGCTCGCGCTGTTCGAACGCGGCTTCCTCGCATCCCTGAATGACCTGCCGGGGATGGAGAACTTCAGTGATGTGGCCAAGAGCGCTTGGATCACCGACGACGGCAGCGACGTCTTCTGCGTGCCGATGGCGGCGGTCATCCACGGCTTCTACTACAACGCGGACATATTTGAAGAACTGGGCTTGACAGAACCAACAACCGAGAGTGAATTCTACGCCGTGCTGGACGCGCTCAAGGCGGCAGGCATCGAGCCGCTTGTGATGGGCACGGCCGACCAATGGGAAGCGGCGACGGTCGGCTTCCAGAACATCGGCCCCAACTACTGGGCAGGTGAAACCGGGCGGTTGGGCCTTATCAACGGAGAAGCCAAGTACAACGATGAGAACTTCTTGGCCGCGTTTGAGGCGCTGGCACGCTGGCGTCCTTACTTGATCAGCGGCTATCAGGGCGTCCGCTATCCCGACGCGCAGAGCGCCTTCACGCTAGGGCTGGGCGCGATCTACCCCGGTGGCTCATGGGAAATCACCGGCTTTGAGGCCAACGCCGACTTTGAAATCGGCGTGTTCAAGCCGCCGGTGCCCGATGGCCAAGAGACCTGCTACATCAGCGACCACACCGACATTGCGCTAGGCATGAACGCCGCCCTGACCGGCGAACGGCGCGAAGCGGCTCTCACCTTCCTCTCGTGGATGACCACCCCTGAATTCGCGGAACTCTACAGCAACGCGCTGCCGGGCTTCTTCAGCTTGTCGAACGCAGACATCACGCTGGAAAATCCGCTCGCGCAGGAGTTTTTGAGCTGGCGCAGTGAGTGCGAGAGCACCATCCGCAGCAGCTACCAAATCCTGAGCCGCAACAGCGAGTTCAACAACGAAAACGACCTGTGGAGCGCCAGCGCTCGCCTGCTCAACGGTGAGCTGACCCCGAAGGAAGCGGCTGACTTTGTTCAGTCCAACCTCGAACGCTGGTACGGGCCACAACAGCAGTAAACCAACCCTCAGGGGGCACGGGGCTGGCCGTGCCCCTTTCCTCTTTGACCTCATATTCTCAGGATCGCGCTATGACCTACTCTAACCCACCGTTAGCAGAGCGGATGCGCCCCCAAACGCTCGATGAATACGTTGGGCAAGAGCACCTCGTGGGGGCAGGCAAACCGCTCAACCTCGCCATCGCCAACAACACCATCCCCAGCATGATCTTTTGGGGGCCGCCGGGCGTGGGCAAGACGACCCTCGCGCGCATCATCGCTCACAGCACCCAGCGCCCCTTCTATGCGCTCTCGGCGGTTGCGGCAGGCAAAGCGGACATGCGCGAGATCGTCGATGAGATCAAGGCGAGCCAGAAATCTCTCTTTGCGGCACAGGGCACGCCCATCCTCTTCTTAGACGAGATCCACCGCTTCAACAAAGCCCAGCAGGACTTCTTGCTGCCCTATGTGGAGGATGGAACGCTGATCTTGATCGGCGCGACGACCGAGAACCCCAGCTTTGAGGTCATCAGCGCTTTGCTCTCGCGCCTACAAATTTTCGTCCTGCGCTCGTTGAGCGCCGACGACCTTAAGCGCATCATCCGTCGCGGGGCGCGCATCCTCGACGTGACGTTAGAAGACGACGCGCTCAATTTCTTGGCTGAGTACGCCAATGGCGACGCCCGCGCCAGCCTGAACCTGCTGGACAACGCGATGCGGCTCTATGCGCCCAACGGTGGCAGCCTCCGCCTGAGCGACCTCAAGGAGACGCTTCAGAGCAAGCAGCTTCGCTACGACAAAGGCGGTGAAGAGCACTACAACACGATCAGCGCCTTCATCAAGAGCATGCGCGCAGGCCAAGTGGACGCCGCCTTGTACTACCTCGCGCGGATGCTCGACGCGGGCGAAGACCCGAAGTTCATCGCGCGGCGGATGGTCATCTTTGCTAGCGAGGATGTCGGCATGGCGCTGCCGACGGCGCTTGTCGTCGCTAACGAGGTGTTCCGCGCAGTAGATACCATCGGCATGCCCGAAGCGCAGATCAACCTCGCGCACGGGGTGGTCTATCTGGCCAGCGCCCCCAAAGATCGCCGCGCCTACGACGCCTACTTTGCCGCCCTCGAGGACGCCAAGCGTTACGGCAACGCTGAGATTCCGATGTTCTTGCGCAACGCCCCAACACATCTCATGAAACAACTCGGCTACGGGGCAGGCGAGCGCGACACTTACCTGCCTACCCCCCTCAAAGGTCGCAAATACTACAAGGACAGCGTTACTTAGGCGCTAGTCGTCATACGCCATGTACCAATCAGGCGAGACGGCGGGTGGCTGGGCGCGCTCTGTCCACGGGCGACCGACCTTGCACACGTCGGCAAGATCGGCCATGCGCTGCGGCACGACCTGCTGGATGAAGGCCTCACGCTCATCCCCGTGCAGGGCAATTGCATCGTTCCAAACAGCACGCCCGACGATGACGCCGCTCGCCCCGGCTTGGCAGGCCACTCGCGCTTGCTCGCAGAACGTCTCAAACGACACGCCCGCGCTCAGCAGCGCCCACGGAACCGTACAAGCAGCGTCCACCTCCACGCAGGCCTCCAGCCAAGCAGCGCGGTCCGTAGTTTCATGAACGTTCACCGGAAAGTGCAGCTTGAGCACGTCCACGCCCATCTCACCAAAAGTCCGTGCCATCTCAGCTGTGATCTGGCGCAGCTCGGCCGTGCCTAGCTCACGGGAAGGGTCAAGGCTGTAGGTGATCGGCTCCAAGAAAAACGGGATGTCGTGCTTGGCGCAGGCTTCAACCAGCCGTTTCACGATGGCCTCTTTCTCTGGCCTGTCCGGCGCGGCGGGGTGATAGTACAGGAGAAGCTTCACGCCGTCCCCGCCGACGCGCTTGATGCGGCTGACCGACCAATGCGGGATGAACGCCACTGCGCGCTGCTCAAGCGGCAGATCGTAGTTCGTGACCTCCACCGGGGCTAGCAGTCCCTGCCCGCCCCCGATGAAGCCGCGCGCAATCCCCGCGCCGATGCCATAGGCCGGGTCAGTCAGCACGCCCGTGATGTGGGGCGCACGCGGCAGAACGCTGAGCACGCTCTGCTTGAACGCCCAAAAGCGCGCCTCGTCAATCGTCTCAGCCGTGTGGGCCTGCAGCGCTTGCCACAGGTTCGCTCGATGGTCGACAGCGAGGATGATGAAATGGCCGTCGTTGTTGGCGCAGCGGCTTAGGTGGCGATACTTGCCGAGTGTCGTCGTCGTCACGCTCAAAACTGCCGATTCCACTCGCGCGGCCAGCGCTCTACCACGACCTTCGTCTGCGTGTAGAACTCAATGCCGTGGTGCGACTGCGCGTGAAGGTCGCCAAAGAAGCTTTCATTCCAACCGCTGAATGGGAAGAAGGCCATCGGTGCGGCCACCCCAATGTTGATGCCGATGTTACCCGCGTTGGCCTCATTACGGAAGCGCCGCGCTGCTGCCCCATCGCTTGTGAAGATGCAAGCCATATTGCCATAGGCGCGATCATTCACTAGCTCGATCGCTTCCTCGATGTTGGCAGCGTGCATCAGGCTCAGGACCGGCCCGAAGATCTCTGTATGGGCGATTTCGCTTTTGGGGTTCACATGGTTCAAGATCGTCGGGTAGACCCAATAGCCCCGCTCATAGCGCGGCACGGTCTTGTTTCGCCCGTCAACAAGCACTTCCGCCCCTTCCTGCTGCCCTTTCGCAATCAGGCTTTCGATGCGCGCTTTGCTGACATCTGTGATGACCGGCCCCATCTGGACGCCCTCGTCTAGGCCGTAGCCTACTCGGCGCTGAGTGGCAGCCTCGGCGATGCTCTCTGTGAAGGTATGGCGGGCCTCGCCTACGGTGATCGCCACCGACGCCGCAAGGCAGCGCTGCCCAGCGCACCCGAACGCGCTGTCCGCCATGATGCGGGTCGTCATCTCCATGTCGGCATCCGGCAGGATGACAACCGGGTTCTTAGCCCCACCCTGACACTGCGCGCGCTTGCCGTTGGCGGTGGCGCGGCTGTAGACGTAACGCGCAACGGGCGTTGAGCCGACAAAGCTCACCGCCTTCACTTGGGGGTGATCCAGCAGCGCATCGACGGTGTCTTTGCCGCCGTTGACGAGCTGCGCCACGCCCGACGGGAATCCCGCCTGTTCGATCAGATCGAACAGCTTTTGTGACGTCATCGGAACGCGCTCGCTCGGCTTGAGGATAAAGCAGTTGCCCGTGGCCACTGCATACGGCAAGAACCACAGCGGGATCATCGCTGGGAAGTTGAAGGGGGTGATGGCGGTGACGACGCCCAGCGGCTGACGGAACATGTGCTCATCAATACCGCGCGCAATGTCCTCGTTGTTGTATCCCTGCATCAAGGCTGGCGCGCCGCAAGCCACTTCGACGTTTTCAATGCCACGGCGCAGCTCCGCAACGCTTTCAGCGAACGTCTTGCCGCATTCGTTGGTGATTGTGCGTGCGAGGTCATTGATGTGCTCTTCTAATAAAAACTTGAGCTTGAAGAGCGGCTGAATGCGCTCCCCTACGGGCACATAGCGCCATTCTTGGAACGCTTTGTGGCCAGCCTCCACAGCTTGGGCGACAACCGCGCGCGGGGTGAGCAAGACTTTGCCGATGACGTCAGCACTGGCCGGGTTGACGACGTTCAGCCACTCCGCGTCAGGCGCTTCCACCCACTGACCACCGATGTAATCCCTCACTTGTTCGACCATAAAAACACACTCCCAATAGATTTAAAGATCTAATGTCAAGTTGATTGTGCTGCGACTTCATCAAGGCGAACAGGCCGATTTTCCTGATAGGAGCGATGAGCAGCCATCGCCATCAGGACGGGCACACGCCCATCGATGCCTGTCACTGGCATCGGCTGGCCAGCGATCAGGCACTGGACAAATGCGGCGATCTCTGCCTGATAGGATGCGATGTAGCGCTCCATGAAGAAGTTGAGGGGCAGCCCACGGTACACGCTCTGGCGGGTGCTCACGGTGACCGCGTCGGCGAACAAATTGTCACTCCGCGCGACACCTCCACTGCCGAAGACCTCTACGCGCTGATCGTAGCCGTAGACCGCTTGACGGCTGTTGTCGATGGTTCCTATGGCCCCGTTGGCAAACTTCAAGGTGATGACGGCGGTGTCCACGTCGCCCGCCGCGCCGATGGCGGGATCCACCAAGACGCCCGCTGTCGCGTAGACCTCCGTCACTTCGCCGAGCAAGAAGCGCGCCATGTCGAAATCGTGGATCGTCATATCGAAGAACAGCCCCCCCGACACCTGAATGTAGCTCAGCGGCGGCGGCGCGGGGTCGCGGCTGATGATGTGCAGCAGATGGGGCGTGCCAATTTCGCCAGCGTCAATCGCCGCACGGATGCGCTGGTGGTTGGCGTCGAAGCGCCGATTGAAGCCAATCATCAGCTGAACGCCAGCGGCCTCCACTGCTTGCAGGGCGGCGTCGATCTGCGCGAGGTCAGCGGCGATGGGCTTCTCGCAGAAGATGTGTTTGTGGGCTTGCGCCGCTTTGATGATGAAATCGGCGTGTGTGTCTGTCGCTGAGCAGATCAAAACCGCGTCGATCTGGCCGTCCGCCAGCAGCGCATCGTAGTCTGGGGCAACACGCCCAACCCCAAACGCTTCCGCGACAGCCGCCGCGGCTGACTGATTGACGTCGGTCACGGCGACAATTTGCGCCTGTGGCAGGCGCTGCGTGATAGTCTGGACGTGAACGCGCCCGATGCGGCCTGTCCCAACTACGCCGAGTCGAATGCAATGAGCCATGTTTACCCCTTAGTAGCCTAACTGGCGCAAATAGTCACGGTTGGCGCGGGCATAGCGCAGCGGGGCGCTGTCGTCGTCGGTCAGGATGTCTTGTTCGACGACCGCCCAACCGCTGTAGCCGCGCTCAGTCAGCGCACGCAGCACCCCCGCAAAGTCCACCTCGCCGTGGCCGAGCGGGCAGAACACCCCTGCCGCCACTGCTTGGAAGTAGTTCTTGCCCTCAGCACGACAGGCGCGGGCGATGTTCGCGTCACAGTCCTTCAGGTGGAGGTGTCGAATGCGGCTGCCATATTCAGCAATGCACGCCAGCGCATCCCCGCCCGCGTAGTGCCAGTGGCCGGTGTCAAGGCACAGCCCGACCGCGTCATCAAGGCGGCTGAGGAGGGCGCGCGTCTCGTCAGGGGTCTCAACGTACCCCGCGCAGTGATGATGAAAGACGACGGATAGGCCGGTCTCAGCGCGCAGGCGCTCCGCGATGCGATTCACCCGCTCAGCGGCGGCGTCCCACGCATCGTCCGACAGCATCGAGCCGGTGCGTTGGCCTGCGCGGGCCACCAACTCTGGCGCTTTGCCGTTGTCGTCGGCCAGTACGATGTACATCGCCCCCAACTCCGCCAGCAGACGCCCAACTTTCAACGACTCCTGTAACCCGATGTCGTAGGCGCGGTCGTCGGTCAGTGGCACGGGCACGAAGGCCGAGAGCAGGCGCAGCTGGCGCGCCTCCAACTCGCGGCGCAGGGTGTCCGGCTCAGTCGGTAGGTAGCCGTAGGGGCCAAGTTCGATCCCGCTGTAACCCGCTTCAGCGATCTGATCGAGCACAGTCGAATAGGTAAAGCGCGGTTCGATGCCTTCAAATTCGTAGATGCCCCACGACACAGGGGCGCTGGCGATCTGGATGCTCATTGGCGTTCTCTCTTGCGAGTGTGGTTAAAGGTAATGACGCTGTTTTTGTTTTTTCGCTTCGTATTCGGCGCGCGCTTGCTGAACGTTGGGATCGTTCGAGACTTGGGCGATAGCCACATCCCACCACGACTCATAGCCCCCCACGCGCTGATTGCGGTCAACCTCGGTCACGATGCAGACGGGGCCGCCGCTGTGCGCGCGCGCCGCCTCCAGCGCTGCCATGAAGCTGGCGCGGTCGTGCGCTTCGATGACGCGCGCGCCGAGGCTGGCACAGTTCTGAGCGAGGTTGATCGGCAAGACGGGGCCATCTAGGCGAGACGTCGCCGTGCGGAAGCGGTACTCCGTACCAAAGCCGCCGCTGCCGACGCTCTCCGAGAGGCCGCCAATGCTGGAAAAGCCGTGGTTGTCTAACACAACAATCGTCACCTTGACCCCTTCTTGAACCATCGTGACGATCTCGGCATTCATCATCAGGAACGAGCCATCGCCCACCATCACGTACACCTCGCGCTCTGGGTCAGCCATCGCCACGCCCAGCCCGCCCGCGATCTCATACCCCATGCAGGAATAGCCATATTCGAGGTGATAGCCACGCGGGTCGCGCGTGCGCCATAACTTGTGCAGGTCGCCCGGCAGGCTGCCCGCCGCGCACAGCACCACATCCTGCGGGCGGCTGAACGTGTTCACCATGCCGATGACCTCGCCTTGACTAAGCAGCGGCTCATGCTCTAGGTTGTAGATGCGGCTCACCTCGGCGTCCCAAGCGCGGTTGTACTCGCGGCACAGCGACTCATAAGCCTCCGACACGTGGTAGCCGCTCAGGGCGGCAGTCAGCTCCGCCAGCGTGGCGCGCGCGTCGCCAACCAGCGGCAGGGCGTGCAGCTTGTGGGCGTCGAACTCGGCCACGTTGACGTTGATAAAGCGCACCTCAGGATGTTGGAACGCGGTTTTGGACGCCGTCGTGAAGTCGCTGTAGCGCGTCCCGACGCCGATGATCAAGTCCGCCTCGCGCGCGATGAGGTTGGCCCCGGGCGTGCCCGTCGCGCCGACAGCTCCCAAGTTGAGCGGATGGTCATACGGCAGGCTGCCCTTGCCAGCCTGCGTCTCGCAGATAGGGATACCCGTTTGGTCAACTAAGCGGCGGAGCGCGGTGTGCGCCTCGCTGTAATGGACGCCCCCCCCAGCGATGATGAGCGGCGCGCGGCTCTCTCGGATCCACTGCGCCGCCTGCGCCAGCAGGTTGACATCCGGCCGATTGCGCGGGATGTGCCAGACACGCCGCTCAAAGAACGCCGACGGGTAATCATACGCCTCGGTTTGGGTGTCTTGCGGCAAGCTGAGCGTAACCGCGCCGGTCTCCGCTGGCGAGGTGAGCACGCGCATCGCCTCCGGCAGAGCGGCAATGAGCTGTTCGGGGCGGCTGATGCGATCCCAATAACGCGAGACCGGACGGAAGCAGTCGTTCACGCTGACGTCCTGTGAGTGTTCGCTCTCCAACTGCTGAAGCACCGGGGCTTGTATGCGCTCGGCGAAGATGTCGCCGGGCAGCAGCAGAACCGGAAGGCGATTGATGGTGGCCAGCGCCGCCCCTGTCACCATGTTCGTAGCGCCCGGCCCGATCGACGACGTACACGCGAACGTGCTCAGGCGGTTTTTGTGTTTGGCATAGGCCACGGCAGCGTGCACTTGGGCTTGTTCGTTGCGGGACTGGTAGTAAGGCATGACATCGGCGAACTCGTGCAGGGCTTGGCCGACGCCAGCCACGTTGCCATGACCGAAAATCCCCCACACCCCAGCGAAGAAACGGTGCTCAACGCCGTCGCGCGCGACGAACTGCTGTGACAGATAGAGGATAAGCGCTTGCGCAGTGGTTAATCGGCGGGTGGTTGTCATGTTAGGCGATCTCCTTATAAATGACGGGTGCTCATTAGGACTCCATCCCGTGATGCACCAACGGCAGGCGCGGGTCTTGCGTCGTCCACGTGTCCTTGATCCACTGGTGCTGCGGATCATCTGAATTGGCCAATGACTGAGCGGAACCGGCCAAAAAGTTCAGGTAGTAAGTGGTGTAGCCGTGCGCGCTTACGACAGGGTGATAGCCCTCGGGGACTAGCACGATGTCGTGGTGGCGCGCCATCATCAAGGCGTTCAGTCGCCCATCACCAGTGTAGACGCGCTGATAAGCGTAGCCTTCAGGCTTATCAATCTTGTAGAAATAAATCTCTTCCAAGTCGGCCTCAAGCAGGCGGCCGTCACTGTCCACGCGGTGCACGTCATGCTTGTGCGGCGGGTAGCTCGACCAATTGCCAGAGGGGGTGTACACCTCCACGCAGACAAGCCGATGACAATTAAAGCCCGGCGGCAGGATGCTGTTGATCTGGCGTGTGGCGTTGCCGCCACCGCGGATTTCAATCGCGCTTTCGGCTGGCGTGACGAGCTGCAACGGGTGATCTTGATCGGTGGGAACCCAGCAGGAAGCAACTTCAAGGGTGTCGGTCAGCGCTTCGATGCGGAAGGCCGTCCGCCGCGGGATGTAGACCGCCCACGGCATGCCGCTGAACACATCCGGGCGGCGCCCGATGGTCTCATACTGTCCGCGATCGGTGGACACATGGCATCGCCCCCCCAAGATGACTGAGACGTGCTCATGATCGCGGGTGTTGTCCTCATACGTCTGGCCTTTGTGGAGACGTATCGCCGCCATGTTGAGGTAGTCCCAACCAGCCTGCTGCGCCGAAACCTGCGCGAACACTCCAGCGCCGCCCGTGTCTTGCGATGTGATGAGAAGCTGCTGCGTTTGTGTCATAGCCATTCCCTGTTTAATCGAGTCCGCCATATGGGGCCACGAAGGCCTCCACTTCAGCCAGCGTGGGCATGAAGTTGGCGCATCCGTGGCGCGTCACAACGATCGCGCCGCAGGCGTTGCCAAGCCGAGCGGCTTTGTACCAGCCCCAATCGTGCGCCAAGCCGTAGAGGAAGCCGCCGCCGAAGGCGTCGCCTGCGCCGAGGATGTTGTAAACCTCCACTGGGAAGCCGGACGCGTGGATCGCCTCGCCGTCCTTCAGGTGCACTTGTGCGCCCAGCGCGCCCACCTTCAACACCACCGCCTGCGGGCCTGCAGCGAGCAGCGCCCGAATGGCCTGATCGGTGTCCCCCGCGACGTGAGCATCTGACATCTGCGAGTGCGACACCTTCATCTGCTCAGGACTAGTGAGCAGCGCCGCGTTTACCTCGTCCTGCGTGCCGATGACGACGTCCACCAAGCGCAGCGCCGCACGGATCTGCACCCCGAAGGCGCGCACGTCGTGCCACTGGTCAGGTCGAAAATCAACGTCGAGGACGACCGTCGCGCCCGATTGGCGCGCCAGTTCGGCGGCAAAGAGCGTCGCGCTGCGGCTCGGTTCTTTGCTGAGGTTCGTGCCCGCAAACTGAAAAAACCGACAGTCGTCAACGGGGGCGTTCAGCACGTCGTCGATCGTCAGTTGGAGGTCGGCGCAGTTTTCGCGGTAGTAGACGAGCGGGAACTTGTCAGGCGGTTCGATGCCGAGGACAACCGCTGATGAGCGATGTGCGGGCTTGCGCGGGATATACTGCGTGTCGATGCCTTCTTTGTTTAGGAAGTTCAAGATAAAATCGCCGACGGGGTCAGTCCCAACCGCGGTGAGCAAGGCGGTCTTCAACCCCAGCCGACGTGCCCCGACGCAGATATTCGTCGGCGAGCCGCCCACATACGCCGCGAAACTTTGAATGTCGACAAAGGGCGCGCCTACTTCATTGGCGTAAAGGTCAATGCTGCTGCGGCCCATGTTCAATAAATCGTATTTTTTTCCCATCGCCCCACGATGCGCCTTCAGTTCCCTAAGACTATCAAACTCGCTTTATTTGATCTGCTCGTAGTGTGCCGCCTTGCCGACGTGGCCAAGTTCAACCGAGAGTTCACGCGCAGCGCACATGACAATTTCTGCTGCCTGCCCCAGCCTGTGATCCGTCAGACGCATCTTCGGGCCGGAAATGCCAATCACCGCAATGGCAATGCCCATGTAGTTGTAGACTGGTGCGGCGATGCAGCGGATGCCCGCGTCGAATTCCTCATCATCCAGCGCGTACCCCTGCTGGCGTATCTCCAGTAGATGGGCTTCTAGCTGCTCTCTCGAGGTGATGGTGCGCGGTGTGAAGGCCGCTAGTTCTGGTTGGCAAGGAACCTCGGCAAACGCCAGCAGCGCCTTGCCGACCGCCGTGCAATGCAGCGGGATCATGCGGCCTGTGCCGCTCACAACGCGCAGCGTCGTTTCTGTTTCCACGTCGTCGATGACCAACGCCTTGCCCTCAGCGAATACAGCAGTGTGGGCGCACTCACCAGTCTCTTGCACCAAACGATACAGATATGAGCGCGCCTTGTGGCGAATGGGCATCAGATTGAGCACCTGCCAGCCGATGTGATAAAGACGTCGACCTAAGGTGTAGCGCCGCGTGCCGGGTTCGAGCTGAAGATAGCCCTGATTCGCCAGCGTGCGCACCAAGCGCGAGGCGCTGCTCTTGTCGATCTGCAGGGCCTGCGCCAACTCGGTCACACTGAGGCTGCGCCCGCTGTTGGCGATTAGGTCGAGAATGTGCAGCCCCCGAGCAAGCGATTGTATACCATCCATCTGATCTGCACTCAAGCATTGTTGCACAATGTGCAACAAAAAATTTAAATACGCCAACATTATATGATTTTGTTGACACTTTTGCAACAAGTTGATACCATACCCATAAAATTAGCCAAGAATGCTCTAGCGTATTTCAGGACACTAGATTAATGGCAAAGCTTCATATTGGCGTTATCGGTCTCGGTCGGATGGGACAGGTCTACGCAAAATACGTAGCCACTCAGCTCAGTGAGGCAAAGCTGGTAGCCGTGGCTGACCCGCGGCAAGATGTGCTAGAAGCCTTCAGTGGTGACGTAGGCGATGTGGCGTCCTACCCCACTCATCACGACTTGCTCGCTCATCCGGGCTTGCACGGCGTCATCGTGAGCACCCCCACCAGCACCCATCGGGAGGTGGTGATCAACGCGGCCCAAGCGGGCAAGCATGTCTTCTGTGAGAAACCAACCGCGCTCACGCTCAAAGCAACGGATGAGATGCTCAAGGCGGTGACTGAAGCGGGTGTCCTCTTTCAAGTGGGATTCATGCGCCGGTTTGATGCGGCTTATCGCAGCGCTCATGCGCAAATCCAAGCTGGCGTGATCGGTGAGCCGAACCTCATCAAGTCCATCGGGCGCGACGCCGGTCGCACCAGCCTTGAATACGCTAACCCCGCTGTAAGCGGCGGCCTCATCATCGATATGGGCATCCATGATTTTGACATCGTGCGCTGGTTGATGGCTGACGAAGTAGATCGCGTGTATGCTGAGGCTAGCAGCCTTGTTTTCCCAGAGCTTCAGCAGGTGGGGGATGTCGACAGCGCGGTGATCAATTTACGCTTCAATCGCGGGGGCTTGGGCAACGTCGAAGTGAGCCGAACGGGCGTCTACGGCTACGACATCCAATGCGAGATCGTCGGGTCGAAGGGCGCGATCAAGGTCGGCTATTTGCAACACACGCCCATCACGATCCTCACCAAAGACGGGGCGCATCACGACATCGTCCCCCATTTCCCGCAGCGCTTCGGCACGGCCTACACACGACAGATCGAGCACTTTGTGGACTGTCTGCAAACAGGTCGTGAGCCGATCGTGACCCCCGTAGACGCGCGCGCTGCCCTGCAAATTGGCATTGCCGCCACTCGTTCACAACATGAAGGGCGCGTCATCCGTGTAGATGACGTCCAAAGCGACTAAAGCGGCATACAAACCACGCGCTCACAGCGTGTGTCTGTAGGGGATGGTACTTGGATAATGCAGGAGGGAGTGAACAATCGAGTTAGATGACCGTCAACAATTCCGTATCACTTTCGACCGGTTTAAGTATTTTTGAGGAGCACAACTTATGTCTCGTTTAGCAAAGCTCGTGATTGTTACGTTGGTTGCTGTGTTGGCCTTTGGCGCGTTGGCGCAAGCACAGGACATGCGTCCCTATCGGATTGTGGTTGTCACACATGGGCAAGCCTCAGATCCCTTCTGGTCGGTCGTCAAGAAAGGCGTCGATCAAGCTGCAACCGATATGCGCGTGAGCGTAGAGTATCAAGCCCCCGCCACCTTTGACATGGTGGCTATGTCGCAGTTGATTGAAGCGGCCATCGCCACTGAACCTGATGGCTTGGTGGTATCTGTGCCGGATCCAGATGCGCTTGGGCCAGCCATTCGGTCCGCCATTGCCGCGGGCATCCCTGTCATCTCGATCAACTCTGGCAGCGACGTCGCCGAGGAGCTAGGGGTGTTGGCACACATCGGCCAGACCGAGTATGAGGCGGGTTACGGTGGGGGCCAGCGGATGGCCGCTGCAGGCGCAACGAACGCCCTGTGCGTCAATCAGGAAGTGGGCAACATCGGGCTGGATCTGCGCTGTCAAGGCTTCACCGACGCGATGGCTGAGGCCGGCGGCAAGGTGAGCGTGCTGGCGGTGGAGCTAGCCGATCCAACCGGCACGGTTAACCGCATCTCGGCAGCGCTGGCGGCTGACCCAACCATCGACGCCATCTTCACGCTCGGCCCGACGGGCGCTGCTCCAGCGTTAGAAGCGCTGGAACGCGAAGGCTTGATGGGTGAGATGCTGGTGGCAACGTTTGACCTCTCGCCGGAGGTGCTGGCAGCCGTGCGCGATGGCAACATGCTGTTTGCCATCGACCAGCAGCAGTATACGCAGGGCTATCTGGCGATCGTCTACATGACGCTGTTCTTGGAGAACCTGAACACCCCGGGCCAGATTCTGATCCCGACGGGGCCGGGCTTCGTCACCCAAGAGACTGCTGCTCAAGTCATTGAACTGAGCGCGGCAGGCACTCGTTAATTCAGAAAACATCCCGCATGAAGAGGAAGATAGCCTGTGCTCTCTTCCTCTTTCATGGCAAATACAATTTTTCGTGGTCATTTTGGGGCAATCAATTAATGGCATCTATAGCAGGACAAAGTGACAAAACAGACGAACGCATCAGGCGTGAGAGCAGCTTGAAAAAACTGCTGCGACGACCTGAACTGGGGGCGATCAGCGGCGCGATTCTCGTCTGGATCATCTTCGCGTTGGCGGCCGGGGATCGCTTCGTCAGCCTGAGAGGCTCGGCCAACTTCCTAGCCGTGGCATCAGAGCTGGGCATCTTGGCCATAGCGGTATCACTGCTAATGATCGGCGGCGAGTTCGACTTGTCGATTGGCTCAATGATCGGCGCGTGCGGCATGATCGTCGCCATTCTCAGCGTTCAGATGGGTTGGAACATCTGGGCGGCCATTGCAGTATCGCTGATCGTTGCGCTCGTCGTGGGGGCGATCAATGGGCTGCTGGTGATCCGAACGCGGCTGCCCTCTTTCATCATCACGCTCGGGACGTTGTTCATCATCCGCGGCCTGACCATCGGCCTCACGCGCCTTGTGACGGGGCGCACGCAAGTTGGTGGGGTGAAAGACGTATTGGGCTATGACAGCGCCTCACAAGTCTTCGCATCTGTCCTTTCCATCGTCGATCCAGTCTCTGCCCGCGGCCTGAGCGCCAACTTTCCGATTTCTATTTTGTGGTGGCTGCTCATTGCTGCCATCGCTACATATGTTCTGCTGCGCACACGCCCGGGCAACTGGATTTTCGGCATTGGCGGTGACGCGATGGCCGCGCGCAACGTCGGTGTGCCCGTCGATCGAATGAAGATCATCCTGTTCATGCTCACGGCCGCCTCGGCTTGGCTCGTAGCAACGATCCAAGTGCTCTCCGTGGGCAGCGCGGACACGCTGCGAGGCGAATCGCGTGAGTTCTACGCCATCATCGCGGTGGTGATTGGGGGAAACTTGCTGACCGGCGGGTACGGCTCGGCCATTGGGGCCGCGTTCGGCGCGCTCATCTTCGGGATGGTTCAGCAGGGCATTGTGTTCACAGGCATCGACAGTGACTGGTTCCTCGTCTTCATGGGCGCGATGCTCATCATCGCCGTCCTCGTGAACAACTACATCCGCAAATTGGCTTCGGAGGCACGCTGAGATGACTCCTCCTATTTTGGAAGTGCGCGAGATTTACAAGTATTTCGGCAACGTGATTGCTTTAAATGGCGTGTCGATGAGCTTGCAGCCGGGCGAGGTGATGTGCCTGCTCGGTGACAACGGGGCGGGCAAGTCCACCCTTATCAAGATCCTGTCTGGGGTGCACCGACCAGATAAAGGGGAATATCTCGTGCAAGGCAGGCCTGTTGCCTTCAGTTCCCCGCGCGATGCCCTAGATCATGGAATCGCTACAGTCTACCAAGATTTGGCGATGATCCCATTGATGAGCATTGCCCGTAACTTCTTCTTAGGGTCAGAACCCACCGTTGGCCGTGGCTTACTCAAGCGCTTCGACATCGCCACCGCTAAGCGCATCGTCCGCGATGAGATGGCCAAAATGGGCATTGACATCCGCGACCCAGAACAGCCTGTTGGCACGCTGTCGGGCGGTGAGCGTCAGTCGGTGGCGATTGCGCGCGCAGTGTACTTTGGCGCAAAAGTGCTCATCTTAGATGAACCGACCTCCGCGCTGGGCGTCAAACAAGCGGGCACCGTTCTGCGCTACATTGCGCGCGCGCGCGCGCAGGGCGTGGCGGTGATTTTCATCACGCACAACCCACATCACGCCTACCCCATCGGCGACCGATTCACCATCCTGAAGCGCGGTCAGACGCTAGGAACTTTCACCAAGCAGGACATCACGCGCGATGAGATGATTCATCTGATGTCGGGCGGGGATGAACTGGCCAACCTAGAACACGAGCTGCGTGAATTTGCCAACGACGCGATGGCTCAGCAGCTCGCAGACGCCATTCACGAGGAAGCATAAGCAGCATCTAAGCGCAAACAATCGAGTACTTGGCATCAGCCACCTGTCGCATGACACTCTAAGAAACCGTTGATTGGCTCCGGCGTGTACGAGGACCGATGACAGCAACTTTCATACCCCCCTTAGTGATGTGTCAAACATCCTCGAACTAAGACACCCTAAGACGAGAGGCGCCGCAAGCCAGTCAAGACACGGCGCACCCCTGTATCGCGCAGCGCGCGCCGCAGCGGCAGCGTAAACGAAAACGTGGCGCTGTGGGCGGTGCTGGTGGCCCAGATGCGCCCGCCGTGTGCCTCCACAAAGCCTTTTGCGATCGCCAGTCCTAGCCCAGCCCCACGCGCCCCGTCCTCCATCTGGCGGCGACTCGTCTCACCGCGGTAAAAGGTATCGAATAAGCGCGGTAGCTGATCCGCGGGGATGGTCACGCCGGTGTTAGTGATGTCGATCTGCACAGCGTCAGCGATCAGTTGGCTCTCGACCAGGATCCGTTCGCCCGCAGGCGTATACTTGATCGCGTTGTCGATCAAGTTCCACAGCACTCGCTGAATCTTATCCGGCGCACAGGCGACTTGATCGGCATCCGACTGAAACTGGCAAGTGATCGTGATCTGGCGTGTTTGGGCTTTGGGGGTCAAGGTGGCGACGACATCTGAGACCAGTTCAGACAAGGCAATCGTCTCATACTCCAGCTTGAACTCTTTCACATCCAGCCGTGCGAGTTGGAACAAGTCATCGATCAACTGGTCAAGGTTGTTAATCTCGCTCAGGCTGTTGGCGAGATATTGGCGCTGTATGGCACCATCCGTGACAATGCCATCCATCATCGCCTCCAGCATCACGCGCATGTTCGCTAGCGGCGTTCTGAGGTCATGGCTGACCCACGCGACTAAATTTCGGCGTGTTTGTTCTAGTTTGCGCTTTTCGTCCTCCACTGCTTCGAGGTCAGCCGCCATGAGGTTGAAGCTGTGCGTCAGCCGCGCGATTTCATCGTGCCCCTCTACTGACAGGCGCGTGCTGAGGTCTCCTTTGGCCACTTTCTCCGCTGCCTGTGCCAGCGCCGCCAAGCGATCGGTCATGCTGCGCGTGACGAAATAGCCGAACACCAACGCCGACATTCCCCCAAAGATCAACACGTTCGACATGACCCCAAGATACGTTGACCCGATGAACACCAACTGCGACAGCGTCCAGATGTTGATTAGGATCAAGCCGACAGTGACAACGACAATCGCGCCCACCGTCCAAAAGATGCTCCTCAGGCGGCCAAACACCCCAAAGCGATACAGCAGGCCGCCGATGATCGTCGTCACCATGCCAGAGCCGCTCATCACGAGCGCCAGAAGCTGCAAGCTGTCTAGGCTCAGGTTGAGCAGCGTCATGCTGAAGAAGAGCGTACCGCCCAAGCTCAACAACATGACAAGCAGCCAAGCTCCCATCGGTGAACGCAGGCGCTGCATCAAGCTTCCTCTAGAAAAGTCGCCCGCAGTGCGGCCAAATCGGCATCGTTGAAGCCGAGCGCTGTACGGAAGTAGCCTTCGATGCCGCCATAAACCGCGTCGATGTGGCGCAAGGTGGCCTCTAGGTTAGCCGGGTCAGCAATCAGCAGCGCGGTGATGTCCTCCTGTCGCAGCCCTAACCGCTTAAGACCCGCAATCAGATCGGTGGACAGCGTCTTGATGTAGTCGTAGAAATCGTTGGTGTGGCTGTAATCGGCCAGCACGACCTCTTCCGGCACGCCCAGCACCAGCAGCAGCAGCGCCACCGCAACCCCCGTGCGATCCTTCCCCGCGCTGCAATGCACCAGCGCGGGCAAGTTCTCTGGCTGCATCCACTCTCGATAAAGCGCGGCGAGGTTTTGCCGTTGGTTGTCTACCATCCGAATGTAGATCTGGCGCGTTATCGTGTCCAAATAATTTGGGATCAAGACCATACGCGCCGCTTCACGCCAGCGATTCTCCAACTGGAGCATCGGCAGATGCCAGTAGCGCGCGCCCGCTGGCAGGTGATCCGGCGCAGCGGCAATCTCCTCAGGCGTGCGCAGGTCACACACCAGCCGCAGCCCCATCTCTGACAGCTTCGCCGCCTCAGCTTCGTTGATGTAGGCCAACGACGCCCCACGAAAGACCAACCCACGCCGCACCCGCTGGCCATGCGCCGTGCGATAACCGCCGATGTCGCGCAAGTTGGCCACTGTCTCGAAGCCTAGCAGCCGGTTCTCCTCGTCAAGACGCTTGACGAAAGAAGCCGCGGGTGGATAGTCTGGCCGCTTTTGCAGCCGTACCATCAAGCGCCACACGCCCAGCAGCGCCCCGCCGATGACCACTGTCCGCAGCAGCACGTTCATTCTGGAATCTCAAACTTGTAGCCGATGCCCCACACCGTCTGAATGTAGGTGGGTTTGTTGGCGTCTGGCTCGATCTTCTCGCGCAAGCGGCGTACGTGCACGGTCACGGTGCTCTCATCGCCGTAGAATTCAAACCCCCATACGTTATCCAAAAGCTGAGAACGACTGAACACTTGATGCGGATGCCGCGCGAGAAACCACAGCAGGTCAAACTCTTTGGCCGTCAGGGTCACCGTTCGTTCATCGACTGTCACGCTGCGGCTGCGTGGGTCAAGGCGTAGGCGATCTACCTGAATTGGCTCTTCCGTGCCCAGCGCGCCCACCGTGCTGCGCCGCAGAACGGCCTTTACGCGCGCCATCAGCTCGCGTGGGCTGAACGGCTTCGTCAAGTAGTCATCTCCACCGAATGAGAAGCCATCTAACCGATCTTTCTCGTCCTTGCGCGCCGTCAAGAAGATAATCGGAACTTCGCCGCTGGTGGCCATGCTCACGTAGTCAGAAGGGTTGCGCAGCTTGCGCGCCAACGCAAAGCCATCCAGCTTGGGAATCATGATGTCGAGGATGATCAAATCGATGGCTTTGGTGGTCAGAATGTGGAGCGCCTGCTGGCCGTCCTCTGCTTCGTGAACGTTGAAGCCGTCCACTTCTAGATAGCGGCGTACCACTTCGCGGATCGTGCGCTCATCCTCCACGATCAGCACCTGTTGGGTCTTGCTCATGCTTGGCCTCTCACACCTGCGATCACTGCCATTATAGCCGACGACGCGCTTGCTCACTCCTTCTTATAGGGCACGCCAATTGCTTTGGGCGCATAAGCTTTGCCCACCAGCCCAGCCAACACCACCAGTGTGATGATGTAGGGAACCATCTGCAAGAACTGATACGGCACGGGCACGTCTAAAATCTGAAAGCGCAGGCCCAGCGCATCGCTAAAGCCGAAGAGCAGCGCCCCGCCAAACGCGCCGAAGGGCGTCCAGTTGCCGAAGATCATGGCCGCCAGCGCGATGAACCCGCTGCCACGCGTCATCCCCTCAGTGAACGTGCCCGTGACTTCCAAGCTGAACCAAGCGCCGCCCAGCCCCGCGATCAACCCGGCGATGAAGACGTTCGTCCAGCGCATGCGGTTGACGTTAATTCCCAACGTGTCGGCGGCGCTGGGCTTCTCGCCGATGGCGCGCGTGCGCAGCCCCCAGCGCGTGTAAAACAACACAATGTGCGAGCCGATCAGCAGGACGAACATCAGGTAAAAAATCGGCTGACCGTTCGTGAAGATGTTGCCGATCAACGGGATGTCTTTCAGGATAGGGATGCTGAACGTCGGCAGGCGATCCAGACCGGCCTCGGTGCTGGCGAGATACTCGCGTCGAATGAAAGCTGTGACGCCCGCCGCTAGGATGTTGATCACCGTGCCGCTGATGATCTGGTCAATCGCAAAACGGATGCTCAGCCATGCGTGCAGCAGCGCGATCAAGCCGCCACCTAACACCGCCACGATGACCCCAACCGTCAGCGCGATGCCGTATTGGTCGGCTGGGACGGCCAAGCGCAGGTAGTACAGCACCCAGAAGCCGAAGCACGCCCCGACCAACATCATCCCCTCGATGGCGATGTTGATCACGCCGCTGCGTTCGCACCAGATGCCCGCCAGCGCGCCGATCATGATGGGCGTGGCCAGTTGAAAGCTGCTGCGGATGAGCGTGCTGGCGTCGGTCGTCTTGCCCGCCGCGCCGATCACCAGCAGGGACAGCAGCAGCGTGAACGCCCCCATGCCCGCCACCGGCGCAATCCATCGGCGTTGGTGTTCCGGCGCGGCCAGCGAGAACAGCCCAACGGCCAATGAGACGAAGCCCGCCGCCGTCACAAAGCTCTGCGTGGGAACCACCAGCGGTGCTAGCCCGTCCTGCGCGCCAAAGGTGAACGTTGTGGTGGTCTCAGGCTTGTGCAGCCCCGCGTTGCTCCACAGCGCAAGGCTGAACAGCACAAACAGCACCGCGTACAAGTGGCGACGTCCAAGCGTGAAACGGCGCGGCGCAATCGGTTCAAGTGGTTTTCTCGGCGTGATCGTGATCATCCATGCCCATCCTACTTGTTGGTGAAGATCAGTTTGTTTTCGTCGGTGCTCTGCGGGATGCGGTACAGGAAGCGGATGATCTGATCGGCAGCGACGAACATGATGATCATCGCTTGGATGATGCGCACCAAATCGATCGACACGTCCGCGCGGATCTGCATCAAGCCCGCCGCGCTGAGCAAGCCGCCCCACAAGAAGCCCGACCACAACATGCTGCGCGGGTTCTTGCGCGCCAGCAGCGCCACGCTGATGCTGTCGAAGCCGAACCCCGCGAACAAGTTCGGAACCATCGCATACTCGCGGCCAGCGATCTCAATCGCCCCTGCCAGCCCAGCCAGCGCCCCGCCGATGGCCATCGCCAGCACGACGTTGATCGCTACGTTCATCCCCGCGTAGCGCGCTGCGCTCTGGTTGATGCCCACCACGCGCAGCTCAAAGCCAGCGACCGTGCGGAAGAGGAACCAATCCACCCCGAACACGACCGCGAACACGAGGAAGAAGCCGATGTGCATGCGGTCGGGCACGTTGATAAACTGCACAAACAGACACCCAACAAAGGCAAGCACGCCCAAGACCGCCGGGCGCAGCAGCGCGCGCCCTGTTCGCTGTTTTTGCGAGAGCAACGCCAACCCGAACACGACCAACGCCACCCCAATGAACACCAGCAGGCTCAGGCTGCCGAACGTGGGCAGGTGAGCGCTCAGCTCAATTGGCGGTGTGCGTGGGATGCTGCTGGCCGGGTCGCGCAGCACGGGCGGGTCTTGCTTGATGAGCCAGTCGATGAACAGCGCCGCGATAAAGTTCATCATGATCGTCACCACAACTTCAGACGCGCCGGTGAACGCTTTGAGCACGCCGGGGATGCCGCCCCAGATCAACCCGCCGAACACCCCCGCCATCAGCACAAGCGGCACGTGGATGATGCCGGGCGCGCCCACCACCGCCACACCGATCCACGCCGCGGCAATCGCCCCTATGTGAAGCTGCCCCTCAGCGCCGATGTTAAACACGCCCGCGTTAAAGCCCAACCCCACCGCCACCCCGATGATAATGTACGGGATGGCGCGCAGCAGCGTGTTGTTCAACTGTGCGGGGATGAACAAGGCTGCGCTGTCGAACAAGCGCAAGTAGTACACGGGCTGATTTTGCGAGTCCATCAGGCGACCCGCCAAGCTGCCCCCCTCGCCGATCCCAATCAACGTCGTGCCCCCCGGTCGGCGCACGATCAGCGACTCGTTGATGACGCGCTCGACCTCACCGCTCGCCAGCGCTTCGTTGACAGTGGCGCTTGTCAGCAGCCCGTTGGCGTAAAGGTTGCCGAGCAGGCGCAGCTCTTCGCCTAGCAGCGCCGGGTTTTGGATGTTGGCGGCTTCTAGCGCCTTGAGTGTCTCAATCGCTTCGCGCACGCGCGCTGTGTTGTTGGCTTGAATGTCGCGGATCGTCGCGCCGTCTTCGCTGTTGATGTCGATGCCCAGTTCCTCGAGACGATCAAGCCCAGCGTTGAAGTCGTTGATGGCGGCAGCAGTGTAGATCGTCGCCAAGTTGAGGTACTCCAGCGTCTGGCGCAGCGTCGGCTCGTCCATTTCGGCCATTGCCGGGTAGAGCGCCGCCGCTTGGGCTAGCTCTTGCGGGGTAAGGCTGCTGCGGCGCGCCACAAGCGACGTCAAGCTGCGGATTTGCGCCCGCGACAGCCCGATACGCTCCAGTTCGCGCAGCAGCGCCCCGCCCGCGCGCACTCGCAGCACCCCAATATCACGGATGCGGTTCACCGCCGGACCAATCAAGTCGATGTCGGCGTTCGTCAGGTCAGGAAAGCGCAGCAGCAGCTCCTCGAACCGCCGCAAGTTGTCGACCCCGATCGTCTCGACGCGCTCGATGGGGCGCGCTTGGCGGCTGAGGCCGTCACGGCTGATCGTCACCGTTTGGGCGTAGATTTTTGTCTCGCTGAAGTTGTCGATGCTGGCGATGTCGTTGATGACAACCCCGAAGATGCCTTCAACCAGCGCGCTGTAGGCGACGCCTGCCGTCCGCAGGCCGCCCGCCACGCTGCCTTGCGTGAGCATCATCAGCGGGATGCCAAAGAGGAACGCCGTAAAAATCGCCAACAGCGGGATCAATCGCGGGGAAAGCCGCAGCCAAACGCGCAGCGGGGCCGGAGGGGTGCGGGGTGCGGAGGTAGACATGAGTGATCGCCTCTCGGTACAAAGTTTACAGTTGTCCGGCCATGCGCAGGCCGACCGTATTCCGATCTGCTTCAGCAATCGGCAGGATGTCGATCAAACGACCGTCGAACATCACCGCCACGCGGTCAGACAGGCTGAGAATCTCGTCTAACTCAGCAGAGACAACGATCACTGCCACGCCCTCATCGCGCATGCGGATAAGCTGCCGATGGATGTACTCGATGCTGCCGACGTCGAGGCCGCGCGTCGGCTGGCTGGCGATCAGCAGGCGGATCGGGCGGCTGAACTCGCGCGCGATGATCACTTTCTGTTGGTTGCCGCCAGACAAACCCTGCACGGGGTTGTTGATGATCGGCGGGCGCACGTCGTACTGCTGAACGAGCTGCGCGGCGTTGGCAGCCAGCGCGTCGTCGTCGATCACGCCGTGACGAGCGAACGGCGGTTGAAAATAGGTGTTGAGGACAAGGTTCTGCATGACGCTGAACGGCCCGACTAGCCCCAACTTTTGCCGATCTTCCGGGACGTGCGCTGTTCCCAACTGAGTGATCGCGCGCGGGCTAGCGGTAGTGATGTCGTGGCCTGCCAGCAGCACGCGCCCGCTCACTGCATGGCGCAGCCCGGTGAGCGCCTCGACGAGTTCTGTCTGGCCGTTGCCCTGCACCCCGGCCACCCCCAAAATCTCACCCGCGTAGACCTCAAAGCTGACGTGCTTCACTGCCGGGAGGCCGCGCTCGTTGAGCACAGTCAAATCTTCCACACACAGCACAGCCTCGCCTGTGTCATGCGGGTTCTTCTCTACCTCTAAGATGACATCGCGCCCGACCATGAGCGAGGCAAGTGACTGCGTCGTGCTTGTCTTGGGGTCGGCTTCCCCCGCCACTCGGCCGCGCCGCAGCACCACGACGTCATCACAAATTTCGAGGATCTCTTTGAGTTTGTGCGAGATGAAGATGATGCTCACGCCTCGTTCAGTCAGCAGGCGCATGATCTTGAACAGGCCGACGGCTTCTTGCGGCGTTAGCACGGCAGTCGGCTCGTCGAGGATCAAAATGTCTGCATTGCGGTAGAGCGCTTTGATGATCTCCACGCGCTGTTGAATGCCCACAGGCAGATCGCGGATGAGCGCGTCGGGGTCGACGTCGAGGTTGTACTCTTTGCTGATCTCGATGATACGGCGGCGCGCAATCGACTTCTTCAGGAAACCCAGCGTATCGCTCTCATTGCCGAGCATGACGTTCTCGGTCACGGTCAGCACGTCGACCAACTGGAAGTGCTGGTGCACCATGCCAATCCCGTTACGGATGGCGTCGCTCGGCTCGTTGATCGTGATCGGCTGCCCGTTGACAAGGATTTCGCCCTCGTCTGGCGTGTAGAGGCCGTAGATCATGTTCATGAGCGTGCTCTTACCCGCGCCGTTTTCCCCTAACAGGCCTAGCACATGCCCCTTATACAGTTTGAGGTTGATGTTGTCGTTGGCCAACACCCCCGGAAAGCGCTTGGTAATGCCGCGCACTTCCAGCACAGGCATATCTTGCGTCATAGCCGACCATCCTTATTGTGTTAAGGTGGGATTATAGCGCAAGTTAGGGCATTGGGCTTGAGGTTGGGTGACAAGGAAGCGTCTAAATCAAAACGGACAAGACGCCGAGCGCTCACGCCCTCGGCGATTGTCAGTTACTGAAGCTGGTGGGCGGCTGCGCCTTGCTTGAGGAAAGTCAGCGCCTCGCGCGCGAGCACATCGCCGGATTGGCGCGGTGGTCGCCAGAGGCAGGTGGCCGCTGCCAAGTCGGGGTTGATCGCCGCGAACGACTCCAACACCAGATAGCCGCTGAACTTGGCATCAGCCAGCCCGCGCCACACCTCCCCCCAATTGACCGTGCCACAGCCCAGCAGGCCGCGATGGCTCTCGCTCATGTGCACGTAGTCGAGCACGTCCGCCGTGCGCACGATGGGGGTGTAGAAGCCCTCTTCTTCGATGTTCATGTGGTAGGTGTCAGCGTGCAGCTTGAGGTTGTCTACGCCCACGGCTAAGATCGTCTCGCGCGTGTCCTCTAGCGTGTTGTAGAGGTAGGTTTCATAACGGTTGCACGGCTCCAGCGCGAGGGTGATGCCGCGCGCGCGCGCCTCAGCCGCCACATCACGCAGCACCTGCACCACCGTCTCGTGCTCGGCCGTTGTGGGCGGAACGCCCGTCAGCACCCCCAGCGAGTAGGCGATGCAGCCGCCCAAGTACTGACTACCCAGCGCTTCAACGGCGTTCAACGCCTGCAATAGAAAGGCACGAGCTTCGTCGGGGTGCTGGGGCAGGTGCAGGTGGCGCGGCAGAGCCAACGAACAAGTCGCGTAGATCCCCGCGCGCTTCAACGCTGCGCGATGACTATCCGCGTTGAACTCAGCGGGCTTCAGCATAGGCACTTCGATGAACTCATACCCAGCTTGCGCGGCCTGTTCGATGGCGTAATTGCCGCTGTCCGTGTTCCATTCGCCGATGAAAACAAACGAGTGAACGCCAAATTTAGGCATACTTTGCTCCCTGGGGGCTGTGTCAGAAAATTGTGCTGGGGCGAGGTCTGACACTCCCCCACCCCAGCCAGTCATCACTACTCAGGCAGGTTGTCCTGTGTGATCACCACCACAGGCGACTCGATAAACGGCGCAACCGGGCGGCCTTCGATCACCTTGATGAGCGCCTCAATCGCCAAGTACGCCATCTCATCTGGGAACTGAGCGACCGTGCCCGCAAGACGGCCCTCACGCACGGCGGCTAGCGCTTCGGGGATGGCATCGACGCTGACGACGATCACCTGCCCGCCGAGGCCTGCCGCTTCGATCGCTTCCACTGCGCCCAAGCCCATGCCGTCATTGGCCGCAAAGATCGCTTTCACGTTGGGGTTGGCTTGCAAGATGTTGCTGGCCACGTTAAAGGCCTGCGCGCGATCCCAGTTAGCCGTTTGGCTGGCCACCACGTTCAAGCCGCCAGCAGTCGCAGTCACAGTGAAGCCAGTCACTCGGTCGATGCTGCTGCTCGTGCCAGGCGCGCCTTCGATCACAGCCACTTCGGCCCCGCTCTCTACCAACCCCAGCACGAGCTGCGCCGCCACTTCACCAGCGCGCACGTTGTTCGAGGCGACTTGAGTTGCAATGTTGATCCCGCCCTGCGCGTCGGCTGGGATCAGCTCGTCGAGGTTGACGATCGGGATGCCGCGCTCGGTGGCGGTCACAAGCGCACTGTTGAGCGAGGTCGCGCGGAACGGCGTCACGGCGAACCCATCAAACCCACCTTCGTTTAGCCAGCCTTCGAGGATGGCCAACTGTTCGGCGGCGGCGTCCTCAGTGGGTGTGCTGCCGGTAACGATCTCGATGCCGAAGTCCGCTGCGGCCATCTCATAGCCTTTGATCATCGTCAAGAAGAACTCGTTGCTGAGGTTCTTCGTCAGCGCGCCGATGCGCAGATCGCCAATTTGAGGGTCACCGAGTCGGCTGCCCGCTGTGTCGATGTTCTCCTGTGTGATGATGACCACTGGCGATTCGATCTGTGGGGCAATCGGGCGGCCCGCCAGCACCTTGAGCATCGCCTCAACGGCCAGTACCGCCATCTCGTCAGGGTACTGCGCCACTGTGCCAGCCAAACGGCCCTCGCGCACGGCGTCCAGCGCTTCGGGGATAGCGTCTACACTGGCCACCAACACCTGCCCGCCGAGGCCTGCCGCTTCCACCGCTTCCACTGCGCCCAAGCCCATGCCGTCGTTGGCAGCGAAGATCGCCTTGACGTTAGGATTGGCTTGTAGGATGTTGCTAGCCACATTGAAGGCTTGCGCACGATCCCAGTTGGCGGTTTGGCTGGCCACCACGTTGAGACCTGCCGCGGTGGCCGTCTGCGCGAAGCCGGTCACCCGGTCGATACTGCTAGTCGTGCCTGGCGCGCCTTCGATAATCGCTACCTCCGCACCGGGTTCCACCAAGCTGATGATCAGGTTGGCCGCTACCTCGCCAGCGCGGACGTTGTTCGACGCAATTTGCGCGGCCAGCTTGATCCCCTCTTGCGCGTCGGCTGGGATCAACTCGTCGATGTTGATGATCGGGATGCCGCGCTCGGTAGCGGTCACAAGGGCGCTGTTGAGCGAAGTCGCGCGGAAGGGCGTCACGATGAAGGCGTCAAAGTCGCCCTCGTTCAGCCACCCTTCAAGGATTGCTAGCTGTTCTTCGGCGGCGTCCTCGGTCGGCGTGCTGCCGATCACGATCTCCACGCCGTAGCGCTCTGCGGCGAAGCGATAGCCGTCGGCCATCGTCAAGAAGAAGGGGTTGGATTCGTTCTTGATCAGCGCCCCGATGCGGATCGTATCCTGACTGGCCGCAGGCAGCGCGCTTAACGCTCCCAACGCCAGCCCAGCGAGTAAAATGGCTGCTTTTTTCATGTTCTTCACTCCTGATAAAATTTTTCTTTACACTAACCCTGCTGAGTGTTTCTAATTCAGGCTGCGCTCTTCTCGATACCTGCCTCCTTGCTGCTAGGCAGCCTCATTGACGCCGAGCTTGTTTCTTCCGCCATTGGTCAAGCACAACCGCCAGAACGATGACGGAGCCGATGATGACCTGCTGCCAATAGCTAGGGATGTTGAAGATGTTGATCGCGTTGCGGACGAGGCTGATGATCAGCGCGCCGATGATCGTCCCTGCGACTGTGCCTTCCCCGCCCGTGAGGCTCGTTCCGCCCATGACTGCAGCAGCAATCGCGTCCAGTTCAAACATCGTGCCAAACGTCGGATCACCAGAACTTAGGCGCGCCAACAGCAGAGCGGCAGCCACGCCTGTTAACATCCCGCTGAGGCCGTAAATGCCCAGCTTATAGCGCTCAACGGGGATGCCTGCAAGGCGCGTTGTCTCTTCACTCCCACCAATGGCCACCGTATACTTGCCGAACTTGGTGTAGTTGAACACCCACCAGAAGATCACCGCCAAGACGCCCGCAAATGCCACCGACACTGGAATGTTGGTGTTAGCAATCGTGCCTGAAAAGGTTTGTAAGAACTCACGCCCGAAGCCGTAGATCGAGCGCCCTTCACTCACGACCAGCGCAATCCCTCGGAAGATGCCCATCGTTCCGAGCGTGGCGATGAAGGGCGGCAGCTTCACCCGTGTGATCAAAAACCCGTTGAACACCCCACACAGCGTTCCGACGAGCACCGCGACGAAGAAGCCCCCAAACGGGCCAATGGGCAGGTCGCGCATCGCCATCGCGGCCAGCACCCCCGCTAGTGCCACAATCGACCCCACGGAGAGATCGATCCCCCCGCTGGTGATGACGAAAGTCATCCCGATGGCGATGATGGCGTTGATGGACGCTTGAAGCGCCACTTGAAGCAAGTTGCGATCTGTCAAGAAAAGCTGCTGACCGCGGATAATCGGCGAGAGAACGGTCATCAAGACAACCAGCACGATCAGCACCAGCACAACGCCATAGCGAGCGACGAAGTCGGCGACCGTCAGCGACTGTGACCACTCTTTCAATCCTGCTAGCGGTGATCGTTCGTTCTTGCGCTTGGCAACCATGCCTCACCTGCTCACATTCTTGGGGCCATTGCGGAATGTCGGATGACAAGGCGCGTCGCCAGCATGATCGTCTCAAACGGTTGACTCGGCTGCTGGATATGGCGCAGCAGCAGCTCAACCGCTTTCGCGCCCATCTCAGCGATAGGTTGGGCAACTGTGGTTAAAGCTGGAATGCTGTACGCAGCCAGCGGGATGTCATCAAACCCAATCACAGACAGCTCTTGCGGCAGTTGGATGGACAGCTCTGCCGCAGCGTGCATGACGCCAACAGCGATGACGTCGGTCAGCGCGAAGATGGCTGTTGGGCGCGGTTCAAGGCGCAAAAGGTGCATTCCCGCGCTGTAGCCCATTTCAAACTGCCCCAGTGTGTCCATCAACACTAGCGGCGGGTTTGACAAGCCGTATTCGGCTAGCGCCTGCTGTACGCCGTGCAGGCGCTGTGTCATCGAGCCGCTGTACTCATGCGCCCCGATGATCCCGATGTGACGATGCCCAAGCTCCAAGAGGTATCGCATCCCCAAGTAGCCGCCACGCACGTTGTCACTGAGCACCTTGCTGACGTGCGACGCCCCCAGCAGATCACGATCCACCAACACCGCGGGTATGGTCATCGCTTGCAGCCGCGCCAAGGACTGGTCGCTGTGCCCTGTCGGAACGAAAATGACTCCGTCCACACGTTGCCGCAGCAGCATCTCAACGTAGGCATCCTCTTTTTCTGCGTTTTCCTCTGCGCTGCAAATCAACGTCCGATAGTTTTGGGCGAAAAGCGCTTTCTCAATGGCAAAGGATAACGTGCTAAAAAATGGATGATCTAACTGCGGAATGAGCAGGCCAATTGCAAAGGTCTCTTGACGACGCAAACTGCGCGCTAGCAAGCTCGGTTGGTAGTTCAATTCGCGCATAATCGCTGTCACGCGGGTTTGCACGTCGCTGCTTACATAGCCATTCTGATTGATCACACGTGACACAGTGGCCACTGATACGCCTGCCCTCTCTGCAACGTCCTTCATCGTCACCATGTCACGTCATCCCTGTCTAGTCTTGTGTGATCAGAGGCGGTTTTGCGCCGGTAATATACGCCACGATTTCCTGTGGATCGGTGTCAGCTTTGCGCAGTGTGGCCACATGCCTACCTTGACGCAGCACGACAATTCGATCCGCAATACGGTAGACATCCTGCATGTTGTGGCTGATCACCATGATGCCCATCTGGGCCGTGTCGCGCAGTTTCTCGATCATCTGAAGCACCTGCTCCGTTTCTTCCACGCCGAGGGCGGCCGTCGGCTCGTCAAGGATGAGCAGCTTGCGGCTCCATGTGATGGCGCGCCCAATGGCCACCGCTTGGCGCTGCCCGCCGCTCATGCGGCGCACGGCCATCGTCGGCGCAGGGATCTTGATGTGCAGATCTTGCAAAGCCTCAGCTGTCGAGCGGCGCATCTGATTTCGGTCCAAGATGCCCAGCAGCTTCCCAATGACACCCAAAGTCGTTGTTTCACGACCGAGGAAGACGTTATCTGCAACGTCGAGCTGTTCGATCAACGCAAGGTGCTGATAGACCGTTTCAATGCCTGCGTTGAGCGCATCAGACGGACGTTTGAAACGGCACACCTGGCCATCGAGTGTGAAGTGACCACTGGTAGGGGGATGAACGCCCGAGATGATCTTGACGAGGGTCGACTTGCCTGCCCCGTTGTCGCCCACGAGTGCGACTACCTCGCCGCGTTGCAGGCTGAAGCTGATCCCTTTTAGCGCTTGCACTGCCCCAAAATATTTGTGGATGTTGTCAATTTCTAGCAGGCTAGCGCCATTTGGTGTCGAAAAAGTCATAAAGACTCACAAAATCTATTCAACGCTGCTTGTTGTGGGATTTTCACCGTAACAAGCATATGTAAACGATTACTCAACCCTAGTATATGCTGCTTTTGGAGCTTTGTCAAATAACTTTTGCAGTCGATCTGCTGCAAACAATTCACGAAAAAACAGCCTCCGAATTGGAGGCTGCGTGAACTGCTAATGGATTTGCGAGACAGCTTTTTGATACCGCTGTTTGCTTTCCTCGGCTAGATCAGGGTCGGCCACCACATCGCCCCCGCGCACCGTCGCGCCGATGACAATCGCGGCGCTTACCAGCACAAGGTTCTTGATGATGTACTGCCCTTCCAACGTAGGCGCGATGAGGAAGACTGTCCACGTCTCGGCTGGGAAGATGAACAGCGGGGTAATCGTGCCGAACATCTGCAAGATGAGCAGCAGCAGCGTCGCTCGCATGAACAGGCTAGTGATCAACCCCAACCCAATGAGCACTTCCCACAGAGCCAACACCGGCAGCGAGATGTTCGCCCCGATCAGCCCGAACGTCAACGTGCTGATCGTGCGCGCGGCCAAATCCTCTGCAGGGCTGAGCGCAGGAAAGAACTTCAGCACGCCAAACCACAGATACACAATACCCACGCTAATCCGCAGCAGCTTGATGCCGTGGCGCGCCAAGATGTATGTGATGATGGGGTCAATCCTCTGAAAAGTTTGCTTGAGTGTCGTCACCGTCTGCCTCCTAAATATACACTAAGCCATCATATTGTGAATTTTATCACATGTTTCGATAACATTACAATCGCTTAGCAATTTCTCAGGTACACACAAGGTTCGCAGCGATTGGCCTCCTGCGGCATTATCTCTTCGGGATGACACACAAGGATAATTTGAGGGATGACGCTTAGAGTTGCGTTCGCAAGTGTCGTCTACGGAGGGCATGGCCCGTGGCCGGTGGCTGTGTCGTCACCCGCGTCGGCGTTGATCACATTCGTCCCGGCGCTGCCCGAGTTGGTCGCGTGGCCGCCGCGCGCGCAGTCAACCGCGCTGTCACCGTCAACGTTGATCGTGTCGTTGCCAGCCTGAGCGCCGCCCACTTGATTACCACCGTAGATCGTGTCTGCGCCCGGGCCGCCGGTGATGCTGTCGTCGCCATCGTTGCCTGAAACAGAGTCACCACCGTAGATAAGATCAGGGTCGCCGCCGCTGTCAACAACGGTCGTGCAGTTTTGGATGGCGTTGTCGCCTTCAATGGTATCTGACCCAAAGCCACCATAGAGCGTATCCGCGCCGTCTGCCCCGGCTGTGCCAGTAGAGGCAGGCGCGCTCTGACAGTCAACCAGGCTGCCGCCGATAACAGTATCATTGCCCGCGTCGCCGTTGAGGACGTCGCTGTCGCCCGCGCCGACCGTCTGGCTGCCTGTGTCGATCGCGACGTGGTCACCGACGACCAGATCATTGCCTGCGCCGCCGTTGATCGTGTCATTGCCTGCACCGCCCACCAACGTGTCATCGCCCGCGCCACCGTCGATGAGGTCGTTGCCGCCTAAGCCGAGGATCACGTCATTCTGTGCTGTGCCGGTGATGGTGTCATTCTGTGCTGTGCCGGTGATGTTTTGAATCACACTTTGCAGCCAGATCGTCACATTGGTGTTGACCACAAAGGACTGCGGGGTGGCGGTGTTGCTGGCGTTGATGTTGACGTCTGATCCGGTGATCCCGCTGAAGTCTAACATGTCTTGGCTGCCGCTGGCCGTGGTGATGTTGATCTGAGCGGTGTTCGTGCCAGTGCCTGTTCCAACGAAGATGAATTGATTGCCACTTGTGCTGCCGCCTGCGTTGAACGTCCACGTGCCGACGATGTTGTCAATGTTAATGGTGAAGACGTCGTTGCCGCCGCCGGTCACGATCGACTCGAAGTTGTCAAGCGTGTCGGTGTTGACGCCATCGCTGACGGTGGCTTGCGTGCCTACAGACGCGGCCACGGTCACATCAAAATCAGTTGTGGGGTTGTCAAGGGAATAGTCGGCCACGTCGACGTCTGTGCCGCCGTCAAACGTGTTATCGTTTGTGTCAAACGTGACGCGGAAGGTGTCGTCCCCTGCTCCGCTGTTGATGACCGTCGTCGAAGCGACGTTCCCCGCGTTAATGCTGTCGTTCCCATTGCCCGTGTTGATGGCGGTGAGGGACCCACTGTTCGTCACGGTGAGCGTGTCGCTGCCAGCGCTAGTGTTCAGCGTCGTGACGCCGGTTGGGTTATTGACGGTGATCGTGCCGGTTGCCACCTTGTCGATAGAAACAGTTTCGACGCTGTTGAAGTTATAAGTAACTGTCCCGTTGAGAGTTAATCCACTGCCTGCAAGAGACGCGGTGACAAGCGTTCCAGCGCCCGTGCCAACCACCAGCGTATCAGTGTCGCCGCCACCGTTGAAAGTGCTGCCCCCGACAAAGGTCGGTGATGCCAGCGTCACTACATCTGCGCCGTCACCCAAGTTAATCGTATAGGGGACGGAATCGTTAGTAATCGTGACGTTATCTGCGCTAGCGCCCAACGTGAGCACCTCAAAGTCGGTCAGGCGATCTTGTGCGCCTGCCCCAACGACCACGGTGATTAGATTGGCGTTCACGGTGACGGTGTGGTTGCTGCTGCCCGCGTAGACCGCCACATCGGCGACCGTATGAGCACCCGCGTTGAACTCGCGCGCGACGGAGCCGTTATAGGTGATGTTGAAGGTGTCGTCACCTGCGCCGCTGTCCACCTCAACGGTTGCGGACGCTGCGACCGTGATTGTGTCGTCGCCGCCCGCCAGCGTCAGGAGCGTCACCCCGCTGAAGGTGTCCGTGATGGTGCCGTCGCTCACTGTCCCGCTCAGCGGCC
>DAOUBS010000248.1:0-6221 GCA_034432435.1 Anaerolineae bacterium
AAGGCAGGTCAAGAAGTCCAAGTTCCAGTGTTCGACTTTACGCAGCACCTCCGCAAGAAAGAATCCATTCTCGTTCGGCCGCAGCCCATCATCTTGGTCGAAGGCATTCTAATCTTCAGTGAACGCGAACTGCGCAACCTGCTTGACATCAAAATCTTCGTTGACACAGACGCCGACATCCGCTTCATACGACGCCTACGCCGTGATATCGACGAACGAGGCCGAACCGCTGAAAGCGTCATCGATCAATACCTCACCACAGTCCGACCGATGCACCTCAAATTTGTCGAGCCGAGCAAGCGCTACGCCGATGTCATCATCCCAGAAGGTGGCTACAACTGGGTTGCCATCGATATGATCGCCGATCGAATTCGCAGCATGCTTCAGTCCGATGCGCCGGTTGACGCTGCCCAAGCCGACATGGTAGAATCAGATCACAATTGAAATAGCGTTGATCGGGAAGAGTACACATCGTTCAACCGTCAGAGAGAGCAAACCGCTGGCTGAAAGTTTGCTTCGTGTTTGATGATGTGGAAGTCACCCGGGAGCTGCCCGCAGAACGTGAAAGACACTAGTAGAGCGTGGCCGGGTCTGCCCGTAACAGCAGCATGAGTGCGACACTTCGGTGTCGAAACAAGGTGGGACCGCGAGAGTTCCTCTCGTCCTTGTGTGGGCGTGAGGTTTTTTGTTATTTCGTCCTGCTGTCATTGGTGGTCTACACGAGGAGCACGCAATGTTCAAAACAGAAATGCCAACCAACTTCGATTTTGAAGCCAGCGAAGGGCGTATCTACGCTTGGTGGGAACAAAACGGGTACTTCAAGCCTGAGGCTGCCCCACCCGATGCCGAGCCGTTCGTAATCAGCATGCCCCCGCCCAACGTCACCGGCGCGCTGCACATCGGCCACGCCTTGTTCACCTCGCTCGAAGATTTGATGATCCGCTATGAGCGTATGCGCGGCAAGGCTGCCCTCTGGGTTCCCGGAACAGACCACGCCGGCATCGCTACCCAGTTGCAAGTGGAAAAACAACTGCAGCAGGAAGGAACCTCGCGCCTTGCAATCGGTCGAGAAGCTTTCCTAGAACGCACTTGGCGCTGGAAAGAGGAAAAAGGCGGCACGATTATCAGCCAACTGCGGCGCATGGGCGCTTCCTGCGATTGGGATCGCCTGCGCTTTACATTAGATGACGGACTCTCTGAAGCGGTGCAAGAGGTGTTCGTCCGCCTGTGGGAGCAGGGGCTGATCTATCGCGGCCCGCGCCTCGTCAACTGGTCTCCCGGGCTTCAAACCGCCGTTTCTGACCTTGAGGTGGAACGTGAGGAAGAGGAAGGCAAGCTTTACTTCTTCAAGTACCCTGTTGACGGTGATGATTTCATACCCGTCTCGACGACGCGCCCTGAGACCATCCTCGGTGACACAGCCGTAGCCGTCCACCCGGCGGACGAACGGTATCAGCGCTTCATCGGGCGCAAGGCCTACGTGCCGATCCTCGAACGCGAAATTCCGATCATCGCCGATGAGTACGTGGACCCCGCGTTTGGCACGGGCGCGCTCAAGGTGACGCCCGCCCATGACTTCAACGACTACGCGCTGGGCAAGAAGCACAACCTGCCCATGATCAACATCATGAACCGCGACGCCACCCTAAACGCTAACGCTGGGCCATACGCAGGCATGGATCGCTACGCTGCGCGTGAAGCCATCTGGCGCGATATGACCGAGGCCGGATTGACGATTCGTGTCGAATCACGCCAGATGGTCGTGCCACGCTCACAGCGCGGTGGTGAGGTGATCGAGCCACTGCTGAGCGATCAATGGTTTGTGAAGATGCAGCCGCTAGCCGAGAAAGCGCTACAAGCAGTACGCACTGGGCAGATCAAGATCGTCCCTGAACGGTTTGAAAAAGTGTACTACCACTGGCTGGAGAACATCGAAGATTGGTGCGTCAGCCGTCAGTTGTGGTGGGGGCATCGCATTCCGGCTTGGTATCGTGAGAAAGACGGTGATCCCTACGGTGAAATTTACGTGGGGCGTCATGCGCCAAAGGGTGACGGCTGGCAGCCTGAGCTAGACGTACTCGACACGTGGTTCAGCAGTGGGCTGTGGCCTTTCAGCACGTTAGGCTGGCCACACGACACAGACGACATGCGCCGCTTTTACCCCACCAGCGTGATGGAAACGGGCCACGACATCCTGTTCTTCTGGGTGGCGCGCATGATCATGATGGGACTGTGGTTTACCGATCAGCCGCCCTTCCACACTGTTTACCTGCACGGCCTCATCCGCGATAAGTTCGGACGCAAGATCAGCAAGACGCTCGGCAATGTGATCGACCCGCTGGACATCATCGCGCAATACGGGACGGATCCGCTGCGGTTCACGCTAGTCACCAGCGGCACACCGGGCAACGATGTCAACCTTGACATCGAGCGTGTGGAGTACAACTTCAAGTTCATCAACAAGGTGTGGAACATCACCCGCCTTGTCAACATGAACCTTGACGGAGCGCTTCCACCCGGTCTGCCAGCGCACGCTGAGCTTGATCTGCCCTCGCGCTGGATCCTCAGCCGCGTGACTCGCCTGATAAAATCTGTGCAGCATCTGTTCGACATCTATCAGTATGGTGAAGCTGGCAACCAGATCTTGTCCTTCATGTGGGATGAGTTCGCGCCATGGTATCTAGAAGCAGCTAAGCAACCGCTCTACAACGGCACAGATGAGGAAAAGAACCACACGCGCCGCGTGATGGTGTTCGTGTTGGATACTTGCTTGCGCCTGCTGCACCCGTTCATGCCCTTCATGACCGAAGAAGCGTGGTCATATATTCCGCATGAAGGGACGGCACTCATCACCGCCCGCTGGCCAACCGCTGATGAAGAACACATCGACGAACGCGCCGAAGCGGATTTTGCTCTGTTTATGGAACTGATCCGCGACGTGCGCAACATTCGCAAGAACTACAACGTTGACCCTGCCAAGCGTGTAAAGGCGTTCATCAGTGCTGTGGAACGTGGCAAGCTAATCGAGCAGTACAGCTACCTGTTTGCGCGGTTGTGCAACGTCACCGAAGTAGAACGGCTGACGACCGAAGCGCCCGCTAACGCCGCAACAGCCGTCGTTGGGGATGTGACCCTCTACCTGCCGCTTGAGGGGCTGATGGACGTCCATGCGGAGTGTGAGCGCTTAAACAAGGAAAGGGTCAATGCCCTAGACCAGATCGACAAAATCAGCGCTAAGCTGAGCAACGAGTCGTTTGTGGCCAAAGCACCGCCTCAGGTGGTAACCCGTGAGCGCGAGCGCTTATCCGAGTTCCAAGCAAGCCTCGCTCAAATTGAAGATCGCTTGCGCGCCTTGTGTTCGTAGCCTCAATCTGACGATTTTTCCAAACTCAACCGAAACAAGTGCCGTCCAGCTTGCTGGGCGGCGCGGCGTACTTCCAAGTCCTCATCTTGCTCAACCACAACCCGCAAGCTGTCGAGCGCTTCTACCGCCTCTAGCAAGATGAGCTGCTCTATGGAATCAAGCCTTGCTGCCTTGTTGCCTTGCTTGATCCGTAGCAGGTGATACTCAATGAGTCGTTCGCGCACCATACATTTTGACTGTTCGAGTAAGCTTCATCTTTACCTATACTACAATATAATCATAATCCCAATCAGACGCTTTGTCTGTAAGTGTTTAAGTTTCTTAAAGTTGAGCATCGTTCAATTCAGTGTGCCTCCCATGATGGTTACAAAATAGTTTGAACGTTTTAGTTGTCGGACTGTGTCAAAATCTTCTATAATTTAATTTGCTTTATCACTATTGGGTAGGCGTCCGCTGAAAGTGTATCGTATGAGCACAAGTCTAGATTCACCGTTGTCACTGCGACTATCAGCGCAAATCTTGGAAAAACTAGCCGAAGGCCATTCCGCGGAAGCCACCTGCCAGTATTTTGTTCAGATTGCAGAGGCCAACACACCGCTTGACCTGCTGATTGCCTTGACGTCTTCCAGCAAAGTGATCACCGGTCGTCTCGGCAGCGTTCCAGATGAAGTGGCACAAGCCCTGTCGAACCCACATGAAACTACCATCACTTCAACACAATTGGCGACATGGTGGCCAAGCTACGCTGCCAGCATAGCTATCCCCATCCGCTTTCAATCGACTTACATCGGCCAGTTGGTCATCCTCGCGCCAGACGAAAGCTCTAGAGAGCTGCTAACCGACATGATCACCCCGCTTCAGCTTGGACTGCGTGTTGTAGCAGCAGCAGAAGCGCTCATTCATCGCAGCCATAAGCTGCTAACCAACCAAAATGAATTTGTGCGGATTGTAACCCACGACTTGAGGTCACCCCTCACTGCTGTTAAAGGCTTTGCCTCGATGATTGAGGAAGGAGTCGCAGGACAGCTCAACAGCAAGCAGCAACATTACATCAGCAAGATCGTCATCGGCACAAGCCAGATCGCAGCGTTGATCGAGAACATTGCTGACGCTGGCCGCTACGACCCCGAAACTGGTTTCTATGAAATGTCGCTCGTACCAGTTGATCCCAACGAGGTCATCAGAAAGATTACCAGCAGCTACCTCATCCCAACTGAAAAATCAGAACTGAAGATAGAAGTCCACATCAGTGATGACGTTCCAATTATCTATGCCGATCAGAACATGTTGGAGCGGGCTGCCACCAACTTGCTCGACAACGCAGTGAAATATACGCCGAACGGTGGCCGCATTGCTATTAGCGTGTTCACCTCACACGATCGCCTCTATTTTCAAGTCGAGGACACTGGCAGCGGAATCCGGTCGGAAGATCTGCGCAAATTGTTCCAGCGCCACGTACGCCTGCGAACCCCTGAACATCGGCAGGTACGCGGTGCAGGGCTTGGTCTGTTTATCGTTAAAACCGTTGCTGTTCGTCACGGTGGAGATGCTTACGTACAAAGTGAGCTGGGCAAAGGCAGCAAGTTTGGTATCTGGATCCCACTGAACGAGCAGACACTCGTCCCTATTTAAGCGCAGCGTCAGGCCCCAATTCCTACCATGATCCATCTACTCAGCCAAGAGGTCATCGCGCAAATTGCAGCCGGTGAAGTCGTCGAACGCCCGGCCTCTGCCGTTAAAGAGCTCATTGAAAACGCGATTGACGCGCAGGCCACCCTCATCACCGTGGAAATTGAGGCCGGAGGCCGCAAGCTGATCCGCGTTAGCGATAACGGCAGTGGCATTCTGGCTGAAGAAGTTGAGTTAGCTGTGCAGCGGCACACCACGAGCAAATTGCAAACAGCCGATGACCTGCTCACTCTCCGAACGCTCGGGTTCCGCGGTGAGGCGCTGGCGACGATTGCCGCAGTCAGTAGAATGACGCTCATCACACGACATCGAACACAGCCATTTGGCACTGAGCTGCGCTTGGAAGGCGGACATGTACGATCGCACAGAGAGGTTGGTCAGCCCGCAGGAACTGTAGTCACTGTGGAAAATCTCTTTTTCAACACACCCGCGCGCCTAAAATTTCTCAAGTCAGAGGCCAACGAACGTCGCACCATCCAACATCTGATCCACGACTACGCCATTGCATACCCGCAAATTCGTTTTTCACTCATTTCTGAAGGACGCGAAGCGTTTCGTTCTGCAGGGCATGGCCAACTGGAGGACGTTGCGCTGAAAGTGTTCGGCCTTGAAACGTTCCGCCAGATGATACCCATCAGCAGGAGCGAGCCGCTTGACAACCAATCCGCCATCACGATCAACGGGTACGTGAGCCTGCCGAGCGTCTACCGCCACGACCGTTCACGCATGGCGTTGTTCGTCAATGGGCGCGCCATCCAAGATCAGAACATTCAGTTTGCAGTAACCCAAGCCTATCATCTGTTGATGGAACGCGGACGTTACCCCTACGCCGTGGTGCTGCTCACCGTTCCACCGCACTTTGTCGATGTCAACGTACACCCGACAAAGGCTGAGGTGCGCTTTGAGGACGTTAATTTCGTTTTTGTCGCCGTGCAGCGTGCCGTGAGAGAAGCCCTCATGCAGCACACCCGTGTGCAGACTGGGTCATCTGAGCGAACAGCCTACCACAACGCTGCAGCCACCAACTTAGCGAATCCATCCCTGCTCCCTGATCAATTCACTGAACCGCTTGAACAAACGCCACCAGACGACAACGGCGAAGACGCCAGTTTCGACTACATCCCCGTTGGCGATAGTGCCCCCGAACGGCCTAGAACGCTGCCGCCGC
>DAOUBS010000249.1:0-9314 GCA_034432435.1 Anaerolineae bacterium
ATCGACGACGCAGGGCACGCCCGTGAAGTCCTGCAAGATCACACGAGCGGGTTTGAACGGAATGTCCACCGGGCTGTAAGTAGACGGGTTCCAACTGGCAAGGTTGACGATGTCTTGTTCTTGAACTTCGCGGCCATCGAAGTTGCGCAGTGCGTTCTCAAGTAGGATTTTGATCGAGAAAGGCAGTCGGTCGACGTTGCCGATGTTCTGTTCAGCCAAAGCATTAAGGCGATACAGCGTCGCTGTGCCGCTGCCTGTGTCAAAGGTGCTGCGTGCGCCAAATGGGTTGTTCATAGACGAATCCTGTAAGCAATGATCTTTAAGAACGGGCGATTTTTCGAATTTTAACTTTGTCATAGGATGACTGTCAATACCATTAGTTGATTAAATAATATATGTTGATGAGTTCATCAATATTTTGACTTGCAGCGATGCAGTAGAATGAGATAAACATCTAAGGAGGTAAGTGATGAACGAACACGATGAAGGTCAGGCGCATCATGGCTTGTCGCGGCTTTATGAGCGGCTGTGGCAGATGCGGCGTGGCCAAGCAGCGCCGCCTGAAGCGCCGCTGCCGATTACGATGCTGGAGGGCACAGCGCCCATCGCTGCGCAGCAGACGGTGAGCTTGCTGGTTTATCCGCAAGATCCCTTGTACAGCGGCCCAGAAATTCGCACGCTGCCCACCAACGAAGTTGAGCGCGGGCTTTACAACGAGCGTGTGCGCATCGTGGACGATGTAGCCATCGCTGCACCTGACCAGCACGGCAGCTATTTGTACTGGCCGGGCACGCGCGAGTTTGACCAAGTGAACGCTTTTTACTACGTGACGTTTACCCTGCGTATGTTAGAGCGCTACGCTGGGCGCATGCTGCCGTGGTCGTTCGCTGATCCGCGCTTGAAAGTACGCCCGAACGTGGGCAACCGCGCCAACGCCTTCTACAACGAGCAAACGCAAACACTAGGCTTTCACACGTATCGGGTAAACGGGACGACTGTTTCAACGGCGCAGAGCGCGGACATCGTGGCACACGAGACCGGTCACGCTGTGTTGGATGGCATTCGTGACTTGTGGAATGAGTCGTTCGGGTTGGGGTCGCGCGCGATTCATGAGAGCGTCGGCGACATGGTAGCGCTGTTAGTTGCCTTGCACGACAACGACCTAGTCAAGCAAGTCTTGGAGTGGACAGGCGGCAACCTGCGCGTGAGCAACGTCATCACCGAACTAGCCGAGCATCTTGCACAAGTAGACAGCCGCGCGCTTGACTTGCCGCGCCAGTCGATCTACTTGCGGAACGCGATTAACTCGTTTGTGGATATGCCGTTCGATGAGCTGCCTGCGCAGACCTCCGACCCGCTCACCACGCTGGCACGGCAGGAGCACAACTACAGCCGCGTGTTTACGGGGGCGTTTTGGGACGTGTTTGCTGCGATCTACGAGCGTTTGTGTGCAACAGAAGCGCCGTTCATTGCGGTGACGCGCGCCCGCCGTTACGTGGGGCGCCTGTTGATGTGGGCGCTGGACGTGTCACCAGTAGGAGAGTTGAACTTTGACGATCTGGCGAGGGCGTTCCTCACAGCCGATCAACTGCTGCTGGAGGGGCAGTTTGCTGAGGAACTGGTGACGTGCTTCGACACGCGCCGCGTGCTGCGCACGGTAGACGCGCGGGAGCATCTGCGTTCGCTGCGTGAACTGCCCGCCATTGAAGCCCCAGACGAGATCTCGCATATGCTGTCCGCGGCGTCGTTCTACGAGCGCCACGTGGCGGATCGGTTTGGCTGGCCGGGTGTTGGGCAGATGACGCCTCTCAGTTTGATGCGCAATTCGGCGGGGTGGATGTTCATGACGCTGTTCCAAGTGCGTCGTGAGACGCTGTTTGGGAGCGCGTTCCGCTCGTTGGAGGGGGCGACGGTTGACCTCTTCGGCGGCGTGACGCTGACCTTTGATGAACGCCGCCGCTTGAAGTCTGCGATATATCGTCCGGCGACGGATGAAGACGCGCGGCGAATGCGGGTCTGTGTGGCCGATATGCTGGCACAGGGCCGAGTCGTTAACCAGTTTTCTGAAATAGCTCAGACGCCGACGCCTGCGCCGCAAGCGCTCTACCTGCCCGATGACGGAGAGTCGCGCTTAGTGCGCTATCCTATACTGGCTGATGAGGTGGCTGAGCCGCCGCGCAGCCTTGCTCATTACATGAAAGTCTGGCGAGATCGTCTGACCAAGCGCGCCTGACTGTGTGAGCCGTGTCGGGCTTCTGGTAAACTGAACTGCGTTGAGATCAAACAAGGATGAGGAATCAATGTCGAACAAACCTGATGCACGCATTGCCGAGCGCGCCAAAGAGCGCGCCGAGGAGCGTAAACGCCAGCAGCGGCGGCGGCGCACGATCACTGCGATTGTAGCCGCTGCTGTCATTGGGGTGATCTTACTGGCGCTTTACCTTGTGGCCAACGCGCCCTCAGAAGCGCCTATTCCTGCTGAGGCGGTCTCGCGCTATGAAGGGCTGCTCGTGACGACTAACGATGACGGCTTCCCGATGTTGGGGCGGCGCAACGCTCGCGTGAACGTGGTGGCTTACTCGGCCTTTACCGAGCCACAGGGCTATGAATTCTTCCGCGAGATCTTCCCGGCCCTGCTAGAGCGCGTGCGCGCAGACGAAATCTCGTTTGCGTTCGCGCCGGTGGGGGTAGGGGTGGGGCGCAACCCTGAGGGAGCCGCGCGCGCTGCCCTGTGTGCCGGCGAGCAGGGGCGCTTCTGGCCAGCCTTTGACACGTTTTTCACATGGGCGAACGAGTTCGGCAACAGCGCCTTCAACACGAACCGCCTGCGCGAGGGGGTGGCCGCGTTAGGCGTGCAGGCCGATCGATTTAACGACAGTTTCGGTCAAGGTCGCATTGGTGATCTACTAGTGGTGGCTCGCCAATCGCTGACCGCGCCGGTGACGGTGCGCGTGAACGGCGCGGTGGTGGACACGAACCTTGACGCCATCAACGAGGCGATCGACGCCTTCGGCCCGTTTACGCCTCAACCTGAATCAACGGCTGCGCCAGAAGCGACGCCGGAAGCCACTGCTGAAGCCACGCCCGAAGTGACCCCCGAAGCGACGCCTGAGGTTGAATCTACGCCAGACCCTGAACCCGAGGCGACCCCCGAAGCCACACCGGACGGCAGCTAGCAGCGTCGCATCACAGAACAGACAGTCCGCCCACGGGCGGGCTGTTTTATTCGGCGCGAGCGCGCATCCGACCGAGCGGCTCACCGCCGAGCAGGTGCATGTGGACGTGGAATACCTCTTGGCCACCATCTTTATTGCAGTTCACGATCAAGCGGTAGCCGCTCTCGGCGATGTTGTGTTCACGGGCGATGCGCGCCGCCACGGTGAACAGGCGGCCTAACGCCGGTTCGTCTGCCTCGGTCACGTCGTTCACAGTGGGGATCTCTTTCTTCGGGACGATTAGAATGTGCACCGGAGCCAGTGGATTAATGTCATGAAAGGCGATTACGAGATCATCTTCGTAGACGATCTTGGAGGGAATTTCGCGGTTGATGATCTTGGTAAAGACGCTGGCCATGTTATTCTCCTTTGAAGTTGGGGGCGCGTTTTTCGATAAAGGCCTGCACGCCCTCGTGGAAGTCATGCGTGGTGAACAAGTAGGCTTGTAGTTGCGCCTCATAGTCGAGCGCTTCGTCAAACGTGCGCTCAGCGGCGCGGTAAATGGCGCGTTTGGTGCGGCCAATCGCCAACGTGGGCAGCGCCGCCAGCCGTGATGCCAGCGCTGCCGTCTCCTGCATGAACGTCTCAGAGGGCACAACGCGGCTGATGATGTTCAGGCGCAGCGCTTCCTCAGCGCTGACGCGGTGCTGCGCGTCCGCCAGCAGCGCCAGCTCCAGCGCCTTGCCCACCCCTACCAAGCGCTGAAGCAGCAGCGTTCCGCCACCGTCGGGAATGATGCCGACGTTGACGAAGGACGCAAACACAAAGCTGGCCTCGGCGCTGGCGATGCGGATGTCCGTAGCCAGCGCGAGCGACGCGCCCGCGCCTGCCGCTACGCCGTTGATTGCGCCGATGATAGGCTTCTCAAGGCGGCGCATCGTGAGGATCATCTGGTTGAGGCCTTCGCGCAGCAGGTCGGCCTTGTAGCCGGGGCCGCTGATGGCTGGCCCCAACTCAGCGAGGTCTTGGCCGCTGCAGAAGCCCTTGCCTGCCCCTGTGAGGACGACCGCCCGCACGCCGCGGTCACGCTCCACGCTGCGGAAGGCCTGTGCCAGCTCACGATACATGGTGGTAGTTAGGGCGTTGCGCATCTCAGGGCGGTTGAGCGTGATCGTAGCCACGCCTCCATCAACTGTGTACTGGATCGTCTCGTAAGATGACATTGTGCAGCTTCCTCAGTGCAGTGGTGATTTTTAGCTACCAGTATAGCGGGTTACATCACCATCCCACCATCAACGACCAGAACTTGGCCGGTGATGGATTTATAACCTGAACGCAACTGCGTAATCCATACCTGATTATCCTCAATTTGTAAGTCTATGAGATTCGTCAATCTCGAAGAGCCCCATCACTATTGACAGCGCAACTGTTTGGGTGTTCAATGAAAATAGTCAAAACTGATTATTCAAAACTGTGAGAGACAAAACTTGATCTATGGAACGCGAACTACTGCTCTTAGGGCTGCTGCGCCGAGGTGATTTGCACGGTTATCAGCTTCACGAATTCATCGAAACCAACATGTCGGCTTGTGTCGATCTGAAGAAGCCAACGGCCTATTATCTGTTGGAGCAAATGACGGAGCGGGGCTGGCTGCGTGTCAGCGCTGAGTTAGCCGAAGGTCGGCGTCCGACCCGCCGCCTTTACACTATTACAGAACAAGGTGAGGAAGCCTATCAACGCTTACTGCGTGAAAATCTGGCGGAGGCACACACGAGTCTTTTTCCCGGCAATATCGGCCTTGCTTTTCTAGACGACATCACATCGGCTGAAGCGTTGACTTTGCTGCGTCAGCGTTACACGGCGCTGCAAAGTCAGTTGCAGGCGTTGGCGCAGGCCCCACCGCACCCTGACAATTTCCAATACCTTATTGATCATCAAAAACACCATTTGCACTCTGAACTCGCTTGGCTAGAGCGCATCTTAGCTGACCTTGAACGCAAACTGGAAGGAGAAGACACGCCATGACTGTAAGCACTCCATCCCAAGACACATCCGACAGATTGGACTTCAAACGCATTCTGCCGCTGTTCGTCATCGTCTTTGTCGATCTGATGGGGTTGACAATTATCGTTCCTATTTTGCCCCTCTACGCAACGGCGTTGGGCGCGTCGGCGCTGCTGATCGGCTTGATTGGTGCGACTTATCCGATGGCTCAACTGATCGGTGGCCCGTGGCTTGGCAGCCTGTCGGATCGCTATGGCCGCCGACCAATTTTAATTCTCAGCCAAGTTGGGACGTTCATCGGCTTCATCGTCCTCGGCTTGGCCAACAGCCTGTCGCTGTTCTTCTTAGCACGACTGATCGACGGCTTGACGGGGGGCAACATCGTCGTAGCCCAAGCAGCCATCACTGACAGCACAACTGAGAAGACGCGCACGCAGGGCCTTGGTCTGTTGGGGGCGGCGTTTGGCCTCGGGTTTATCCTAGGTCCGGCCATTTCAGGCATCGCTCTAGCCATCAGTGGTAGTGACTATCGCGTGCCGGCTTTCGTTGCTGCCGGTTTTAGTTTGACTTCCGTGCTGCTGACAACTTTTTGGTTCAAAGAGACTTTGCCCGAGCCCAGCGGGCAGCAGCAACAGGTGCGCCGCTCGCTGCTAGTGCGCCTACGCGAAGCACTGACAACGCCGATTATTGGCGTGCTGCTTCTGCTGATCTTCGCTCAGCAAGTGATCTTCGGTGGTTTTGAACAACTGCTGAGCTTGTTCACGCTGACGCGCTTGGGTATGAACGGCACGAGCAACGCCGCTTTGTTTATCTTTGTCGGCGTGTTGATCGTCATGGTACAGGGTCGCTTCATCGGCGTATGGAGCCGACGCTACGGCGAACGCAAGCTCATCTACGCTGGCTTGGGACTGCTAGCCTTCGGGCTGATACTGACCGCCCTCACGCCCAACGTCCCCGTTCCGTGGTACAGTCGAAGCGAACTGCTCGTCGAATTTGCCCGCAGCGGCGGCCTATCTGGGGAAGCGCATACGCTTAGCAGCAGCTTGGCCTTGCCTGACGATGTGGCGCGCGGTTGGCTAGGCTTGATTTGGATATTGGTGGCGATGATCCCGACGTCTATTGGGGGTGCCGTGCTAGCTCCGAGCATCAACAGCCTGATCACCAAGAACAGCGCGCCTAGCAGCGTCGGCAGTATGTTGGGCTTGTCGTCGGCGCTGGTAAGCTTGGCGAATGCCACAACGCCGGTCTTTGGTGGCGCACTGTTTGAACTCTTGGGCAATACCGCACCTTTCTTGATCGGCGGGTTGCTCATGGCCGTACTGTTCGTGATGGCGCTGCGACACGTCCGCACGCCACAAGAGGTCGCAGTTCCAGCCTGAGGTGGAGCGCACAAGATTTGATCTTGAGCGGCTTACAGTTTGTAAGCTGCTTTTTTCTGTAAAATAGGGAAAGGCGTGTTCACAAAGACACTGTGGTTGATCTGGGTACTACATAACGATGACTCATATACTCTTAATTGACGATGAGCGCAAACTGACTGACCCATTACGTACTGCATTCGAACATGACGGCTATATTGTCTCAATAGCTCATGACGGCCATACAGGTCTCAGCCTGGCTATAGTTGAAAACCCTGATGTGATTGTCCTGGATGTGATGATGCCCGGCCTAGATGGCTGGCAGGTGTGTCAAGCGATTCGTGAGCATAAAACAATGCCTATCATTATGCTTACGGCGTTGGATGATCCACAAGATCGCATCAAAGGGTTAGAGCTAGGCGCGGATGATTACCTTGTAAAACCTTTCAGCTACGCCGAATTGAAGGCGCACGTTAGTGCAATGCTGCGCCGCGTTCGCCTCGATGGTGGTCTGTGTCTTCCTAATCGCCTAGTAAGCGGTAACATCGTGCTGGACAGAGAAGCCCACACCGTGACCAAGGACGGCAAAGTTCTGAATTTACGTCAGAAGGAATATGAAATCTTGCTGCTGTTGATGAGTCAAGCTGGCAAGGTTGTTACCCGTGAGCGACTCTTTGACGAAGTATGGGGGACGGATTGGCTGGGCGATACGCGCACCCTCGACGTCCACATTAGCTGGTTGCGCGCTAAACTAGAGCAAGATCCCGCACATCCTGTCCACTTGCAGACTGTGCGAGGTGTAGGCTACCGCTGGGTGCATCCGAATGAACGTTAAAACTTGGTGGTCAATTCGGCAGCGGTTGACAGTTACTTTTATCTCGCTGACAATCTTGGCGGGCGTGCTTCAGCTTGGGGTCGCAGGCAGCCAAATTGAGCAGCTCAGCTTCGATTTCTTCCTGCGTGACCTGCAAAACGATGCCTATCTGATGCGTGACCGTCTCACATTACAAGGGGACGATGACGACGAAGAAGAGATCAGCGCGCGAGTGAGAAGCCTTGAGTTTGCAGAGCTTGTCCTGAATTTAGGTCACGATTACGCGATCCTCAGCTTTGAGAACCAGCTACGCGCTGCGTCCTTGTCGCTCTATAACGATTACTGGGGTTATAACGAAATACCAGAAGTAGAGCAAGCTTACAGACAGGGGAGTGGAACCGACATCAGAATAGGCAGCGATGGTCAAGAGCGGTTGTACGTGGCCGTACCTTTTTATCACGATGAACATGTGATCGGTGCACTGATCTTATCACAGCCCACGCTGCCGCTCTACAACGACATTCGCACGCGCTGGATGAGCCTCGGCTTGGCCACCCTGCCTGTATTAAGCCTTGCCGTAATGATTGGCGCATGGTTTGGTGCGCGCATCGCGCTACCGATTAAAGCTTTACATGATCAAGCTTTACAGATCGCTAAGGGCGACTTGGACGTGCGCGTAGATCCAAAGGGTAAGGACGAAATTGGTGCGCTAGGGATGGCCTTCAACCACATGGCTGATCAATTAAGACTGCTCCTGCAAGCACAGCGCTCCTTCGTTAGCAACGCGGCCCATGAGCTGCGCACGCCATTGATGACTTTTCAGCTTCGCTTAGAAGCGCTGCAAAGCGGCCAACTGAGCGACGAGCAGCAGCGTGCATACATAGAAGAGGCTCGACAAGAGCTGCAACGCATGGCGCGTCTTGTCACATCTCTGCTGACGCTAGCTCGCCTGGATGAGCGCCATTATTCCTACGACAACAGCCCTTACGACGTGATGGCGCTTCTCAGCGATCTGACGCGCAGTTGGCAGCGCAACGCCCAGAAGGCTGGTATTAAGCTGGAAAATGCTTGGCAAAATGTGCCTGACGTAGCCATCTCAGCCCAAGACTTGCGGATGGTTTTAGATAATCTGCTGTCGAACGCTATTAAATACACGCCCAACGGGGGGCAAGTGCGTTTGACCAACTGGCAAGAAGCTGGATGGGTTTACCTGTGTGTAGAGGACAGCGGCATGGGCTTTAGCCCAGAGCAAGCTGAGCGCCTGTTCACACGCTTCTATCGAACAGAACAGGCGCGCGCAGCAGGCCTTGAAGGCACTGGACTAGGCTTGTCAATCGCCCGTGCAGTAGTAGAGCAAGCACGTGGTGTGCTGACTGCTCACAGTGAGGGCGTGGGGCGTGGCGCATGTTTTGTGCTAGGCCTGCCCATCAAGACACACAGTAAGTCAACATAGGCTCTCGTTTGCCCTTGAGCGTGAGTTCGCGAACTTGTGGCCTCAACGTAGCTGGTTTTTGTTGCAAGCGATCCCAAGCACTCTGACTGACCACAATCTGGCCACTTTGGGCTTGGCTTTGAAGGCGCGCTGTCACGTTGACTGCATCACCGAAGATGCCATACTGCCGTGTGTTCTCCGTTCCAACCAAGCCCTCGACCACTTCACCCACATGGATCCCGATACCCACATTCAGGCTATACGGCTTCAGGACTCGGCCTATCTCTTGCTTGAGTTGCAGGGCAGCTGCTAATGCAGCATCGATCGTGGTGAAACGGGTCATGATTTCATCGCCGATCATTTGAATCTTGAACCCGCCATGCTGACTGATAATGTGCTCGGCAGCGGAGTAGAAGTTGTTGATCATTTCCACGACCTCCTGCGGGCTGTGAGCTTCAGCCCACGTTGTGAAACCGCGGATGTCCATGAACAAGATAGCTCTTTCTAGACGGCGTAGAAGCAGCGCGTCTTGGCTCTCATAGGATTGAGCA
>DAOUBS010000250.1:0-17412 GCA_034432435.1 Anaerolineae bacterium
GATGCCATCAGTGCGGATTGTCATGCAGCCTCCTTGAATGGATGGGGTTGACGTTACTGCAACACGGTCAGCTTGGCGTAAGCCAGCGACAGTTTCTTGATGCCGAACTTGCGATCTACAAACGCGACGGTCACGATCTCGTCCTCGCCGTCGATGCGGCTTTCGATTACCTTGCCTTGACCGAACGCCTCGTGAAAGACGTTCATTCCGGCGCGGAACTGAGTGGGGCGCGCGGCGTCTTGGCGCGGGAAGGGGATCACCCGCCCGCTGCTGCTGGCGCTGCCGCGCGCGAGGTCGTCCTTGATGCGCCCCGTGTCGCCGTCCCAGCGCGTCATGCGGCTGAACTGCGCCGCGCCTTGATCCGTTCGCAGCGTGCCGGGCGGCGCGTCGATCAACTGCGGCGGGATGTCTAAGAGGAACTTGGAGCGCTCCTGCACGCTGCTGCTGCCGTAGAGGCCGCGCCGAAAGGCATAGGTCAAGATCAGGCGGTCCTTGGCGCGAGTGATCCCGACGTAGAACAAGCGGCGCTCCTCCTCGACCCCGTTCGGCTCCTCTAAAGAGCGGAAGTGGGGCAGGATGCCCTCCTCGACGCCGGTGATGAACACCACTGGGAACTCAAGGCCTTTGGCGGCGTGCATCGTCATCAGCGTGACGCGCTCGCCCTCGGTGGCGCGCGTGTCGGCAGCGTCCTGCATGAGCGTCGCCTCGATCATGTAGTCCTGTAGGCTCATCTGTCGTTCGTCGGCGGTTTGGAGCGTGGCCCGCAGCGCGTCCACGTTGTCCTCACGGGTTTGCGCCTCTTGGGGCGAGTCGCTCGACTCGCGCAGGTAGAGCCGATAGCCCACCTCGGCTAAGATCGTGTCGAACAGCGCCAAGAGCTGGCCGGTCTGAGCTTGGCTTCGCCAACCGCGCAGCATGAGCGCGAACTCGGCTAGCGGCTTGAGTGCGCGCGCGGTCAGCGGCGCGTCCCCCGCTGTCAGGCGCTCTAGCCCGCTAAGCAGGCTGATCTGTTCTTGATCTAGCCAGCGGAAAAAGTCGCGGATTGATTTTTCGCCGAGGCCGCGCTTGGGCACATTGATCACGCGCTCAAAGCTCACGCGGTCGTCAGGGTTACTCACCAGCCGCAGGTAGGCCAGCACATCTTTCACTTCGCGCCGCTTGTAGAACGACACGTCGCCGTAGATCGTGTAGGGCAGCGCGCGGTGGACGAAGGTCGCCTCTAGTGGGCGCGATTGGCCGTTGGTGCGGTAGATGACGGCGAAATCGCTGTAACGGTAGCCGTGCTTGAGGCGCAGCAGGTCGATCTGGTCAGCGACGAAGCGCGCTTCTTGCTCGTCGTCCCATGCCTCGTGCACGAGGATCGGCAGCGTGTCTTTGCGAGTGGTGAACAGCTTCTTGACGGTGCGGTTGGTGTTCTTATCGATGACAGCGCGTGCCACGTCGAGGATCGTCTGTGTGGAGCGGTAGTTCTGCTCTAGCAGGATCACTTGCGCGTGCGGGAAGTCCTTGCGGAAGCGCGCGACGTTGCGATAGTCTGCGCCGCGGAAGGCGTAGATGCTTTGGTCTTCGTCGCCGACAGCGAACACGTTGTTCTGCGGCGCACCGAACAGCTTCACCAGTTGGTACTGCACGCTGTTCGTGTCTTGGAACTCGTCCACCAGCACATACTCAAAGCGCTGTTGATACTTCTCGCGCAGCGTGTCGCTGCGGCGCAGCGCCAGCACCATCTGCACCAGCAGGTCGTCGAAGTCCAGCGCGTTGGACTGCTCAAGCAGGCGCTGATAGCGCGGGTAAACGCGGGCGACGATCTCGGTGAAGAGGTCAACGCTCTGGTATTGATTTGGCAGGATTAGTTCGTTCTTGGCGCTGCTGATGGCGTTCAGGATGGCGCGCGGGCTGTTGCGCTTGGGGTCAAGGTCGAGGTCGTTCATCGCGCGCCCGATCACGCTGAGCTGGTCGTCCGTGTCGTAGATCAAGAAGTCTTTAGTATAAGGGGTGTAGTCGGCCTCAACGCGCAGGATGCGGGCGCAGGTGCTGTGGAACGTGCCGATCTGAAAGCCGTGCAGCCGCTCATCCTGCACAAGCGCCTGCACGCGCTGGCGCATCTCGGCGGCGGCCTTGTTGGTGAAGGTCACGGCCATGATCTGCCACGGGCGCACGCCTACCGCGCGGATCAAGTAAGCGATGCGGCGCGTCAGCACGCCGGTCTTGCCGCTGCCCGGCCCGGCCAGCACGAGGATCGGCCCGCTGCCAGCGGTCACGGCTTGGCGCTGTTGGTCGTTGAGAGAGTGGAGTAGGTCATCGGTCATCGTCAGCCTTCAGGGTTCTTCTACGCTGCGCATTGTACCAGCCTGACTTATGCCTCACTATGCTGAAGGCGGCGTGTTAGAGGCTGCGCGGGTCGATCCCCCACAGCAGCATTGCCTCGCCGACGAGCGGCTGCGCCACCGCTAGCAGGATCGTGCTGTTAGGCCATGCGTGCTGCTTGGCCAGATCAACCGCCGCGCGCAGATCGGGCGCGTAGTGCACGTTCTGATGGTAGCGCTTGGCCAGCGCCAGCGCCGCCTCGGGCACGGGAAAGCGGATGTTGGGATTGATGTGGTTCTCGGTCAAGATCAGCATGTCGCACTCGGCGCTCATCAGCTTGTAGACAGTGCTCACGTCGCGGTCTTCGGGCACGCCCAAGACACCGATCACTGGCGAGACGAGACGGCTCTTGAGGCTCACCAGCATGTTAGCGACTGACAGCGGGTTGACCGCGCCATCGACGAACACGGTCGGGCTGTCTTGCAGCTTCTGGAGTCGTCCGTACCAGCGAGCGCTCTCCAGCCCGGCCACAACGCGCTGCACGTACTCGGCGCTGGCGTGTGGGATGCCGCCCAACCGCCCGTGGACGTTGCCCGCCGCTTGGATCGCTAGGGCGGCGTTTTCGATCATGTAGCGCCCGTAGAAGGGCAGATGAATCTCCCCGTAGCGGCTGATGCGGCACAAGATGCCGTCGGGCGTCTCGCGGATGAACTCGCCCTTGTCCAGCGCGCTGAACCAGAAGAATTCGGCGTCTTTGCTGTCGGCTTCGCGCTGAAGCACGTCCAACACGGCAGGTTCCTGCGCCACGCTGTAGGCGAAGCTGGACGGCTTGATGATCCCTGCCTTGTGCCACGCGATGCGCTCGACCGTCTCGCCGAGGTAGCGCGTGTGTTCTAAAAAGATCGGCCCAAACAGGCTGACCTTGTTGGGCACAAGCGACACATCGTCGAAGCGTCCGCCGCGCCCGACCTCCATCACGCCCACCTTAACGCCGCGCTCGTCGAAGTAGCGCAGCGCCACTAGCAGGAAGATCCCCTGTGGGCTGAGGTAGCTGCGCGGGGCAAGGCGCTCGGTCTCGGCTTCCATGGCCGGGGCCAGCTCGCTGAGGACGCGCAGGAAGTCGGCCTCACTGATGGCTTCTCCGTTCACGCGGATGCGCTCCGTCCAGTGGACGAGGTGCGGGCTGGTGAGCAGGCCGACCGTGTGGCCGAGCGACTTCAAGATGTTGGCGGTCAGCGCGCTGATGCTGCCCTTGCCCTTGCTGCCCGTCACAACGATGTACTCGCGCCGCGTGTCGAGCAGTCCTGTGGCTAGCAGCAGGTTGCGCGTGGGGGCCACGTCGCGCGCGTATTCGTCGTAGGTGTGAGGCTCGTCTTTGAGGCGGTTCTTGCTGCGAAAGATGAACTGGATCGCTTCTTGCATCGTGCTGAACATGCGGCCCTCTGGCGTAATGAGTGTGAGTCAAAGGGGGCAGAGCGCCCCGCGCGCACGTCCTATCATACGACCAGTCCGACTTGAACAGAAGCACAAACGCCTACCTCTACCCAAAGGCAAAGATAGGCGTTTGAGAGGAAGTGCTCAGGCGCGCTTACATGTTCAGCGCTTCGTAGCCCGGACCTTTGCTGAAGAACTGATAGTTGTACTGAATGTCAGGCGTGAGGTCGACGATATCGCCTTCCTTGTGGACGACAATCGTCTTGGTGTCGAACGGCAGGCGCTCTTGGCCTTCCATCATCTCATAAGCCGATGGGACTTCCTCCTCAATGAAGATGGCCTCAAACGGGCATTCAGGGATGCACGCGCCGCAGTCGATGCAGGTATCGGGGTCGATGAAGTACCACGGCCATTGATCTTCGGGCTTGCCGGGGACGATGCACTCTACAGGGCAGACTTCCATACACGCGCCGTCGCGTAGGCAGAGTGAGGTGATGATGTGGGTCATTTGGGAACTCCTCAGAGCTTGAATTGAACGCTGCGTACAATTAAAACGAACACCGTCATCATAACAAGCTCACACGCGCCAAACTGTGACTTTTGTTGGATTTTAAAATGAGTTTTTGATAATGAGAAATTTAGTTTCACATCAGTTAAATTCTGGTGAAGCGCTAGCGCCGTTCCTCCACCAGATCCCATGTAATCGATTGATTGGTCACGACGATGTGGTAGCGTTTTGTGCCGTTCCCACGGAAGCCGAATTCTTCATCCCCGCTGATGGTGATGCGCTCGATGAACACGTTATAGGGGAACTGACCTTCTTGATCGTTGAGATCCCACCACACGGGGTCAAAGCCGCCGTTGAGCACCGCCCGCGAGCCTTGAAGCTGTCGGTTGGCCTGCGGCCCGCGGTAGACCCCTTCGATGACCGCCAGTTGATAGACGTTCTGCAAGCCGAACATCTGCATCAGCGGCCGCAGCGTGACGAGCGGCCCACGCACGGCCACCACGTCGCCGTACAGCCGGAAGCGCTGTGTCGTGCCGCGCGCTGCCTCGCCAGCGCTGCCGCCTGTGAGCGCCGCGGCCAGGGCTGACTGCGTCTGGATGGGGGTGAACTCGATCTCGATGAAGTCGCCGTTGTTGTCCGTCTGGATGGGGAACATGACCACCTCAGCGGCCACAACGCGGCCTGTCAGCACCTGCATGCTGGCCAAGAACAGCCCGGCAAAGGTTATCGTCCCACACATGAAGATGACCGCGATCAGGCTCACAAGGCTGAGAGGGACAACGATGAGCTTGCGCATGACCGTTCCTTTCTGACTACGTTACGCCTTTATTGACCTTAGCACGGGTTCGGAGGTGTGTCAAAGGGGGAAGTGAACACCCGCGGAGGCCCTAGCCCCCTTCTCCCGAGGGAGAAGGGGGCGCATGAAGGCAGCTGCCCTTCGCTAGGGGTGACCGCGGGGCAGGTCACTTCGAGAGGGGCGACGGGGCGAAGCGGCGTCGGGGTGAGGCCCTTTTCAGACTCAAAAGAAACCTCATCCCCCAGCCCCCTGGTCGCGCCGTGCGTTGCGCTCGATCTCGTTAGACGATGGCGTTGATGCCGGTCAGTTCACGTCCGACGATCAGCATGTTGATCTCGTTCGTGCCTTCGTAGGTGTAGATCACCTCAGCGTCCGTCCATAGGCGGGCGATGTGGTTGTCGATCAAGATGCCGTTGCCGCCCAGCACTTCGCGCGCGAGCTGCGTCACGTAGCGGGCTTTGCGCGCGTTGTTGTACTTGGCCATGCTCACCATGCCCTCGCTCATCATGCCTTTCTCAAGGTTGCGCGCGAGCGACATGCACAACTGCTGCATAAGCGTCACTTCCGTGGCCATCTCGACGAGCTTCTGCTGGATGAGTTGGAAGCTAGCGATGGGCTTGCCGAACTGCTCGCGCTTGAGGGCGTAATCCAGCGCGTACTCAAAGGCGGCGGCAGCGGCCCCGGCGGCTTCCCATGCTACGCCGTAGCGCCCCATCCCGAGCACCATGAACGTATCGCGGAAGCTACGCACACCGGCGAGGCGGTTGTCCTTATGCACGCGCACGTTTTCCAGCACGATGTCGGCGTTCAGGACGGCGCGCTTGCCCACCTTGCCCCAGATGTCGCTGATGGTGAGGCCGTCGATGGTCTGCGGGTCTTCCAGCACGAACCCGCCCAGCTTGCCGTCTTCGTCGCGCGCCCAGATGATGATCAGATCGGCGATGCTGGCGTTGCCGATCCAGCGTTTGGCCCCATTGAGGATGTAGTAATCACCGTCTTGGCGGGCGGTGGTCTCGATGCCGGTGGCGTTGCTGCCAACGTTCGGCTCTGTCAGGCCGAACGCGCCGATCTTCTTCAGGTTGACCATGTCGGGCATCCAGCGCGCTTTTTGCTCAGCGCTGCCCAACGCGCCAATCGTCCCCAGCGCCAACCCGCTGTGCACGCCGTAGAACGTGCCGATGCTGCCGTCACCCTTCGCCAGCTCATACGACACCAACCCAAGCTCGATGATGTCGAGGCCGGGCGCGCCGTGCTCGGTCAGTGGGCCGCCGATGATCGGCAGCTCTTTAATGCTCATGGCGATCTCGCGGGGGAACTCGGCTTTTTCCCAGTAAGGGTTGATGTGAGGGACGACACGCGTCTGAACCCAGTTGCGCACTTGATCACGCAGCGCGCGCTGCTTGTCGTTGAAGTGGTCTTCCATGCGGTATAGGTCAAACGCGGCCAGCGTCTTTTCAAGCGTCGGCACAGCCATAAAACTCTCTCTCCAATTTAGACAATCTAACGTTGATTTGATTTCTAGTATAGCAAAATCTAACGCGCGTTCAATTAGCAGCTTCTGAAAATATCAAATATCAATGAAGCAAAAAAACGCGGGGGTGGACACACCCTCGCGTTGAGGCGGAGAGAGAGGGATTCGAACCCTCGTCGGGTCTCCCCGGCCCGCTTTCCAAGCGGGTGCACTAGGCCACTATGCGATCTCTCCATAGAATTGAGCGTCATTATAGCAAGCCCACCGCCTACTGACTATGGTAAGTCGAAACGGGCGGTGTGTCGAAATTTGGACCAATCCACCCTGCTTCAAGAATTTGTCTTTTCAATTCCTATGGGCACGGGCCCTGTCTGTTACTTTTGTTCGCGCTCGGTTCGCGCTAGATGGGAGAGTGCGTTAATATAGCCATTAGATAAGGTGGTGAGTGGGCATATGGCACAAGATAACCTTCATCGAGCACTCCAAAACGCCATCCAACTCGCGCGCAGCGGCGACCGCGCCGGGGCACGATTGGCCTTCATTGAAGCGCTCAAGATCGATTCGCACAACGAGATTGCGCTGTTGGGGCTAGTCAGCGTGACGAGCGAGCAAAAAGAGCGCATCGCCGCCCTGCGCAAAGCCTTCGTCATGTACCCCGACAGCCCCAAAGTGGCCGAGGCGATGCGCCGCCTCAACCTGACGGGTGAGCAGCTCATTGGGACGACGACGACCAGTCTTGCCGCCAACACGCCGCGCCCTGCCACCAGCGAGCTTGAGACGCTCAGACCCTCCACGGCTGAGCTGCAAGCGGCCGAACCGCCGACGGAAACGCAAACAGCCCCCCCCGCCCCTCCAGTAGAAGCCGTGCCGCCTGCTGAGCCACCCCGCCCCCGCCTGCCGCTGAAGAAGCTCAGCACGTCGACTTCGGAGGTAAAGGCCGTCAGCGTGCCCGCGCCTGAGGAAAGCGCTGCCGCCCCTGTGGAGGCCGCGCCACCCGCTGAACCAGAGCCGACCCCTGAGCTAGCTGAGATCAATTTTCAAGAAGCTGTTGCCCGCCTCACGATTACCCTCGCTGGCGAGGACGGCGTGCCGCGCCCCAGCCGCGCCAGCATCGAGGCAGCTTTTAAAGAGGCCGCCACCATCGTCGAACAGCACCAACCGTCCTACCTTCAGAGTCAGATCAATTTTGGCCGCAAAGAGAAAAACCGCGCAGGCGAAGGCGATCGGCGGCGCTTCCAGACGCGGGTTGGCCTTGTGGCCAGCGCTGCCGTCGCAGTGGTGGGCTTCTTTGTGCTAGCCGCTGCGTTGAGCAACCCAGAGGTGCAGCGCCTTGTCTTCGCCCCCACGTGGACAGTCTCGCCCACGCCGACCAGCACCGCCACGCCCACGCCGGGCTTGACGCCGACGCCCTCGCCCACGCCGCGCCAGTCGCCGACGCCCTCGCCCACCTTCCCACCTGAGCTACCCATGCCGAACCCACTCGTTCAGCCGCGCCCAACGGACGTCGCAGGGCCGGTTGGCGTCCTCATCGAGCCGCGCATCCGTCAAGCGGTCACCTTGATGAATCAAGGCCAGTTCAGCGCGGCCCGCACCATCCTCATCCAAGAGAAACGTGCCGCAGAAATCACTGGCAGCTTCACCCCTTATTACTACTCCGTGCTGTTAGAAGTGCAGACGGGTAACCTCAGCGCCGCCCGTGACATCGTTCAGACGGGCGAGAGGATCTGGCGTGATCGCGTCGCCAGCGACTTGCAACTGCCGATGATCGACGTGAGCTACGCGCGGGTGGCCATCGCCGAGCAGCGCGCGCGCACCAGCCCGCAGCAGGACGTGCTGCGCGACATCACTCAGCGCTTGGAGCGCGCCATCGCCACCGACCCGACCTTCATCGAGCCGCACCTGCTGCTGGCGGATCGCTACCTGCTGGTCAACAATCGCGCGCAGGCGCTTACGGTGCTGCAAACCGCCATCGAGCGCAACCCGACCAACGTCGAACTGCGCGCCAAGCTGGCCGAGGTCTACCTGCTGGATCGGCGCTACGCTGACGCGCTGCAAACAGCCTATGACGCGCTGCTGCTCGATCCATACTCCGAGCGCTGCTTGCAACTTCAAGTGGAGATTGCGCTGGCCCAAGGTGACCCCGGGCTGGCGGTGCTGTTCGCGGAGCAGTACATGGCGCGCTACCCGGGCCGTGTGCTGGCAGTCAAGCTGCGGGCGGACGCGCGCCTTGCTGAGGGCAAGCTCGATTTGGCGCTCTACGACTACTCGCGGGCGCTCAACGGGGATCGCAATGAGCCGGGCTTCTTTGAGGCGCTGCTCCAGCGGGCGACGCTCTACGCTGACTTGGGGCGCTACGATCTAGCGCGCGAGGACTTGAGCGAGGCGCTGCGCCTGCGCGACGATCGCGCGCTGCGCTTATCGCGCATGATGATCGCGCTTGAGGCTGGCGATTTTGAGACCGCGCTTGAGGACGCTGAAGCGCTGCGTGCCGAGGATGGCGCGCCGCCAGAGGCCGTGCTGGTGGCCTACACCGTGCGGCTGAGGCAGGGCAGCGTGCCAGATGGGGCCATCGCCGAGGTGAGCAGCGCCCTCGAAAGCCTGACGGGCAGCCAGCGCTTCGCCGCCTTCGAGCTGCTGGCGCGGCTCTACGTCGCCGGCAGCGACTACGCCAACGCGCTGGAGATGATCAACAGCGCCCTGCGCGGCGAGCAAACGATTGAGCGCCGCCTGCTGCGCGCCCAAATCTACGAGGCGCAGGCCAGCGCGCGCGGCGTCAACCGCGACGAGCGGAACCGTCTGCTGCGCTTGGCGTTAGCTGATCTGGAGTGGGTGAACGGCTTCAGCGCCTACTTCAATCAAGTTGACCGCGACAGCTTGGCCGCAGCGTTAGAGCGCGTGGCCAGCGGCATCGGCTAGCAACAAAACTGCCCCCGTTGAGGGGGCACTTGGTGTGTGACTCGGCTTATTCGTCGGCCGGCGGCGTTGTGGGGCGCGGCTGCGGCAGCATCCCGCTCGCCAGCGACTGGAAGTCGAACAGGAACGGCGAGTTGGACGGCACGAGGATCAGCTGCACGTTGTCCGAGAGGTTCTCGACGTAGCGGAACTGGATCAGCGCCGGGTTCTCGGCGATCTGCTGGCTGATAAGGCTCAGCGCTTCGGCCTCAGCGCGGGCAGCGAGCAGGGCACTTTCGGCTTGGCCGCGGGCTTGCTCAATGGCCGCCTGAGCACGACCGCGGGCCTCGGTCTCTACGCGCTGTGCCTCGGTTTGGGCGCGCTGAAGCTCTTGGTTGGCAATTTCTTTGCGCTCGATCGCCTCAGTGAACTCGGGCGTGAAGGTCAGCTCCAGAATGCGGAAAGCGACCACTTCAATCCCTTGGCGTCCCAGCACTTCAGTCAAACGCTGCTCGATGCGCCGCCCCATCTCCTCACGAGCGCGCCCATAGATGTTCTCGGCCGTGTAGCTGGCCGTGATCTCCTGCACGACGTTGTTCAGCGCCGGGCGCACCAGCCCCAACTCATAGCCGCCGATCTGGTTGAACCAGTCGGTGTGGATGCGGTTGAGGCCAGCCTCACTGGAATCCAAACGGTAGGTGAGGACGGCGTTCACGCGGACGTTCTGGCCCTCAATAGAGCGTGCTTGAATGGCATCCTGACTTGCGCGATTGCCTTGCAGTGGGTCATCAGTCATGAAGTACGTCTGATTGTTGATCGGGTACATGTAGGGCTGCTGCACACCCGGGATGATAATTGAGATGCCCGGCCCACGCGGTGTCTCTAGCCGGCCAGTCAACGCGTTGAAGATCACGGCGCGCTCTGTCACCGGAACGATGAGCAGCCCTTGGCTGATGATGAAGAACACTAAGCCGACCACGACACCGATGGTCGTGACGATCACGCCGCCGCGGGTGTTCTCACGTCGAGAGCTGGCCGAGACGACCAGCGCGATGCCCAAGAGCGCGATGACCGCGCCAGCGAGGGCTACCAATTGCAAGATGAACCCCATTTTTTTCTCCTTCTGTTGAAGCGCCATGCAGCGTGTTGAAGCCGCACCGCGCACTCGATCTGACAGCTCTTAGTCCTCACTGTATCATGCCAGCATGAGTAGGCGACTAGAGAAGCCCTAAACCCCCAGAAAATTGGGGGGAAAATGTTGGGAACTTTCTGATAGAGCAGCGCGTTTTGAGAATGAAGCACACTCACTGTGCTGCGGACAGCACGGGTGCTGTCCCTACATTGGTGGAACAGACAAGGAGCCAACACATGCTAAAACGGTGGATTTTGATTGCAGGGGCTGTCGTCGGGGCGAGTGTCGCCGGCGCAGCACAGGAGAACACAATGATTCGCTACATGAACGACGTACAAGAGGTCATCCCTGAGGTGGTGGATGGCAAGCTGATGCTGACCGTAGGGGGGCTTTTGCCCGACGGCTGTGAGGGCGAGACGATCGCCCAGACGCAGCGCAGCGGCAGCGCCTTGTTCATCGACCTGTACCGCGAGTTCGAAGCTGAGCCGATCTGCACCCGTGCCCTGTTGCCCTTCGAGGTCGTGGTGGACGGCAGCGAACTGCTCACGCTAGACGCGGACGCAACGCTGCCGAACGTGCTAGTGGTCAACGAGCGCGTCTATCGCGTTGATCTGCCGCAGATCGAACCCGTGCCGGGCGCGACGCTCATCGCCCCCCGCCTGAGCGAGATGGCGCGCGGCTTCTTAGACGTAGAGACGATCACGGCCCTCACCAACGCGGACGGCTCGCTCGCGCTGCGCCTGCAGGGGATAGGCAGCGATGGCTGCGTGACGCCGATTGTGCGCGCCATCCCGAACTGGCAGAACCCAAGCGAGGTGCTTATCGAGGCGTTCAACGCGGTCGATCCTGCGGCGATGTGCCTGCAAGCGCTCACACCGTTCGACGTGACGATCCCCGCTAATGTGCAGATGGGCGACTTCGACTTGTTCCGCTTGTACGGGCTGCCGTTTGAGCTAGACCCCGAGATGGACGCCGCCCCTCAGACCTTCATCGTGCAGACATTGGCAGTTGACACCGTCGACGCCGAGGTGCGCGCCACCTTCCCCGATCAACTGGTGGTGGTGACGGCCAGCGGCGTGATCGACGGCTGCCCACAAACGCCGGGGCTGTTCCTGCGCCAGATCGTCGAGCAGACGGTGCAGCTTCAAGCCGCGCGCATCGTCCCTGAGATGCAGGCCTGCACGATGATCGCCCGCCCGTTGATGCTCAGCGTTTCGCTGCCGACGCGGCTGCTGCCCACCGGCACAGTCGTGATCGTGGTCAACGATGCTTCGCCTGTTACTGTTGACCTACAATAATCGAATCAGAAAGGAACACGAGGCAATGAAACGGATTATGTTGCTAGGTCTCTTGCTGGCATCAGGGGCAGCGCTGGCGCAAGAAGCGCCCACGCCTGCCAACGGGGTCAGCCTCACGGTGTACAACAGCGGTTCGGCGTTGGTGCAGGATCGACGCACGTTCACGCTCAACGTCGGGCAGACCGTCCTCAACTTCACCGACGTAGCTGCCACGATCGACCCGACGTCAGTGAGCTTCGTCAGCCTGACCGACCCCAGCGGCACCTACGTGCTGGAGCAGAACTACGTCTACGATCTGGTGAACAGTCAAGCCCTGCTCGATCGCTACCTTGATCAGACGATCGAATACACCGCCAAAGATGGCACGGTCTACACTGGCCAACTGTTGAGCGGGCGCGGCGGCGATATCATCTTGCGCGAGGCGAGCGGCGAGGTGCGCGTGGTCAAACTGGCCGACGCACGAGACATCAAGTTTCCGGCGCTGCCCGATGGCCTCATCACCCGCCCGACGCTGCGCTGGCTGATCGAGAGCGCCAGCGGCGGCGCGCAGCAAGTGGAACTCACCTACTTGGCCAACGGCCTAACGTGGACGAGCGACTACACAATCCTGCTGGCGACGAACAACCGCCGCCTTGACCTCAACGGGTGGATCACGCTCACCAACACCAGCGGCACGAGCTTCGCTGACGCTCAGCTCAAGCTGGTGGCGGGCGATGTCAACCGCATCACGCAGATGCCTATGATAGCTATGCGCGCTGAGGCGGATGTCATGATGGCCGCGCCGACGCCTCAGGTTGAACAGCGTGACTTCAGCGAGTACAAGCTCTACGAAATTCCGCGCCCAGTGACGGTGGGCAACAACGAGACGAAACAGGTGCAGTTCGTCGCCAGCACGGGCGTGAACGCCACCACCTTCTACGTCTACGACAGCAGCCCCTCGTGGTACAACTTCGGCTATCTGATGGACGATCGCACCTACGGGCAAACGGGCGTGACGACTGTCGGAACCTATCTTGAGTTTAGCACGGGCGAAGATGGCGGCGTGGGCGCGGCGCTGCCGGCCGGGCGGGTGCGCGTCTACCAGCAGGACATCGACGGGGCGGCGCTGCTCATTGGCGAGAACACCATCAACCACACCCCCAAAGGCGAGACGATCCAGATGTTCCTCGGCAACGCCTTCGACCTCGTGGGCGAGCGCGTCCAGACCAACTACAACATGATTGCTAGCAACGTGATCGAGGAGAGCTATGAGATCACGCTGCGCAACCAAAAAGAGAACGAGAGCGTTGAGATCCGCGTGCCGGAGCGGCTCTTCCGCTGGACGAACTGGCAGATCATCCAGTCGAGCATCCCGTTCATTCAAATCAACAGCAACACGGTTGAGTTCCGCGTGACCGTCCCCGCGGGCGGCGAGGTGAAGCTGAGCTACACCGTGCGCTACACCTACGGGCGCTGACGACGCCCATCGTCAGGGGCAAGCGGCGCCTTGCCCCTGCGCGCACCAATTGATTGCCCGCGCTGCAAAAATTCGCTACCTTTGACGCGGATACTTAGACGACTTGTTCAAGGAGTTTATTGGGTATGACTGCATATGCGCTTCCTTCTATCGAAGAGCCAACCCGCCCCGCTGACAACGTAGCGATCCTCGTCGCCAGCGGTGATCTGCGCCTCTCAGCCAATCAGAAGTGCTGGCCGGCCCAACACGCCATGGAGCAGGCGCTGACCGCCGCCTTTGCCGAGCTAGGCATCGAGATCGTACGCGGCCACCCCTACGACGAGCAGCTAGGCCACGGCTTCATCTGGAACCAGCGGATGGGGATGGACGTGTTCCGCACGATCCACCCTGAGGCGCGCTTGATCGTGGCGGAGGCCGTCTGGCAGTACAGCCATCACGTGTTGGCGGGCCTGCGCAACCACCGCGGGCCGATCTTGACCGTGGCCAACTTCAGCGGCGAGTGGCCCGGGCTGGTGGGCTTGCTGAACCTCAACGGCTCGCTCACCAAGATGGGCGTGAAGTACAGCACAATCTGGAGCGTGGACTTTACCGATGAGTTCTTCAAGCGCGGCATCCGCGAATGGGTGGAGACCGGCCAGATCACGCACGACTACTCCCACGTGAAGCCGCTCGACCTCAGCAAGCTGCCGGCGGAGCCGGTCGCGCTCGGCGAGGCGCTGGCCAAGCAGCTTCAACACGAGAAAGCCATCCTCGGCGTGTTCGACGAGGGCTGCATGGGAATGTACAACGCCATCATCGACGACGAGATGCTCAACCCAACGGGCATCTACAAAGAACGCCTGTCACAGTCGGCGTTGGTGGCGGCCATGCGCGAGGTGAGCGACGAAGAGGCGCAGGCCGTCCGCCGTTGGCTGGACGAGCGCGGCGTGACCTTCGTCACCGGCCCCAACGAGGAAACCGACCTGACCGACGCTCAGATCCACGAGCAGTGCAAGATGTACATAGCCGCGGTGCGCATCGCCCACGAGTTCGGCTGCGCGGCGGTCGGCATCCAGTATCAGCAGGGGTTGAAGGACATGACCCCTGCCTCTGACCTTGTCGAAGGCCTGCTGAACAACGCCGAGCGCCCGCCGGTGTATCACGCCGTCACCAAACAAGAACTTTACGCTGGCCAGCCGCTGCCGCATTTCAACGAGGTTGATGAAGGCTCAGCGGTGGACGCGGTCGTGACGAACCGCCTCTGGAAGGCGATGGGCTATGACCCGGCCACGACGCTGCACGATCTGCGCTGGGGCGAGCACTACACGGGCGACGGCGTAGACGATTTCGTGTGGGTGTTCCTCATCAGCGGGGCCGCGCCAGCTTCGCACTTCATTGGCGGCTACGCGGGCGCGTCTAGCGAGCGTCAACCCCCGATGTACTTCCGCTTGGGTGGCGGGACGCTCAAGGGCATCAGCAAGCCGGGCGAAATCGTCTGGAGCCGCGTCTACGTGATGGATGGCGGCCTGCACGCAGACCTCGGGCGGGCAACGGTGGTTGAGCTGCCGCGCGAAGAGACCGAACGCCGCTGGCGGCTGACCACGCCGCAGTGGCCGATCATGCACGCGGTGATCCACGGCGTGACGCGCGATCAGATGATGGCGCGCCACAAGGCCAACCACATCCAAGTGGCCTACGCGCCAGACGCTGCCGGGGCTGATGCCGCGCTGGCCGCCAAAGCGGCCATGTTCAACGCGATGGGGATCACCGTCCACCTGTGCGGGGCAGCGTTCTAAGAGTGGGGCACGGCGTGCGCCGTATAGGGCCTGCCGTGCCCTGGACGTGTGAGAAATGCTACCGCTCGAACAGGCGCGGGTTCTCATAGGCGACGGGCACGCCGTAGGGGTTCGGCTCCACCGTCCAGACGCAATGCCCGCGCAGTTCTTCGTTTTCTGTCCCTGGGCCGAAGTTTTCGAAGCCGTCAAAGGTTGGCTCGCTCCACGTCACGCGGTAGTTCACGCGGTAGACCCCTGGACGGTAGGCTGTGCCTAGATCTACCGTGTAGAACACCCAGAAGCGGCCATCCTCGCGGCGCACAATCGGGCTGACGACCACGTTCGGGAAGGCCTGCGGCGGGAAGCCGGGTGACTCGAACAGCACCTCATACTGTGCCTTGGCGATGTGATCGCGCACTTGGGCCGCCGTCCGCGCGAACCACGACCAGAACACGCGGATGTTGTCCGTGTCGAAGATGCGGCCTGGGTCTGCGCCGGGGAACTGCGCACACTCGGCGAAGATCAGCCCCGGGTTGGTAGTGCGCCCCTGCTCGCGGACGTTGGCGCTGGGGCGCGCGCCGATCTGCACGGGCTGCTCGGCAGGCACGGCGAACACCTCGTTCAGGTAGCCGCTGCCGGGCTTGAGGATGCCGCTGTGGCGGATCGGACGGCCGGCAATTGGGGTGACGTTCTGGCCGGTCTCGGGGTCAACGAAGCCGGTTGCGCCGGTGGCCGTGCCCCCGCCGCCCACCGTCGTAATCGTGCCGACAGGGTTAGATGGCTGGATGCAGGTGTCGAACACGTCGTCAACCACGGTGGTAAAGCTGGCGTTTTGTGGGTTGTTGGCGCGGGCAATTGAGATGCGCATGCTGCCGAACTGGCCGGGCGCAAGCACTGTGCCCGCCGGGTAGTTAATGACTTGGCTCGTGCGGAAGGCGCCGCGCGCCCCGATCTGGATCAAGCCACTGAGCGGCGCGCCGGCGGCCTGAGTTTCTCTAAAGAATTGGATGAACACGTCGTCCCCAGCGGCCATTGTGCCGTCGAGGTCAACCACGGCGCGCGTGTCGCAGATCGCCCAGAACCAGTTCACGGAAGAGGCTGGCTCGGCGTTTTGCTGCGCGCTGCTCAGCCCGCTGAACAGCCCCAGCGCGGCCACAGCCGCCAACCCTACGCGATGTAATCTCATGTCTCACTCCTGACGCTTTGGCGTGTCTCTCAAAAGATAGTATCGCACATTCGTCAGTTTTCGCAGGGTGAGGCCTGATCCCCAGTCGGGGCAGGGCGTGCGGCGGTGTGCAGTGCTGTGATTGCCTATTGCTCGAAGAGGGACAGCCATACATCAGCTCCATGCCTAAAGTAATTTAGGAAGAACATAACCAGTGATTGAGCCTGCCACAAAATAAAAAAGGCGACTCGTCGAGTCGCCCGTGCTGTGTGTTAAGGTAGACTATTTCGGCTGGTTGCGCAGGGCGGCCTGCATGTCCAGCGCGATGAGCTGGCGGATCAGGTCGCGGAAGGCTGGTTCAGGGAAGGCCCCTGCTTGGTTGAACACCAACTGACCGTTCTTGAACGCCATGATGGTTGGGATCGACATGATGCGGAAGGCCTGCGACAGGCCGGGGTTGGCGTCCGTGTCCACTTTGGCGATGCGCACCTGACCAGCGAACTCTTTGGCCAGCTTGGCCATGATCGGCGCGACTTGGCGGCACGGCCCGCACCACTCTGCCCAGAAGTCGACCAGCACCGGTATCTTGTGCGAGTAGTCGATGACCTCGGCCTTGAAGGTGGCGTCCGTCACGTTGATTGGCTTGTCTTCCACAGCCAGCGGTTTGTTGGGGTCTTGATTGCTGCCGTTCATCGTTGATTCCTCCGGGATCATTTTTTCGAGTAGTTCGACCGAGAGGATCACATCGGCCCCCCACGGGCGGACACGCCGCACTTGGGTTGCGCCGTTGGCAATGCCGATCAACACGGGCTTGTCGCCCACTTCGTGTTGGGCGGCCAGCGCGGGGTTGGTCTGTGGGTTCACCTGGGCAAAGGCGATGCGGTCGTTCTCCGCGGCGGCTTTCTTGAACGCCGTAACGAATTCACTGCGCAGGCCATCGCCGTTAGTGAACAGGATCAATGCAGGGCGCTCGCCCAACGGGGCAAGGCCTTCGGCATCGGTCAATGTTAGAATGCTGCCCATAACCACTCCTCAAGTGGACAATGCTCGATCGCTCTCACATCTATAGACGCACTGGGGCAGCCCGTATTACGTCACGCGGCGAAAGCTCGTCGTTCCCCCGCCGCGCGTTTGATCACTTCAGCAGCGTGAACTCGTCTTCAATGTCGTCGTAGGCGAAGGTGAAATTTTCCGCCACC
>DAOUBS010000251.1:0-11398 GCA_034432435.1 Anaerolineae bacterium
AGGGATCACATGGGACGAACTGCACGTAATCTTCGCGCTTCTTCCCTGCCGCGGCCCATAGGTCATCGAACATGAACGGCGCAGTGATAACCGTCGGGCCACCGTCGAACTTGAACCCATTGATCTCGTAGACGTAAGCACGCCCGCCGGGCTTATCGCGTTTTTCAAGGATCTCTACTTCATGACCCGCCGCTGCCAAGCGAATGGCTGCGCCTAATCCCCCAAAGCCGCTGCCAATAACAACGATTTTCCCCATGTTTGACTGCCCTCCAGTCATTGCCTGGTGTGGTTATGACGCCTGCTACCTAGTTGCAGATGAACTCATAGTGAGTCTCTGATGAACGTTAGCGCGCTGTTACAGGTCTAAATCGCCGCTGCCTCCGTTGATGTGATGCTGCACAATGGCCGCGGCAACTTGGTTGGGCTGCTTGGCATCCGCTGGCAGCTTCAGCGTCACTTTGTCCCAGAAGCCGGTGGCCGTCGCCCCCGGGCGCACAACCGTGAAGCGATGCTTGCGATGTTCTTTCTGAAGCACCGTGACCAACTCTGCAAGGCCCGCTTTCGCCGCCACATATGCCCCCATTTTAGGCAGGCGGATGTGATCCAGATACGCGCCAATGTACACCAAGTGTCCCCCCTCTTTGAGCAGGTCAAGGCCGTAGAGCGCGGCCAAATAAGCCCCCGTCAAGTTGGATTGCAGCGTGGCGTGCCACCCTTTTAAGCCCATCTCGCTCAGCTTGGCATAGGCAACATCTCCCACAGCATACACCATCAAGTCTAGCTCGGTTGTCTCTTGCGCCACGCGCATCGTCACCGCTTCGAAGCTGTGTTCATAATCTGCGTCGAAGTCGAGCGCAAGCTGCGCCGAGCGCGGAATGCGAGATGTATGGCGCGCTGCGCCGTACACCTGCCAACCCATCGAGCCGAGATGCGCCACTAGAGCAGCTCCAATGCCACCTGATGCACCCCAAATCAGCGCACTTCCCATTCAAATTCACCTCATGAAATAAAACGGGTAAACTCTAAACGCCAGCCATCTGAACCGCAACATTAAATTTAAGCATACCGTCTCAGCCTGAACTCGGTCTGAAGTCTAATTTAGAAACCAATTAGCAGTGCTAAACGTTATAGGATGGCTAATCTAGCGCTGTTACACTGTTGCAAGAGGTGAACAATGCAGACCATTTCCTTCAGCCGCGCTTTTGAGGCAGATCAATTCAGACGGTATCAAGTCACTGGCACAACTGGCCGCGCATGGCTGCTGATCCATGGCTTCCCGGGGACGCCCGCCGAGATGCGCCCGATCGCCGACGCGCTCACCGCACAAGGCGATTCGGTGGACTGCCTACTGCTGCCCGGCTTCGGCCCAGAGATCGACCGCATCAACGATTACACCGTTGAGGATTGGCTGAGCGCCGCTCGTGAGGCCTTCACTGCGCTTCGCGCCACTCACAGCCAAGTTGGCGTCATCGGGTTGTCGATGGGCGGGGCGCTGTCGGTCAAGCTGGCCGCTGAGGTTCGTCCTCAGATGCTAATCTTGCTGGCCCCCTTCTGGCAGCTTGAGCACGTTCTGTGGCGCGCGCTGCCCGTCTTACGCCACATCGTCCCACAGTTCAAACCATTTCGCTTGTTCAAGCCCGACTGGAACGACCCCAAGTTCCGCGAGAGTGTCAATAACTTCATGCCGGGGGCAGATTTGCAAGACGCCGCCACGCGCGAGGCGATCTTGAACTTCAGCGTGCCGGTGCGTCTGTTCGATCAAATTCGCCGCGCCGGCTTGATCGGCGCTGAGGCTGCGCCACAGGTCACATGCCCTACGCTCATCATTCAAGGTCAGGACGATGAGCTAGTGCGCCCACACGTCACCCGCGCCTACCTGAACCTGTTTCGCAGCGCCCCACAGTACGTTGAGCTGCCCGGCCCGCACACCCTCACCGATGTGACGCTGCCCGGCTGGCCGGCCATCTTGCAAGAAATTCAACACTTCATTGCCGAAAAGTCTTTGGAGCAATCGCATGCTTAATTTCGTCCAGACGCGCCTCAACCCCGATTGGTATCATGGCAAAGGCAAAAGCGCCCCGTTTTTTGAGGGGTGGTACTACAAGCTCGTGACGCGCGACGAGCGGCGCGCCTTCGCCATCATCCCGGGGGTATTCATCGCCGCCAGCACTAAAGAAACCCACGCCTTCATCCAAGTGCTGGACGGCACAAGCGGCCGTGCGCGCTATCATCGCGTCGGGAGCTTCGCTGCAGCAGACAAAACCTTCGACGTGACTGTAGGCCGAAGCCGCTTCACCCGTGATTGCCTGCTGCTGAATCACGAGGACGAACACGGCGCGCTCAGCGGGGAACTCCACTTCCACGACTTGACACCTTTCCCCGTCACGCTCACTTCCCCTGGAATCATGGGCTGGTATGGCTGGATCCCATTCATGGAGTGCAATCATGGCATCGTCAGCATAGATCACACGATCCGCGGCAGCTTGACGCTCTACGGCGAAACGGTTGACTTTACCGGTGGCCGCGGCTACATCGAAAAAGATTGGGGTACAAACTTCCCTTCCGCCTACGTGTGGATGCAAACGAACCACTTTAACACCCCCAACATGTCGCTGAGCGCGTCCATCGCCACGATTCCCAACTTGGGGCGCACGTTCAACGGCTTCGTCATCGCACTGCTCTACAACGGCCAGATTTACCGCTTTGCGACCTACAACCGCTCCAAAGTTGACAAGCTGCGCATTGATGAGCAAACCGTCGAGTGGGTCTTGTTCAACCGTGAATATGAGTTGGTCATCACAGCCCAACGCGCAGCGAGCACACCCCTCAAAGGCCCCGAAAAACAAGCGATGCACATGCGCGTAGATGAAACACTCCAAGCAAGCATTCACCTCCGTCTCAGCGCTTTGGACGGTTTTCGTCGCACACTCATCGTAGAAGACACTGGCCGCAACGCTGGCCTTGAAGTCGTTGGAAAAGTGGAGAAACTGCTGACATGACCGCTGCCCTGACGAGCGCGCGCAGCGCCATTGTGACCTACTCTCGTGAGTTCATCGCCATCGGCCTTTGGCTGGCGGTGATGATCGCTTTCCCTATTGCCTATTGGACGATCGGCCCAGAGGTGATCCCTGTGTGCATCACCATCGCCGCCGTTGCGCAGGCCACCGCGGTATACGTGGCGATGTCGGCGCGGTTCGGCTGGCGCACGCTCTACTACTTGGGCGGCGTCACCGTCATGACGTGGCTCGCGGAGTTCGTCGGCCACCGCACCGGTCTACCCTTCGGCGAGTACGTCTACACCGACGTGCTCCAGCCGCAGATCGGCGGCGTGCCCGTCTTAATCCCGTTCGCGTGGTTCATGATGCTGCCCCCGGCGTGGGCGCTGGCGCAGGTCATCCTTGGCGATCGGTCGCTGCGCCACAGCCTGCGCTACCGCTTGACGTTCGCTGGGGTGTCGGCGTTAGCGCTCACCGCGTGGGACTTGTTCCTCGACCCGCAGATGGTCGGCTGGAACTTCTGGCAGTGGGCCACCCCAGAGGGCTACTTCGGCATCCCGTGGTCAAACTACGCAGGCTGGCTGATCGTCTCGTTCATCGTAAGCTTTGTCCTCTGCCCGCCTGCTCTGCCGAGGCTGCCACTCGTTGTCATTTACGCCTGCGTCTGGTTCTTGCAGAGCGTCGGACTAGCTATGTTCTGGGGGATGCACGGGCCGGCGGTCGTCGGTTCATTGGCAATGGGCGCGATGATGCTGTGGGCCTATGCAAGGTGGAGAGCGGCCTAACTCATGGACGTTCTCGTGCTAGCAGCTGCCGCCTTTCTGCTCTCTAGTGTGCCGTTCTCAGTGGTGATTGGCCGCGTTGTGTTCAATGTGGACATCCGCCAACACGGGGACGGCAACCCGGGCGCAACCAACGTCTACCGCGCGACCGGCAGCCGCTTCTGGTACATCGTAGCCGTCATGGCCGACGCGCTCAAGGGATCGATCCCGGTTGGCATCGCTTATTGGGGGTTGGGCTGGCGCGATGAGCGGCTGGCGCTGGTGGCCGTGCTGGCCATCGCCGGGCATGCCTTCTCGCCCTTCCTCAGCTTCAAAGGCGGCAAGGCCGTCGCCATCACCGGCGGAACGTGGGCCGCGCTCACGCTGTGGCAAGTGCCCATTGTCATCGGCGTGAACTTGCTGTTGTGGTATCGCCTGTTAGAGAAATCCGATGATTGGGTGGTCATGTTCATGATGGCGGGCGTGCTGCTCTATCTGTTCGTTGCCTATCAGCAGACGCCCGTCTTTCTGCTCATCTGGGCGGGGAACTTTGCCATCCTGCTGTTCAAACATCGGCACGGCCTTAAACGCCTGCCCACTTTCCGCGGGGCTGCATGATTACCTATTTGATCGTCTCCGCCACCATCATCTTGATCACCTTCGCGCTGCTGACCGTGGTCAACCGCTGGCTGCTGCGCCGTCTGCGCGCCCAGCAGCCGACCACGCGCCCCTTCGTCTCGATCCTCATCCCCGCGCGCAACGAGGCCGCCGTCATCGGCCAGACCGTCACCGCCTTGACACAGCAAACCTACCCTCACTTTGAACTGCTCATCCTCGACGACCAATCAACCGACGGCACAGCCGAAATCGCCCGCGCGGCTGGCGATGAGCGGATGCGCCTTCTCACGGGGCGTCCGCTGCCTGCAGGCTGGGGGGGCAAGAACTGGGCCTGCTGGCAGCTTGCCCAAGAAGCGCGCGGTGACCTGCTGCTGTTCACCGACGCTGACACGCGCTGGCAGCCGGACGCGCTAGCAGCGCTGCTGGCGCATCAGCAGGCCACCAACGCCGACCTGCTCACCGTATGGCCGACACAGATCACCCACACATGGGCAGAGCGACTCATCGTGCCGCTGATGAGCTTCGTCATCATGGGCTATCTGCCCATCGTGATGACGCACTACGGCCCCTTTGCGATCTTCGGCGCGGCCAACGGCCAATGCATGCTCTGGCGACGGGCAGCCTATCAGCGCGTGGGTGGTCATCGCACGGTCGCCCCCAGCGTGCTAGATGATGTCAACCTCGCGCGCGCGGTCAAACGGCACGGGCTGCGCCTGCGTATGGCAGACGGCAGTGGCCTCATCGCTTGCCGCATGTACGACAGTTGGCGAGCCGTGCGCGACGGCTTCGCCAAGAATATCCTCGCGGGCTACGGCAACAGCGTCGTGCTGCTGCTGTTAGGAGCAGCGCTGCATTTTTGGCTCTATTTGCTGCCGTGGGGGCTGCTGCTGTTCGACGAGTGGCGGGCGTGGGGCATAGCGATGATCGCGCTGGGCATCAGCGCTCGAGCGCTCAGCGCCGCTTACAGCCGCCAGCGCGTGCGAGATGCGCTGCTGCTGCCGATTTCTGTCTTGCTGATGCAGCGCATTGCCCTTCACGCCCTCTATTGGCACTTCACCGGCGGCCCGCGCTGGAAAGGCCGCACCTTACAGCAACCAAAGGAACCATCATCATGGGGACACGAAGCGCCATCGTCATCGGCGCAGGCGTCGGGGGATTAGCCTGCGCGATTCGCCTGCGGCTGCACGGCTACGACGTGCTGATGTTGGAGAAAAACGACCGCGTGGGCGGCAAGATGTACGTCCATGAGGCCGACGGCTTCCGTTGGGACACCGGCCCCAGCGTCGTCACCATGCGCCACGTGTTTGAAGCGGTCTTCCGCGATGCAGGCCGCCGCATGGAGGATTACCTCACGCTGCTGCCGCTTGACCCGCTCACGCGCTATTTCTACCCCGATGGGACGGTGTTCGACGCCAGCCCGTCCACCTCGCAGATGGCCGCCAACATCGCCGCGCTGGACGAGCGCGACGTAGAAGGCTACTTCGCTTTCCTCGCCTATGCCGCGCGCATTCACCGCGTCACCGGGCCGGTGTTCATCTACGACAAGCCCCCGACGCCCGCCAGCTTTGCCCGCGTGCCCGTCACGGAGTGGCTGGCTGCCGACCCCTTCCGCACGATGCAGCAGGCCATCAACCACCATGTGCGCTCACCGTACCTGCGCCAACTGTTAGGACGCTTTGCGACCTACGTCGGCGGCAGCCCATTTGCCGCCCCGGCCACGCTCAACGTCATCGCCCACGTGGAACTGATGGGCGGCGTCTGGTATCCGCAGGGGGGCATCTACCAGATTGCCGCAGCCTTCGCTCGCCTTGCGCGCGAGTTGGGCGTGACGATTCAGACGAACACCCCCATCCAGCAGATCACCGTTGAGAACGGGCGCGCCACCGGCGTTGTGACCGCTGACGGCGACCACTGCAGCGCTGATGTGATCGTCAGCAACCTTGACGTGACCACCACCGTTGAGCGCTTGCTTCCGCCGCAGACTGTCCCTCATCGTCAGCGGCAGCGCCTCGTCAACTACGCGCCGTCGTGTTCGGGCTTCATCTTGATGTTAGGGGTCAAGCGCAGCTTCCCGCAGTTGGCCCATCACAACCTGTTCTTCTCTGAGGACTATCCGGCCGAGTTCCGCGCCATCTTCGATGACCTTGTGCCGGCTGCGCGCCCCAGCGTCTACGTGAGCATCACCGCCAAGACTGACCCTGAACACGCCCCGCCTGACAGCGAAAATTGGTTTGTGCTGGTCAACGCGCCCGCGCGCGCCCCCCACGTCGACTGGAACGCTCAAGCCCGCCCCTACGCTGACCGCGTGCTCGATCTGCTGGCGGAGCGCGGCTTCGACCTGCGCCCGCACCTCGCCCATGAAACCATCTGGACGCCCGCCGACCTAGAGGCCAACTCTGGGGCATGGCGCGGCGCGCTCTACGGCCCCAGCGCCAACAGCCGCTTCACCGCCTTCCTACGCCCGCGCAACCGCAGCCGCGCCGTCAAAGGCCTCTACTTCGTCGGCGGGACGACCCATCCGGGCGGTGGCGTGCCGATGGTCACCTTGTCGGGCAAAGTCGCCGCAGATTGCATCGTCGAGGATCAACGGTGAAAGCTTTCTATGCCGATCACTTTGTGCTGCCGCTGCCAAACGGTCACCGCTTCCCGATGGCCAAGTACGCACGGCTGCGTCAGCGCGTCGTCGAGTGCGGCATCATCGCCCCGCACGATCTGCTCGTCCCTCCCGCCGCCACTGATGAAGAGCTGCTGCGCTGCCACAATCTGGACTACGTCGAGCGCGTGAAGGCTGGCCAGATGACACACCGTGAGATGCTGCGGATCGGCTTCCCGTGGTCGCCGCAGATGGTCGAGCGCTCACGCCGCAGCAGCGGCGCGACGATTGCCGCGGCGCGCATCGCGTTGAGCGAGGGCTGCGCCGCCAACCTCGCCGGCGGCACGCACCACGCCGGGCGCGACCACGGTGAAGGCTACTGCGTGTTCAACGACGCCCCTATTGCCATTCGTGCCCTGCAAGCTGAAGGCCTCATCCGCCGCGCCATCGTGATCGACTGCGACGTGCATCAAGGCAACGGAACAGCCGACATCTGCCACGACGACCCGACGATCTTCACCCTTTCCATCCACGGCGAACGCAACTTTCCGTTTCGCAAGGTCGCCGGTGACATGGACATCGGCCTGCCCGACGGCACGGGCGATGAGGAATACCTCGACACGCTGGCCTACGCGCTAGAGCGCGCGCTCTTCCTTGCTCAAGCCGATTTTGCCGTCTACGTCAGCGGAGCCGACCCCTTCGAGGGCGACAAGTTAGGCAAGCTAAACCTCAGCAAGGATGGGCTGCGCCGACGCGACGAGATGGTGTTCAACGCGCTGCTCGAGCGGCGCATCCCCGCTGCCGTGGCGATGGGCGGGGGCTACGCCGCCAATGTCGATGACATCGTGGACATCCACACGCAGACGATTCGCGCCGCCGCTGAGATGTCTCTGCGTTGGCAGAACATCTACGCTTGATCGGCCGCGGTCGGTTTAGAGGCCATCAACAGGCTGATCGTGCCGCGCTGCACCACTTTGCCATCTTGATTGATGATCCGCATCTCAAACTTCACCAGCCCCCCGCCCAAACGCCGTGCCTCGGTCTTTTCGGTCACAGTCAGCTCAGCGTGGATCGTGTCGCCGATGAACACCGGCGCGCTGAACTTGACGTCCAACTCGCGGAAGGCTAACACAGTGCGCTCCAAAATGCCCAACTGATAGGCTTGCCCCATTGCGTAGCTCAAGCTCAACAGCCCGTGCGCGATGCGCTGCCCGAACATGCTCGTTTTCATGTATTCAGCGTCGGTGTGCATCGGGTTGAAGTCGCCTGTTAAACCAGCAAACTGCACAAGGTCGCTGTCGGTCACAGTACGCCCACGGGTGACCATCTTCTGGCCTTCAACAAATTCCTCGAAATACAAGCCGATCAAACGCCCATCTGGAGCAATTGGCATAAGTCTCCCCTACGCGCTGACTATCCCTGAGCGGCTCAGGAATGGTGAATAATTCGTTCAAGGTTCTTGACGAGCGCTTGCGTCTCCAGCGGCTTCGGCATGTAGGCGTTGAAGCCTGCACGGTAAGCGTCGTCTTCAAGGTTCACTGAATGATATGCCGTGATGGCAACCACAGGCAAGTGGCGCGTCTCGGGGTTGCTGCGAATGTGCTTCAACGTCTCCCAGCCGTCCATCACCGGCAGTGCCAAGTCCATGATGATGAGAGTTGGCAAGCCGCGTTTTAGCGACTCCAAACATTCTCGGCCATTGTGAGCAATCTCAACCGCGATGCCGCTGTGCTGCAAGATTTTCGACACCATCTGAATGCTGTCGTACTCATCCTCAACCACTAAAATGTGCCAGTCTTTCGGCATCATCCGCTATGCCTCGTACTCGTCTAGACATTTTTGTATTTCAGCCATAAAAGAGTTGATCCGAAACGGCTTGGCGATGTAGCCGTTGAAGCCAGTCTCGATCACCTTCTCTTTGTCGCCCGCCATCGCGTGCGCCGTCAACGCAATCACAGGGATCGACGCAAGTGAGTCATCGGCCTTCATCAAGCGGAACATCTCCCACCCGTCCATCTCTGGCATCGACAAATCCAACAGCACAAACGTCGGTCGCACGTTCTCCAACAGCGCCAAGCCCTCCAGCCCATTGCGCGCCACAAAGACCTTTGCGCCGCCATAGTTGAGCACTTTGCGCGCTACCCCCACGTTGTCCGGCTCATCATCGACAATCAGAGCCGTCCAATCCTTTGGATCTCTACTGATTGGCATATGCTTCTCCCTTTCCACTGAGCGACGCTTCTAAAGATTCTCGCAGTGGCAAGGTCACAATGAAGGTTGACCCTTTACCCATTGTGCTTCTGACGCGCACATTCCCCCCCATCATCAAACACAGCTTGCGCACAATCGCCAGCCCAAGCCCCGTGCCACCCTGCCGCCGTGCGGAACTGCTGTCTACTTGTCGAAACTCTTCGAAAATCGTCTCCAGCATGTGTGGCGCAATGCCGATGCCAGTATCTTCTACGACGATCTGCCAAGCGTCCGGCCCATGCCAACGCACGCTGAAATGTACATGGCCTGTATCGGTGAACTTGAAAGCATTGGAGATCAGATTGAGCACCACCTGCTTGATACGCGCAGCATCACCTACAATCATTTCGGGCAGCCGTGTGTCAAGATCTGCCTCATAGGCCACGTTTTTCTCAAGGGCCAGCGCTTGGGTCTGCGCCACGATTTCGTTCATCCACTTCTTGACGTGGAAGGGCTTGCGCACCAGCTCCAACCGCCCCGCTTCGATCTTCGAAATGTCCAACACATCGTTGATCAACCCCAGCAGATGCTCTGCGTTGGCCAGCACGCGCGTCTGATAGTCGCGCTGCTCGTCAGTCAGTTCGCCCGTCATGCCCGCTAGTTGAATCTCTGTATAGCCGATAATCGCATTTAGCGGCGTGCGCAGCTCGTGCGACATCGTCGCCAAGAACTCACTCTTCAGACGTGTTGCGTCTTCGGCTTCTTTACGCGCCAGCGCCAAGTTGTAGTTGGCGATGATCAGTTCTTCGTTTTGGGCGCTCAGCCGTTCGTCTGTGAGCACGCGTTTCGTGACGTCGTTGCTGATGCCCACATAATGGGTCAGCACCCCATTCTCGTCGTGGATGGGCGCGAGACTCAGCTCGTTATAGAACATCTGGCCATCGCGCCTGAAGTTGCGCAGCACGACCGTCACCGGCTGCTGATCGCGCAGCGCCTGCCGAATGGCCTGCACGCCGGGTTGGTCGCGCTCATTCCCCTGCAAGAAGCGGCAGTTGCGGCCAATCGCCTCCACTACCGAATAGCCCGTGATGCGCTCGAACGCCGGGTTGACGTAGATCAAGGGCTGATCTGGAAGCTGCATATCTGCGATTGAAACCCCGATGGGGCTGGCCTCAATCGCCTTGTTGCGCAGCAGAAGCTGCGTCTGCGTCAGCTTGGTGAACGTCTCATCACGCGCCACACAAAAAACGCGCCGTTTTTCAAAGTTGGCGATGGCGTTCCAAGACAGCCAGCGCACGGAGCCATCCCGGTGCCGATAGCGATTCTCAAACCGCACTACCGCCTCACCCGCCCGTAGGCGGTTGCTCGCTTCGATCGTCCGCGCATGGTCAGCCTCGATCACAAAGTCCATGAAAGGACGATTCAACATCTCTGCCAACGGATACCCCAGCACCCGTTCCCAAGCAGGGTTTAATCGCAGCATGCGCCCATCGAAATCAACGATGGCGAGCATGTCGATGGATAAGTCAAAGAGATGTTGCAGGTCGTCTTCTATCATGCCGCCAAGTGTAAAACGACTTTATTTGTGCGGGATGAAAAACTGCTGTGCTATTATCTTGTGTGATGGTCATGCTGGAAGGGAGGATTTAGGGGTAAGGCCTCTGAATATTTTGTTTATCTTTAGACACACCCTAGAAGGTCCTAACGTTGACAACACTCGGCCAAACTGGTGAAGAAGCCGCGCTATCTTACCTCTTGCAGCAAGGGTACACGCTGCGGGGTCGCAATTGGCGCTGCCTATATGGTGAGCTTGACCTCATCATGCAGCAGGGCGATCAACTCGTGTTCGTTGAAGTCAAGGCGCGGCGCGGCCCCCATCTCGACACAGCCAGCCCCGCGCTGACAACTGCCAAGCTGCGCCGCCTCACCACGACGATCTATCACTACCTCGACGCGCATCAACTTCCACCTGACGGCTGGCGCTTGGACTACATCGCCGTCGCAGTGGAGGCAACCACTGCCTCAATTGAACACACGGAGAACTGCCTTGACTGGTAGCCCTCTCATCATCGTCGTCGGGCCGACTGCCGTCGGCAAGACGGCCACCGCGATTGAACTCGCTCAACACCTTCAGACCGACATCCTCAGCGCCGACAGCCGCCAAATCTACCGCTGCCTGGACATCGGCACGGCCAAGCCCACCCCAGAACAACAAGCGGCCGTCCCCCATCATTTGATCG
>DAOUBS010000252.1:0-7068 GCA_034432435.1 Anaerolineae bacterium
CAGCGGCGTGTCGATTCCAGCAGCAGGGCGCAGCCAACTGTCAAACCGCGGGGCCAACGGTGGCAGACGCCCCAGCGGTGGCAGCGGCACAACCGCCATCGTCGGGACGGCGAACAGCACCCGCTCCCTCGTCGGAAGTGCTGCCCCCAGCAGGCCGCTCAACCACACGCTGAGGCCCACCGCTAGCAGCGCCACCGCTGCACTCACCCAGCCCTTAGCGGCGCGTCGCATTCGCTGCTTTCTTATCATGGTTTATCACTTTAATAATGATGCGAACATAAATTCTTAAAGTCAATTTCATATCCACCCGATACCGTTACCTAAGATGCGCTCAACGTTTAAGGATGCCTTGATGACGCTTATCGGTCGCGCCGATTTACACATTCACACTACCGCCAGCGATGGTCGTTACACCGTCCAAGAAATTCTACAGCATCTTCAGACACACCAACCCCATCTCGACGTGATCGCCATCACCGATCACGACGTGTTGGACGCTTCGCTGTGGGCTTATGAGCACCAATCGCGCTACAATTTTGAGGTCGTTCCAGGCGTAGAGGTCAGCAGCCGCGGGGGGCACATCTTAGCCTTGTGGGTGACGACGCCCATTCCGATGAACATGCCGTTGGATGAAACGGTACAGGCTATCCACGAGGTGGGCGGGCTGGCGCTGTTAGCGCATCCGTTCCACCTTGAATTTGATGTCGTACGCACCAACGCCTTCCGCTACTTGATGCAGCCGCAGGTATTACTGGAGTCAGGTCTAGACGGCATTGAAGTCCACAACTCAGGGATTATAACACCTGCCTGTAATTGGATCGCCCGCGTGGTCGCCCAGCGCCTCGGCGTGGCCGCCGTCGGCTGCAGCGACGCTCACACGCTCAACGCCATCGGCACGGGCGTCACGCGCTGGGCTGGGCGTTGCGCGGCGTCCCTGCGGACTGCTATCATCACAAATAATACCACCGCTGAGGGAACAGCATGGAACATCAGCGACTACATCGAATACTTGCAGACGGAGCTTTTCAGTCAGGAGAAGCCCTCTTTGGCGAGCATGAACTCGTCAGCGAGCGTGCCCAGCGCGCCCCGATCCGGCGTGTTGCCATTTTAACGGAGGCCTTCCTCCCCAAGCTGGACGGCGTCAGCAAAACTTCTTATCTCACCGTGCGCTACCTTCAGCAGACAGGGCGCGACGTGTTGATCTTCGCCCCCGATACCGGCATCACCGACGTATACGGCAGCGAGGTAGTCGCGCTGCCGTCGTTTTCGCTGTCGATGGCCCCAGAGACCAAAGTTGCCATGCCCATCCCCTACATCGAGGAGCGGCTGCGCGCCTTCCAGCCCGACCTGATCCACCTCAGCAGCCCCGCCCTGATGAGCGTCTACGGCATGATTACCGCGCGCGAGCTGAACATCCCCGTCGTCGCCAACTATCAAACCGACCTGCCCGGCTACACCGCCCATTACGGCGTGCCCTTCCTTGAGCAGCCCATCCGCGACTGGCTGCGCTACCTGCACAACGGCTGCCACGTCAACCTTGCGCCCACTAAGACCGTGCAGAAGGCGCTCAAAAAGCAGGGCTTCCATCGGGTGATGGTGTGGGGGCGCGGCGTCAACCTGACGCAGTTCAACCCTGCCCACCGCAGCGCGGCCATGCGCGCGCGCTTGTTAGCAGGCCGCAGCGACGATCATCTGCTGTGTGTCTACGTCGGGCGGCTGGCCCACGAAAAACAAATCCCGATGCTGCTCGAGTTGGCCAAACAGCCCGGCATCGCGCTGGCAGTCGTCGGCGACGGCGCGCTGCGCGCCGAGATGGAAGCGTTGTTCGCCGACACAGGCACACACTTCACCGGCTACCTGTACGGGCAGGAGCTGTCCGAGGCCTACGCCAGCGCTGATGCCTTTGTGTTCCCCGGCCCGAACGAGACCTTCGGCCAAGTGGTGCAGGAGGCGTTCGCGTCGGGTCTGCCGTGCATCGTCACGTCTAAGGGTAGCGTCGCTGAGTTGGTGCAGCACGGCGTGAACGGCTTTATCTGCGACCAGACGCCGGCGGCCTACGTGCGCGCTGCTGCTTACTTGCGAGACAACCCCAGCCACCGCCGCGCGATGAGCCAAGCCGCCCGCGCCTACGCTGAAACACGCCCCTGGTCGTCTGTCATGGATCAGCTTGAAGACCATTACCTCACTGCGCTCAAGGTCAGCGAGCGCTTCAAACGCACCTTCCACACCACCCACTATCACCGCACAGCGCGCCTGCGCAGTTGGGCGGCCGCGCTTACGCTGTGGGCCGGCAACACCCTGATCGGTCGCCTGCGGGCGCGGCCTGCGCTACAATCAGTCTGATCTTGTCGAAATCAGGAAGAGCGCATCATGGAAACCCGCAAGACCATTGCCCTCATCAGCCATGATGGCAAAAAAGCCGACATGGTGGCCTTCGCCATCCAGAACAAAGACGTGCTGGAGCGTTATGAGCTGGTCGGCACATCCACCACCGGCAGCCTCATCGAGCGCTCAACCGGCCTCAACATCCAGCGGGTGCTCTCAGGGCCGATGGGCGGTGACGCGCAGATCGCAGCGCTCGTGGCCGAGGGGAAAATTGCGGCAGTGTTCTTCTTCGTTGACCCGCTAGGCGCGCACCCCCACGATCCCGACATTCAGGGCTTGATGCGCATCTGCAACGTGCACAACGTGCCGCTGGCCACCAACCCGGGCACCGCCCAGTTCATCATCTCAGGCAAACAGTTGTAAAAGTGAGAGCAATGCCAATGACAATCAAGCGCGAAGCGAAGCTCATTTGCCCCGTCTGCGCAGTGGAACACGTCGAAACGATGCCGATGGACTACTGCCAGTTCTTCTATGAGTGCTCAGCCTGTCATGCGCGCCTGCGCCCGAAAGCCGAGGACTGCTGCGTGTACTGCTCTTACGCGGACACGCCCTGCCCACCCAAGCAAGCCGAGCAAGGCTAGTCCTGTCGTTCGCGGCGGCGGCGCACTGCCCACAGCGCTAGCTCCACCAGCAGCGCGTATCCCAACACCAGCCCCGCGCCCACCGCTGCAGCCCACGACGCAGCGCCCATCGTGCTCCACGCCGCCGACATGCGCGTGAGCGAGGTGAAGGTAGCTCCATAATCGCCTATAAGAACAGACGCCGCATAAAGCGGCAGCATCGACTCAGGCGCCGTCAGAATTTCGCCGCTGGCCACGCGGTCATAGAGCCACAAGAAGGCGGCCATGCTGCCCCAACGCGCTAGCACCCAGCCAACTTGATAGGTCAGCGCAAAGGTGCGCTCTGTCAGGGCATACGCCAGCAGCAGTCCCATCGCCGCGTCGAACGCCAGCGCCAGCAACGGCAGCAGCAGCGCCACCGTCATCCCCAGCGCGATAAGCACAAGCACAACCACTGTCGGCAGTGGCGCAGCCATCTCAAACGCGATGATCAAGTCCAGATAGCGCCCGCGCATTGCCGTCATCTCGACCAGCAGCAGGCCGATCATCGCCACCCGCACCAAGACGAGGTACAAGATCAGAACGCGCGCCCGCCACAAGACGTGCTGCCATGCGCCGTGCACCCACAGCCGCAGCCCATTCGGCGTCGCCCGCAGCAGATCATCGCTGCGGAACGGGCGCACCGTGATCACCACCCACAGGCTAGCCGCCGCTTGCAACAGCAGCGACGCCACCCACAGGGTACGCCAGGATTGTTCCAGCCAGCGCACACCGTCCAGCTCGCGGAACACCTGCGTTGCCGCCCCTGCGCTGACGAACAGAAGGATCAGAGCAAACAGCCCCGTGAGCGCCATGCGCTGCCAGCCGCGCATGGGCGACTGCGGCGAACGAGCGTGCAGCCCCTGCCAGCGCGCATCCGCCCAATCGCCCATCAGCCAGCGCCGCACAACCCCTCCCCTGCCGCCAGGCGCGTCATCGGTCACAGATAGAGCAGCTCAGCCAGGCGCGTAACGGTGGCCGCGTCGTGACGGTCCATCAGCGCCAGATAGTTGCCCAAGAGGCGATCGTGCAGCTCATCCAGATGCGCCACGGGCACAGTCGGGTTCTGCACGGTGACGACGGTCGCAGGTGGCTCGCCCACGAACACCACCACCCCGAACACCTGCGGCGCTTTAATCTGGTGGCGCATCAAAAACTCGCGGATTTTGCGAATGTCTGTGATGACTTCATCCGTCGGCGACCATGAGAGGGGCTTCCAACGGCCTTGATCCTGCTGGATCATCCACTTGTTGCCCTCGTTGTAGAAGACGCCGCGATGCTCACAAATGCGGAACACCAGCACGCCGGGCGGCCCCACCAACACCGCATCGACGTAGCCGATGGCGCGCTTGCTCACGTTGCGGATGAGGATGAAGCGCTCGTCCAAAAACGCCGCCAGCGCTTGCCCTGTGCTCAGCGCCAGTTGATTGTCCTGCTTCCACGTCACCGCGCGCACCGCGCCTACCGCTGCCGCCAGCAGCAGCGCGCCCCCGCCCAGCAGCAGTCCGTTGTACACCGTTACATACAGAGGATAGGAAGGGTTGCTCGGAACCACCAGCGGCAAGAAACGCAGCAACACCCCCACCACGATCAAGAACGCGGCCAGCAGCGCCACGCCCGCCGCGATGTACAACCAACGGCGCGACCGGCGCGACAGCGCCTGTGCAGGGACGACGTTCTGCATGTTAATCGTCACTGCTGCGCCGCCGCCGCCGCAGGGTGATCTGCTCCAGTGGGGCAGCCGGAGGTTTGATCGGCTTCGCCGGCGGCAGCGACTCACGTTTTTTAGCGATGGTCTCTTCAAGTAGGCTTTGCAGTTGGTTGAACTTCGGCAGCGGCTTGGACAGCCAGAGGTCAGGCTGCACCATCCGTTCAATCTCGGCGCGGCGCTCGGCGGTGTAGTTGTAGGCGGTAATAATCACAATCGGCACATGCTTCAACTTCTCGCTTTGGCGCAGGCGCACGCCCACATGCTCACCCTGCACGTCGCCGGGCAGCCGAAGATCCAGCAGCACTAGCTCGGGGAGTTCACCTTTGAACCGACCTGAGTCTACGTCTTCCAGCCACGCAACGGCCTCTTCTCCGTCGATAAAGGCACGTCCAGCGATGCCCCACATATCAAACATCGCCATGAGTAGCTCAAACACATTCGCTTCATCCTCTACCACCATCCAAGTTGACACTTTTGCCCCCAGATGTACCATCGTCAAGAAGCCTATTCAGATTATTCCGTGTCTGCTTAAAAATGCAATGAGTATGTGGCGATGAAATGCCTACGCACAGCCTACAGTCACCTTCAGGGGGCACATCCCTCACCCCCCGAAAGAGACGGGAGCTTTAACCGTGGGCGCATCGTAGAAACATTGTCTGCCCTGTCCGTTTACATCCACAGGGCACGGGCACGCCGCGGATGTCGTCTGTAGAGAGTGAGGAATGAAGCCTCAGTTCGAATTCAAGCGCTTCGCGCCTTTGTGCAACCTGTGGCCGAATGCCAATTGCAGAGTATAATTACAAGCGTTGTGGTGACCTACGTGGCCAGTGGAGGGGCGTATTGAACTGGTTGATTGCAGAAGATGAAGCTGACATCCGCATGTTGGTCTCCACGATGGTACAGGTTTGGGGCCACACGCCGATGCCTTTCGAAAGCGGCCAGAAGGCGTGGGACTTCCTTGAAAGGGTGCAAGCCGGGGAACACACCGCCCCCCTGCCTGACTTCGCGCTGATGGACATCCGTATGCCTGGCCACTGGGGTAGTGAGATCGCGCTCAAAATTCGCCAAATCCCGCCAATTCAAAACATCCCCATCGTTCTGATGACCGCCTTCGTGCTCAGCGACGACGAACGCCGCACGATGATGGACGAGTATCAAGTAGATTACATTATCAACAAACCCCTGCCCGACTTCATGGAACTCAAGTCCATCCTTGAGGGCGTGATCGCCCGCAAAGGAACGTAAACGACACAATGGTCACCCCTTCCCCTTCCCCACGTGATGTTGGCGGCCTCGTGCGCCGCATCCAGCAGTTTGGCAGCGCCACCGAGCAGCTCTTCTCGCGCTTGTATGGCACACTGAGCCTGCGCCACGCCCAAGAGAAGCGCGGCCAAGCTCGCCATGAGCGAGAGAAGCGCAACCGCCGCCTGCGCCGCCTGTTGCGCCAGCGCGGGATGCGCCTTGAACGCTTAGAAGCCATCCTCGACAACATCAGTGAGGGCATCATCTTGCAAGACCTCAACGGCAGCGTCATCGAGACGAACGCCGCCGCCCGCGAGATCATTGGCACAGACCGCAACCTGTGGAACAGCGAGATCGTGCAGCTCTTCACCAACTTCTCGCATGTTCATCAGCTCTCTTCCGAGCTGACGCCGCTCGATCAGCCGCGCCGTCTGATGGTCGCCAATCGGCTGGTCAACGCCCAGGTCGTCGCCCTTGCCGACAGCCACGGCCAGCGCGTGGGCACGCTCATCATCCTGCGCCCAGATACCGCCGACGACAGCATCCACAAAGTGAAGGCCAGCCTCGTAGAGCATATCTCGCATGAGCTGCGCACCCCGCTTACGCCGCTGCGCCTAGCGAGCGAGATGCTCATCGCTGCGCCCGAGGATGCCCCCCCCAACCGCCGTATGTTGGAACTCCTCAGCCGCAACGTCGACATCCTTGAGCGCATGGTCAATGAGATGATCGACATCGCTGCGATGGGCAGCGGCCTCCTGAGCATGCAGACGCAAGCTGTGCTGCTCGAGGACATGGTGATGGATCTCTACGACGAGTACAAAGAGGACATCGCCGAGGCGCACCACGAGATCCAAATCCTGTTCAAAGACGCTGATCGCCTCATCGTCCAAGCCGACCCGAAGTACCTACGCTGGGCGATCAGCAACGTGCTGAAGAACAGCATCCAATACACCGAACCGAACGGGCGGATTTACGTCCGCGTGGGTGTGCTGAACAGCGACCCGCCCCACGTCTTCATCGAGGTAGAGGACACCGGCGTAGGCATCAGCCCAGATGACCAGCCCCACGTGTTCGATCTGTTCTTCCGTGGCAAGCCGCGCGGCAAAAACGGCAAGCTGATCGACCCGCGCG
>DAOUBS010000253.1:0-14607 GCA_034432435.1 Anaerolineae bacterium
GAGGATGGGCAGTTCGATATTGACGACCTTACCAGCGTCCTCTTCAGAAAGAGGGGGGGATTCAGGGTCTGTCGGCATATCCCGCATGTAAGTTACGCTGGTGATCTGCGTCTGAAATGCGTTTGCATAGAATTTGAACGCTTCTTCGGTGTTACCCATGAAATTGAGATAGATGGATACTCTGCCCATGTCTTCCTCCTATGATGTACGAATCGCTCGATGTGACGCTTCACCTCATTGTAGCACAAATAATCTAATGCGATAGCACAAGCGATCTAAATTGTCTATAAAGGACTCTTTCTACTCATCTTCTGACCTTGCCTATATAATACCTGGCAGCACTAGAGCCAATGCGCTCACTTATCTATCGTTGAGGATAGATCATGTCGCAACCACTTAACTTTCAGCAGGTCATTCTTGCGCTGCATCAGTTTTGGGCCAGTCAAGGCTGCGCGATCTGGGAACCGTACAATGTGCAGGTGGGCGCGGGTACAGGCAACCCGGCGACGCTGCTGCGCGTGCTAGGGCCAGAGCCGTGGCGTGTGGCCTATGTTGAGCCGAGCGTCCGCCCGGATGATGGCCGCTACGGCGACAACCCAAACCGCATGCAGAAGTACTATCAATATCAAGTTATCCTCAAGCCTGACCCAGGCAACCCGCAGGAGCTGTACTTGCAGTCGCTGCAAGCGCTTGGGATCGACTCACGCCAGCATGACATCCGTTTTGTGGAAGACAACTGGGAATCGCCTGCGCTGGGGGCGTGGGGGCTGGGCTGGGAGGTTTGGCTGGATGGGCAGGAAATCACCCAATTTACGTACTTCCAGCAAGCCGGCGGGCTTGAGCTGAACCCGGTGTCGGTTGAGATTACGTATGGGATCGAGCGGATCGTGCTGGCGCTGCAAGGCAAAGACAGCGCGTGGGACATCGAATGGTGGGACGGCTTGACCTACCGTGACATGATGTTCGCGGAAGAGGTGGAGCACTGCCGCTACTACTTTGACATCGCCGATGTGGACGCGCTTAAGAAGGTCTACGACACCTACGAGCGCGAGATGACGCGCGCGCTGGAAGGTGACGCGCTCATCAGCGCCTACGACTACGTGCTGAAGTGCAGCCACTTGTTCAACGTGTTGGACACGCGCGGCGCAGTTGGCGTGACGGAGCGCGCCAGCTACTTCCGCCGCATGCGCGACATGACGCGCACCGTCGCAAAGGCCTACGCTGCCAACCGCGAGGCGCTGGGCTACCCGCTGATGAAAATGCAGTCCCAATGGGGCGTTACGCTGCCCACGTTCAGACCGACGCCGCCGTCCGCCCCCACGGCGCCGGATGATCTGTTGTTGGAAATTGGCGTCGAAGAACTGCCTGCCGCTGACGTAGCAGACGTCACGCAGCAGCTTCAGAACGCCGTGCCAGAGATGTTGAAAGCGCAACGCCTGAGCTACGACAGCGCACAGGTGTTCGCCACGCCGCGCCGGATCGTGGTCAGCGTGAAAGGCCTCAGCCATCGCCAGCCAGATGAAGTGGTGGAAGTGAAGGGGCCGCCCGCCGAGCGCGCCTTCAACCCCGACGGCACGCCCACCAAAGCCGCTGAGGGGTTCGCTAAGGGTAAAGGCCTCAGCGTTGATGATCTGCGCGTGGCAGAAGTGGACGGCGGGCGCTACGTCGTGGCCACGGTCAAGACGGTGGGGCGGCCTGTGACAGAGGTGATGATGGAAGCGCTGCCCAACTTGATCGCGGGGGTGCGCTTCGGGAAGTCGATGCGTTGGAACGAAACCGGCGTGACCTTCAGCCGCCCGATTCGCTGGATCGTTGCGCTCTACGGCTCGACCGTGATCCCGTTTCAGTATGCGGGGGTCGTCAGCGGCAACGTCACGCGCGGGCTGCGCCCCTACGGTTCCGCTGAGTGTGTCGTCAACACGCCCGGCGATTACTTTTCAGCGATGGCGCAGCAGAACATCTACTTGAGCGCCGCTGACCGCCGCGACATCATCCTTGACCAGCTCAGCTCGCTCTCGCAGGAGTTGGGGGCGCAGTACGTGCCCGATGAGGGGCTGCTGGAAGAGGTGATGAACCTCGTCGAAGCGCCCTACGCGCTGGTGGGCAAGTTTGAGCCGCGCTTCTTGGAGCTGCCGCGCGACGTGCTGACAACGGTCATGCGCAAGAAGCAGTTCTACTTTGCTGTGCAGGACGACCGCGGCGCGCTTCTGCCGTACTTCATCACCGTGCGCAACGGGGACGATCAGCACCTCGACGTTGTCGCGCATGGCAACGAACACGTGCTGCGGGCGCGCTTCACCGATGCGGCCTTCTTCTACGAACAGGATCGCAAAAAGCCCCTCAAGGAACATCTTCAGCGCTTGGCTACCCTCACCTTTCACGAGAAGCTCGGCAGCATGAAAGACAAAAACGAGCGCATCCAGCGGCTGGTGCAGCCAGTTGGCGATCTGCTCAAGATCGCCGCGGAAGATCAAGCCGTCGCTGCGGAAGCGGCCACGATTGTGAAAGCGGACCTCGGCACGCAGATGGTCGTAGAGATGACCAGCCTGCAAGGAGCGATGGGCCGCGAGTACGCCCGTTTGGAAGGCTACTCGGACGCGGTGGCCAACGCCATCTACGAGCACTGGATGCCGCGCGGGGCGGGCGACAGCCTGCCGCCGAGCGCGCCGGGCGCGCTGCTGGCGCTCATCGACAAGCTCGACAGCTTGGTGGGGTTGTTCGCGGCGGGGCTGGCCCCGCGCTCCACGGCTGACCCGTTCGGTCTGCGGCGGGCAGCGTTGGGCGTGGTGCAGATCCTCATCGGGCGGCGGTTAGACGTGCGCTTGTCGCAGTTGATCGACGCGGTGGCCGCTGTGCAGCCGATTCCTCTCGACGCGCCCACCCACGCCGCCCTGTTAGAGTTCCTGCGCGGGCGGCTCGAGTCGTGGCTGTTGGACGAGCGGGGGGTGGATCGCTTCTGCATGAACGCCGTGCTGGCGCAGCAGGCCGAGAACCCGTACCGCGCCAGCGTGGGCATTCAAGAATTGGAGGGGTGGGTGCAGCGCCCCGATTGGGAGATGATCCTAGACAACTTCGCCCGCTGCGTGCGCATCACCCGCGCCGAGCCAGCGCGCTATCCCGTCCATGAAAGCCTGCTGCAAACGCCAGAGGAAAAGGCGCTGTGGGACGCTTACCGCGCGCACGCTAAGTTCGACGGGGGCAACGTCGGCTACTTTCTGACCCAGTTTGAGCCAATGGTGCCCGCGATTAAGGCGTTCTTTGATAACGTGCTGGTCAACGTGGACGATGTGCCCCTGCGGCAGAATCGTATCGGCCTTTTGCAAGCCATCGCGGCGATGCAGGAGGGGTACGTTGACCTCAGCCAGATGAGCGGGTTCTGATGGATGGACGTGGCGTATCGATTGGCCACTTTGGAGGATGTGCAGGCGATTCGTGAGCTAGGAATCGCCACTTGGTGGGCGACGTATACCGGGCTGCTGGCGCCACAGGCGATTGCTGCGATGCTGCGTCGCGGGTGGTCCTGCGCGCTCATCCGCGGCCAGATCAACCACGATACCTATCGTGTGCTGGTGACCGAGGCAGACGGGGAAGTGGTCGGGGTGTTGTTCGCGCGGCTGCCGCAGGTGCACGCCTCCGCGATGATCGAGCGGCTTTACGTGCGGCCTGACGCGCAGGGGCGCGGTTTAGGATACGGCTTGTGGCGGGCGTTGGTTGAGCGTCTGCCGCAAGCTGTTCAAGCCGTCGAACTCGATGTGCTGGCGAGCAACGCACAGGCGATTGCCTTCTACCAGCGCATTGGGTTCGTCGAAACGTCACGCTTGGTTGAGAGCATGGCAGGGGTTTCGATGCATCTGATCTGCATGCGTGCGAGCAGGCCGTTTGTATGAGTCGATCTGTCATTGAAGAAGTAAAAAGCCGCATCGACATTGTGGAGTACATCAGGCGGTTCGTGCCTGATCTGAAGAAGCAGGGCAGCTTGTACAAGGCCTGCTGCCCCTTCCACAGCGAAAAAACCCCCTCGTTCGTTGTCAACCCGACGAATCAGACGTGGCGCTGTTTTGGCCAGTGTGCGGAAGGAGGGGACTTGCTTAGCTTTGCGATGAAGCGGCACGGGTGGTCGTTTGGGGAGGCGCTGCAAGAGCTTGGCAAACTGGCGGGCGTGGAGACGCAGCGCCAGCGAACGCCGCAGCAGCGCGAACAGGACGCCAAACGCGACCGACTGCGCGGGCTGCTGCAAACCGCCGCCGATTACTATCATCAGCACCTGCTGAGCGACGACCCCGCTGCGGAGGCGGTGCGTGAGTATGCTATGCTCAAGCGCGGCCTGACGATGGAAACGATCCGCAAATTTCAGATCGGCTTCGCGCCCGACGGCTGGACGCACATGCTCGACGCTTTGACGGCGCTAGGCTACACCCCTGAGGAGGTCAAGGAGGCGGGGGTGGCCAGCACGAACGACAAAGGCCGCGTGTATGACCGCTTCCGCAATCGGCTCATGATCCCGATCCGCGATGAGCGGGGCCGCGTGACCGGCTTCGGCGCGCGCGCGCTCAATGCGGATGACAACCCTAAGTACCTCAACTCGCCGCAGTCGGCATTGTTCGACAAAAGTCACACGCTATTTGCGCTGGATGTGGCTAAGAGCGCAATTCGGCAGATGGACTACGCGGTGATCGTGGAAGGCTACATGGACGCGATTCAGGCGCATCAAGCGGGCTATCACAACGTGATCGCACAGATGGGCACGGCCCTCACCGATGCGCAGCTGAAGCTGCTCGTGCCGCGCTATACGACGCGCTTGGTGCTGGCTTTGGATGCCGACGCTGCTGGCCAGAACGCGATGCGCCGCAGCCTAGAGGTCGCCCGCGAGACGCTGGCCACCCAGACGGGCAAGCTGGCCGCGGACATCCGCATCATGCGCATCACCGATGGAAAAGACCCGGACGACGTGCTGCGCGAGACGCCTGAGCAATGGCAGCAGTACGTCGATCAAGCGCTGCCGATTGCGGACTTTGTGATCCAGCTAGAGACGGCTCGGCTTTCCCCATCTGCCAGCGTCATCGAACGCCAGAAGCTGGCGCAGTCGCTCATCCCGATTTTGACGGCCTCCGAGAACAACAGCTATAACCGCGAGAACTTGCAGAAGCTGGCGCTAGCGCTGCGGCTGGATGAGCGCGACTTGTTCGATTGGGCGGACGCGCTGCGCCGCGCCCCAAAAGCGAACCCTGCGCCGCCCGCGCCAGTGGTGGATGAACAGCCACCTGTTCTAAGCCCCAACACGTTAGAAAACAGTGAGGAACCGCCGCTGTTCTTTGACGACGACGGGCTAACGGTTGCCACTGCCGAGCCGAGCTTGCCGCTGCCGGCGCTGCCAACGTCGCCGGTGCTGAGCACCCGCCATGCCAGCCGCGCCGCAGAGTTTGAATGTCTGCGCTTCTTGGCACGCAATTTCGACTTCTACTACAACATCAACCGAACGTTCCGTCAGTTGTGCAGCGCCCACCTTTCTGAAGCTGCCGACCAGTGGGAGGAGCTAACGAGCGCCGACTTCGTGGAAACTGACCTGCGCTTGATCCTCGACCTGCTGGTGGCTGCGCATCAACAGGATGATTATCCGCCCCGTCACTTCGTCGAACAGGCGCTGGATGAAACGCTGCTCTCGACTTGGGAGCAGCTTCTCATGGATGATGTAGAGATGATCGAACACAAATTGGCAGGACGGTTGAGCCTAGAAGTCAAAGATATTCATCGTCAGCAGCAGCGTGTCCCCCTCTCGGAGGCGGAGATCGAACGCCTGCGCCTGCGCCGGGCGTTAGAAGTGCGCGAGAAGCGGCTGCGCCGTGATCTTGCTGAGCTGCACTTCTTGTTGCAAGAGGCTTCAGAAGAAACGTCTAACGATTTGCTGCGGCAGATTCAGCAGATGATTCAGGTGAGGGCTGTCTTTCAGACTAGGTTAACGCTGCTAATGCAATAGTGCAGCGGCAACTAAGATTTCACATAGCAGCCTCGTCAGATAGTTGGTATGCTAAAAGTCTCAAAAGTACTGCCTCTATGGAACGACTTCATGAGTGATGACCCGCGTGATGATTTGCCAGATTTCGACGATACCGACGATGAGTTGAACGAGTTTGATGCTGGCGCATCAGGTCTCGTCATCGACGATTTGGACGAGTTTGTCGACGATGAACTGATTGAAGACATCGAAGACGAGGACGACCTTTCGACTCTTGCGCCGTCAGATGATCCAGTGCGGATGTACCTCAAAGAAATCGGCCAGGTGCCGCTGCTCGACAGCAACCGCGAGATATGGCTTTCGGCGTTGATTGCCGCTGAGCGCCTGCTGCAAAAGCTCACAGACGATCTGGCGCGGCCAGAGGAAGTTGCCGCTGGCAAGCCAGAAATCCCTAGCAGCGTAGACGTGACGCGGCGCAGCTATCAGTTCTTGCTCGACGAGTGGCAGCGGGCAGCTGAGAAGGCGGAGCGCCTCAACGTCGAGCTGCCCGACCTGTGCAGTCTGATCGCTGAGGTGCAGACCTTCACGCAAGATTGGGATGTGGATCGCCCTTCGGCGCTGCGCGACTATCTCAAACAGCGCGATTGGGGCATGAGCGACAAGAAAGTAGAAGAGTGGACAGAGTACGGCGCGGTGCTGTTTGAGGTGCTGCACACGCTGGTGCTGCTGCCGTTTGAGCTGCAAGCGCGCTTAAGCCAGTATTACCGCGATCAGGGGGCGCTGCCGTCTTTGTTGGAATTTTCGGCATGGATTGAAGAACTCGACGATCCGCTGGCTGTGACGCAGCAAACGCGCGAAGACATCGAACGCATGGCGGAAGCCGCAGTCGATGCGCTGACCCGCGCCAACCTGCGCCTCGTGGTGAGCGTGGCCAAGCGCTACATGGGGCGCGGTATCGGCTTCCTCGACCTGATTCAGGAGGGCAACATCGGCCTGCTGCGGGCCGTGCAGAAGTTCGACCACACCAAAGGCTTCAAGTTCAGCACTTACGCCACGTGGTGGATTCGCCAAGCCATCAGCCGCGCTTTGGCCGACCAAGCGCGCACAATTCGGATTCCTGTCCACATGGTGGAGACGATCAACCGCCTCATGCGCATCCAGCGCGAACTGATCCAGCAGCTCGGGGCAGAGCCGACCGCCGAACAAATCGCGCTGGAGATCGACTTCCTCACGAAGGAAGAGCGCGACGCGATCAAATATCTCAAGAAAGAAGGGCTGCCGATTGAGGTTGGCCTTCAGCGCAAACTGCGCCGCGCCGCCCAGAAGGTGCGCAAGATCATGCGTATCAGCCAAGAGCCGATGAGCCTCGATATGCCCATCGGCCAAGAGGACAGCAGCCAACTCGGCGACTTCATCCCAGATGACAACCTGCCCGGCCCAGTGGATGCGGCCAGCCGCCAGCTTCTCAAAGAGCAGATCAGTCAGGCGTTGGGGGTGCTGAGCGACCGTGAACGGGAAGTGCTTCAGATGCGCTTTGGCCTGCTCGATGGCCAAGACCACACACTCGAGGAAGTGGGGCGCTTCTTTGGCGTCACGCGCGAGCGCATCCGCCAGATTGAAGCGAAGGCGCTGCGCAAGCTGCGCCATCCGACCCGCAGCCGCCAACTGCGCGATTACCTAGAAATGTGAGCGTTCGCTGAAATGTGAGCGTTCGCTGAGGGATGTTGAGCGGCTTGTGCTGTTCAAATGTCCTTTCAAGCAGTTGAAGCATCAACACCAGCGACTGTGCCGAGCAAGGCGCGGCTGTTTCTTAACACAGCCTTTCACATCGTTGGCTCACTATTTTTCATACAATGACCTTTGGGTCTATACAGGAGGAAAAGACATGACTGAGCAAGCGCCGTATCGTGTGATGCTGGTCATTCACGATGAAAAGCACGCCGCGGCTTGGATTGAGAGTGTGCAGCGCATTCCCGTTCGGCCAATGGAGTATTACCTGCGGTCTGTGATCGAAGTGCCAGCAGACCGTTCGATAAGCGAGGCAACCCGCGCCGCCCAGGCGCGCCGTGAGATGCTCGCGCAAATTGCTAGAGCGTCGGACATCATTCACGACGATGTGCGGGTGCTGGTTGATCACGATGCGACGCAGCGCCTGCTAGAGGACGCGGCGGATCTGCGCCCTGACTTGATGATCGTCCAGTGGAACTTTGCGCGGAATTCGACGGTGGCCACCGAGCGGCTGCTGCAGCATGTCGAATGTGACTTGGTGCTGTTGGATGGCATCGTGCCGAATGAGCCGAAGCCTGTGCTACTCTCGCTGCGCGGCGCGCCGAATATGAACCTCGGCCTTTTCACAGCGAAAATGCTGGCCGGTGAGGGCAGCGTCACGCTCTACCATAGCGCCCAGCGCAACCGTTACACCCCGTCGATGGTGCTGCTGTTGGAGAACGATCCGCAGGTGGCGCGCATCGTGACAGCCGGCGACGACGTGCGCGAGGGGCTGCTAAACGAGATGCAGACGCACAAGGCGCTGGTCATGGGGGCGTCCTTTGTGCGCGCCAACATCGCCAGCAGTCACCTCAGCCCGCTGATTGGCGAGCTGCGGGCGGGCATGGACGCGCCGATTGCGCTCGTGCGCACCTTTGAGCCGCAAGAGATCACGGAACCCGTCGTCACCAGCACAGTTGATCAGCCGCGCCGCGTCGATCGCTGGTTTGCCGAGAACACGTTTGACAGCAGCGAATTCGCGGATCTGCGCCACCTTGTGGAGCTGAAAGAAAAACAAGGCCTGACGATCAGCATCGGCCTGCCCGCCCTCAATGAAGAGAAGACCGTTGGCAACGTGATCCTCACGCTGAAGAAAGCGCTGATGGATGACGTGCCACTGGTGGATGAGATCGTCTTGATCGACAGCATGTCCACGGATCGCACGGTGGAAATTGCTCAAGAGATCGGCATCCCCGTCTACAAGCACCCGGAAATCCTGCCGGAGGTGGGCAGCGTGCGCGGCAAAGGCGAAGCCCTCTGGAAGAGTCTGGCTGTACTCAAGGGGGATCTCATCACGTGGGTCGACACGGACATCACGAACATTCACCCGCGTTTCGTTTACGGGCTGCTCGGCCCACTGCTGAAGTACCCGCGCTTGCAGTACGTCAAGGGCTTCTATCAGCGCCCAATCAAAGTGGGGAACAAGATGCAGGAATCGGGCGGGGGGCGTGTGACGGAGCTGATGGCGCGCCCGCTGCTCAACATGTTCTACCCAGAGCTGTCGGGGCTGCTCCAGCCGCTGTCCGGCGAGTATGCCGGTCGGCGTGAAGCGCTGATGAACGTGCCGTTCTTCAGCGGCTACGGCGTAGAGACGGGGCTGCTGTTGGATTTGCTGGCGCAGCACGGCTTGGACGCCATCGCACAGTGCAACCTTGAAGTGCGCGTGCACCACAATCAGACGTTGGTTGGTTTGAGCAAGATGGCCTTTGCGATCTTGCAGGTGTTCATGGCGCGGCTCGACCAGCGCTACAACCTCGAACTGCTGAACAAGGTCAACCGCACGATGAACCTCGTGCGGCAAGATGAGGATCACTTGGCGCTAGAAGGCCAAGAAATTGGCGACGTTGAGCGCCCACCGATGGCCACCGTCTTAGCTACGTTGGCCTCACAAACTGCCTCAAGCGAACGACAAGGCTGAGGCATGCCGCCGCGTAACCCGATCTTCTGCCCCATCTGTGGCACTCGGCTCACCCAGCGAGTGGAGGGCGGGCGCCTGCGCCCAGCCTGCGACAACTGCGGTTACGTCCACTTTGTGAACCCTGTGCCCGGCGTGGGCATCCTCATCGAGATGGACGGAGGCGTTGTGCTGGTGCAGCGCGGCCACGACCCACACAAGGGCGAATGGGCGCTGCCGAGCGGCTTTGTGGAGGCGGACGAGAGCGCTGAAGAGGCGGCTATCCGTGAGGCGGCCGAGGAGACCGGCCTGCGCGTCGAAATCGTCGAGCTTGCGGCGATCAACTCGTTCCCTGAAGGCCCGCCGGTCAGCGGGATCATGATCTTCTATCGGGCGCGCCCAGTGGGGGGGGCTTTGGCCGCCGGCGACGACGCGAGCGATGTCCGCGTGTTTCAACCCTCCGAGCTGCCTGTGCTGCCTTTCCGCACTCACCGCGAGATGATCGCCCAGTGGTTAGAGCAGCGCGGGCTGCCGCGCGCCGCCCACACGTCGCCGCGCGCCGAGGTGCAGATGCGCCTCGCCACCGAGCCTGACCTCGACGAGGTGCAAGCGCTGTTGGAGTTGATCCCGTCGAATCGACTGCTCAGCGCGGCGGACTGGCAGCGGGTGCGTTGGCGCATCCTAGAGGGCGACACAGTGGAGGTCTACGTAGCGATCATGCCGGAGGTATCGCCGCTGATCGTGGGCTGCGTCAGCTTGTCGATTGTACGCGGGCTAGTAGAGAGCGCCGGCCTCATCAATGGGATGGCTGTCCTGCCCACGTTCCAGCGGCGCGGGGTGGGGGCGGCCATGCTCAAGGGGATCATGAAGCGCGCAGATGAGCTGCGCCTTGACACGCTGTGGGTGAACAAGACGCGCGCCAACGACCAAGCGCGCGCCTTCTATGCGGCGCTGGGCTTTCAGGATTTGGAACTGATGCGCCTGCGCATTCGCTGAATCACTTCCATTACAAGCAAATTAAAGTCTGCTGCTCGTCAATTTAACCTGCGGTAGAATTAAACTGAAACAGATGAGAAATTTGATTTTTGTCGTGGTCAGGCATTGCTTGACGCGCTACAATCGATGTGCTAATCTGTGAACAACCTGTTTGCTCCAAATGTCACAAACGGAGTTTGCTATGCCATCAACCTTGTCGGAGTTTGGCCCCGTAGCAGTGATGCTCGTGATTGCGGTGCTGCTGTCTGTGGTCATCCTGTTTTTAAGCCGCATCTTTGGGCCGCATCGTCCTAGCTTCCGCAAAAATGCGCCCTATGAAAGCGGTATGAAGCCGATTGGCCCAGGGGCGCGGCGCGTGCCGGTCAAGTTCTACTTGGTTGCAGTTCTGTTCATTATCTTCGACATTGAAGTGATCTATTTCATGCCGTGGGCGGTCGTCATGCGCCAGTTGGGGGTATACGGCCTGCTCGTAATGGGTGTTTTCACGCTGATTTTGGTAGTTGGGTTCATCTATGAGTGGAAGAAAGGGGCATTGGAATGGGATTAAGCGCTAAGCTTGGCAATTTAGGCGTCGTGACAACGACGGTGGAGACCGCGGTTAACTGGGGCCGTACAGGTGCGATGTGGCCGCTGCTGTTCGGCTTGGCATGCTGCGCGATTGAGATGATGGCCACGCAGGCCTCTGATTATGACCTCTCACGCTTCGGTATGGAGCTTAACCGCGCTAGCCCGCGCCAGTCAGATCTGATGATTGTGGCAGGCCGTTTGACGCGCAAGATGGCTCCAGTCGTGCGCCAGTTGTACGATCAAATGGCTGACCCCAAATGGGTCATCTCGATGGGCGACTGTGCATCGTGCGGCGGGGTATACAACAACTACGCGATTGTGCAGGGCGTCGATGAGATCATCCCTGTCGATGTGTACGTGGCCGGCTGTCCGCCGCGCCCAGAGCAGCTCATCCACGGCATTTTAACGCTGCACGAAAAGATCAAGGGCGAACGTATCAGCCAGTGGGCCAGCTAAATTAACCGCGCGTGGGGGCAGGTTTGTGCCCCTGCGCTGCTTGAGTTGGGAAGAGATTTCTATGCACATTCCACCCGCAATTGACCCCGTTGAGAGCCTCAAAGCCGCGCTAGGGGATGCCATCCTCGATGTAAAGGTGTTCCGCAACGAGACGACCGTCGTCGTTGAGCCAAGCCGCATCGTCGATGTGATGCTGCACCTGCGCAACACGACCGGCCTCGTCTACAACTTCTTATCAGACATCAGCGCAGTTGACTACTATCCCGATACGAACCGTCCAGAGCGCTTCGGCGTGGCCTATCACATCTACTCGATGCTCTATAACCGCCGCCTACGGGTGAAAGTCTACCTGCCGGAGGAAGAGCCGATCGTGCCGAGCATCACCAGCGTCTGGCCAGCCGCCAACTGGCTGGAGCGCGAGATCATCGACATGATGGGCATCACGTTTGAGGGGCATCCTGACCCGCGCCGCCTGCTCATGCCGGAGGATTGGGATGGCCACCCGCACCGCCGCGATTACCCGCTGGGCAAGGAAGTTGTCCAGTTCTCTTTTAACGCGGAAGAAATCATGAAGTACAAACCGTTCGCCCAAAAGTAAGCGGAGTATTGGAATCTATGGCAGCGAACCCGAACGAACTGGCAACGAAAGCAACGTGGGAAGGCAGCGTTGAGCAGTTGCGCGGCCTTGTGAGTGACCGCGCCCTGAGCGGTGAGACGATGCTGCTCAACATGGGGCCGCACCACCCCAGCACGCACGGCGTGCTGCGCCTGCTCTTGGAGCTGGACGGTGAAGAGATCGTGACCGTGCTGCCCGATGTCGGCTTCTTACACACGGGCATTGAGAAGAGCATTGAGGACAAGTCCTATGAGAAGGGCGTGCCCCTCACAGATCGTATGGACTACCTCTCGCCGATGAGCAACAACATGGCCTTCTGCATGGCCATCGAAAAGCTGGTTGATCTGGATGTGCCAGAGCGCGCCCAGATCATCCGCGTGATCTGCCTGGAGCTGTCGCGCATTGCCAGCCACATGGTCTGGTTAGGGACGCAGGCGCTGGACATGGGCGCGATGAGTGTCTTTTTGTATTGCTTCCGCGAGCGTGAGTACGTGCTGCGCATCTTTGAGATGATCAGCGGTCAGCGTATGATGGGCAGCTACTTCCGTCCGGGCGGCGTCTGGCGGGACATCCCCGCTGACTTCATTCCAGAGGTCAAGCGCTTTATCGATTACTTCCCCGCCAAGATCGACGACTACGAGGCGCTCTTGGTCAACAACCCGATCTGGAAAGATCGCACGCAGGGCGTGGGCGTGCTGGAACCGGATGTGGCGCTGGCGCTGGGCGTGACCGGGGCATCGCTGCGCGGCAGCGGTGTGAACTGGGATATTCGTAAGGCACAGCCCTACAGCGGCTACGAGACCTACGAGTTTGATGTGCCACTGGGCGAGCATGGCGACGTGTACGACCGCTTTATGTGCCGCTTGCAAGAACTGCGCGAGAGCGTCAAGATTATCCAGCAGGGCCTCAAGCGGCTGACACCTAAGGGTGAGTTCCGCAGCAACAACCGTAAGTACGTGTTCCCGCCGCGCAGCGAGCTAGGCCGCAGCATGGAGGCGGTCATCCACCACTTCAAGCTGTGGACGTATGGCTTTGACGCGCCCGATGAAGAAGTGTACGTCTCGGTAGAATCGCCGCGGGGCGAGTTGGGGTGCTATCTGCACGGCACGGGCGGCAACAAGCCGCGCCGCGTCCACTTTAAGACGCCGTCTTTCATGCACATCGCGGCCATCCCGACGCTGGCTGAGGGGCACATGATCGCCGATTTGATCGCCATCATCGGCAGTGTTGACATTGTGCTGGGCGACTGCGACCGCTAGGACAGGAGAGAGTATGGCTATCATTGGCAACCCGAAATACGCTGATCGCATCGCGCTGCACCTCAGCAAATATCCCGACAAGCGCTCGGCGGTGATGCCGCTGCTGTACATTGCGCAAGAGGAATACGGCTGGGTGAACGACGACGCGGTGAACGAAGTGGCGCAGATCATCGAGATCGACCCGACGCAGGTGCGCAGCATCGCCGGTTTCTACACGATGTACAGCGAGAAGCCCAAAGGCAAGTACTGGCTGCAAGTCTGCACTGATTTGGCCTGCGCGCTGCGCGGGGCTGACGAGTTCCACCATGAGCTGCTGCATGAGCTGCACATCGAAGAGGGGGGGACCACTGAGGACGGGATGTTCACCGCCGAGCATGTCATGTGCTTGGGGGCGTGTGACCGCGCGCCGATGCTGCAGTGCAACTTCCACATGGTAGAGAAGCCCAATGGCCTGACGATGGACGACATGCGCCTCTTTCTTGAAAAAGCGCGCAGCGGCGATGCTGACTTGCAGGCGCTGATTGCAGAGTGGCGTGACCTTGTGAACGAGCATTTGAAGACGTTTGAGTGAGTGAGGGTGTATTGGTATGGCAGAGACGAAGCGCATTCTTCTACGGTATAAGGACGTAAACGCCGATTTCACCGACATCGAGGAATACGGCAAGCACGATGGATGGATGGGGCTGAAGAAAGCCCTGAGCATGACCCCGGCGCAAGTGATCGACGAGGTGAAGGCTAGCGGCCTGCGCGGGCGCGGCGGCGCTGGCTTCCCGACGGGCGTCAAGTGGAGCTTCATCCCGGTCAACGAGCCGGTGAAGTATCTGGTGCTGAACGCGGATGAATCTGAGACGGGGACGTTCAAAGACCGTCTCATCATGGAGAAGAACCCCTACCAGTTCTTGGAGGGCTGTTTGATCGCCGCGTATGCCATTGGCGCAAAGACGGCCTACATCTACCTGCGCGGGGAATATTTGGAGGTCGCTAACCAACTGGACGCCTGCATTGAGGAGATGCGCAAGCGTAACCTGGTCGGCAAGGACATCCTCGGCAGCGGCCAAGACATCGAGATTTATACGCACCTCGGTGCCGGGGCGTACAT